>JBCDIK010000190.1:0-6966 GCA_038749065.1 Pseudomonadota bacterium | reverse complement strand
CCGCGGAGCGGCGCCGGCGAGTCAGCCGGCCTGCCGCCCCCACCCCACCCAAGCCCACCCCATAAGGCCGAAAGGCCAACCGAACCCCCCACCCCCCCCGCACCAGCCGCTCATTAGCCCCCAAGGGCTCAAAGCGCCAGCGCTTGATGGCCTGCAGCGCGCTGCGGTTGAACATCGCTTCGCTGGTTTTGTGCACCGTGGCATCCACGACCTCGCCCTCAACGGACACGGTGAAAACCACTTCCACCCAGCCATCGATCTCACGCTTGGACGCGAGCTTCGGATACTCGGGGCTCTCGCGGCGGATGACCTTCAGGCTTGAAACCGGGAGCGTTTTGTCGAACTGGCCTTCGCGCGCATTGGCGAGGGTCGTCTGATAGGTCAGCTCCTTTTCGAGCTCAAGCAGCGCGCTGGCCTTGGCGCCGGCGCGGCGGGCATCGCCCATGGTCGTGTTCGCCAAGTCGAGTTCACCGGCACGAAGCTGCGTCCAGGCTTTATCGACCAGGGCCTCGGCGACCAGTTGCTTACCGCGGGTGGCGGCTTCCGACTTCGGATCCGCCGCGAGCACCTTCTCGTAGAGCGCGAGCGCGTTGTCACCGCCTTCGCCGATCAGCCGGTCCTCCTGCAGGGCATCGGCGGCCGCCAGTAGCTGTTTCTGCATCGCCTGGTCGCGGTTGACCTGATTCCAGTCCGCGAGCATCTTCTGGGTTCGCTTGATGTCCGAGTGCTCCGGACTGACGGCCTGCGCGCGGCCGATAAAGTCCTTTGCCGCGGCCAGGTCGCCGGCGAAGGCCGCGGTCTGCGCATTGGCCAGGAAGCGCCCGGCGACGGTTTCCAGCCCCTGCACCGCCACCACGTTGCCCGGATCCAGCCGCAGCATGCGACGGTAGGTGGAGACGGCGTTGTTGCTGATTGGCGAATCGAGCTGGCCCCGAGCCAGATGCCCGGCCGCCTGCGTCGTGAGCTGCTCGATTTTCTGAAAGCGCAGCGTGCGCGTGAGCAGATTGCCCGCCTGCTCATGCTCGGGCGTCACCGCCAGGATCTGCCGCGCGAGGCCCTCCGCCTTGCCCCACTCATTGCGGAACACCGCGTTTTCCGCCAAGCCCATCATGTAGGAGATCGTTCGGGTCAGACCGGCCTGCGCCTCCGCGTCGTCGGCAGTCTCCGCAACGGCCATACTGTAGAAATGAAACGCGCTGGCGTCTTCCGGTGCCGCGACCCGGCCGGCTGCGAACGCCGCTTCCGCGCGCTCCAGCAGCGTCAACTCTTCGTTGCTGGTCACCATCGCCGACTGCGCCCAGGCAAACTTCGGGAGCGGTGGCAGCGCGGCAACGGTCTGCTCAGAGGACGCCTTCAGCACCACCCAGGCGCTGGCGACCCCCAGCACGACCACCAACGAGGCAATGCCAAAGCTGCTGAGCAAACTGCGTGGCGCGATCTCCGGCGCCGTGCTGACGCTATCCATCGCGACGCCCCCACTTCGAGAAGCGCGACTTCAGCCGTCCCAGGCTCGCCCCGATACGGCTGCGAATGCCCTTCACGGAGTGATCGTCGGATTCAACGCTGGTGCTGTCCGACTCGGGCTCGACGGTCGCAGCGGTGACGCTGACATTCGCTACGGGCACGGGATCCACCTTCTCCGCGTCTTCGGCCGCCTCTTCGAACTGCGGCAGGTAACGCAGACGCTGCGCTTCAGAGCCCGCCATCTCCAGGTGCCGGCGCCGCGCTGACGTCAGCCAGAGCCGACACTGGCCCACCGGGATGGGCTTGAGCAGAAAGCGGAAGACCTGCCCGTGGTTGATCAGGTCGATCAGCAGGCCAGAGTCGCTGCGCTCAGCCGCCAGAACGGTGACCAGCGCGGGCACCTCGCGTTTGAGTTCATTGGTGAGCGCCGTGACTTCGTCTTCGGTCACAGCGATATCGGTGATGAGCACGCCAATGGGCTCGCTGGCCAGCATGTCGAGGGCCTGGGACACGTCGCTCGCGCGATGCACCTGCGTTTCATCTTCCAGGGTCTGGGCGGCATCACAGATCGACTCGAGGAGTACCGGATCATCGCTCAAGACCAACACATCGACCCGCTCGGCGCCCGCAGTCGCGCCCGCAGGCTCAGCCTCGCTCCAGCGACCGTCGTTACTTGGTGCCGGATGGGACCCTGCGTCGACTTTCTCATCATCGGCAATCCGGGCGACCGGCGGCTCCGCCGGCGCTGGCGCGCGCGCCTCGTTCGCGGAGCGATCCTCGGCCGGGGCAGGAATGCCACCGTGCAGCACGACCACCTCGGCGCTGGGCGGGGTTGCGGTGGCATCCGTCTCCTCCGGTAAACCGGCGCGCGCCGCTTCCAATGCCTGGGCCACCGCACCACGCAGCTGATCTGGTGGACAGGGCTTCATCAGGTAGCGAAACACCTCGCAATCATTGATGGAGGCTTCCACCGCCTCGAGATCGGCATAGCCGGTCAGCAACAGGCGCATGGTGTAAGGCGAGCGTTCTTTGATCAGCGTCAGCATCTCAACGCCGGTCATGCCGGGCATACGCTGATCCGAGACTACGACATCAACAGACTCGCGCTCGATGATCTCGAGGCCTTCCTGCGCGGAGTTGGCGGTCAGCACACGATAGCCCTTGCGGAACATCGCCTTCATGGAAGTCAGCACGCGCCGTTCGTCATCGACGAACAGAACGACCCCCGGGGCAGCAGCTCGCGGGGTGTTATCTACAGCAGTGAGCATCAGGCGGCCTCCTCCGCATTAGCGGCGATGGTCGCACCGGCTCGCAGGGGGAAACTCAAGGTGATGCGCGTGCCCTTGCCGACGGCGGAGTCGATATCCAGTCGGCCACCGTGCTCCTGTACGATCTTGTGCACGATCGATAGACCGAGACCGGTGCCCTGCCCCACAGGCTTGGTGGTGAAGAACGGGTCCATGATCTTGTTCAGGTTCTCCTGCGGGATACCGCAGCCGGTATCTGCCACAGTGACTTCGACGCGGTCATCCACACTGCGCGTCTCCAGTCGCAAGGTGCCTTTGCCGTCCATCGCCTGCACCGCGTTGGTGACCAGGTTGATGAACACCTGGTTAATCCGCGAAGGCGCGCAGAAGATATCCGGGACTTCCTGGAAGTCTTTCTCGACTTCAACTCCATACTTGAGCATGTTGCGGGTGATGGTCAGAGTCTTCTCCAGGCCCTCGCGAACATCGAAGCGATCTTCTGCAGCACGATCGAGGCGACTGAAGTCCTTGAGCGACTGCACCAGCTCACTGATCTGGTTGAGCCCCTCGATGCTGTCCTGGGACAGAGTCACGATCTCGCCAACGCTATCGTCCACCAGCTCCGCCTCGAGCGCCTCACGCTGGCTGACCAGCGCCTTCATGGCGGCTTCGACCTCTTCGGGGCTTGCGGCCTTGACCAGCGGCAGAGTCGCGTCGATGTAGCCCTTGAGGTCTTCGACCATCTCGGCGGTGACACTGGTGTTGCTCTGAACGTAGAGCAGCGGCGTGTTGATCTCGTGCATGACCCCGGCCACGAGCTGCCCAAGGGAGGACATCTTTTCGGCCTGAACCAGCTGCACCTGCGATTCCTTGAGCTCCAGCATGGCTTTCTCGAGATCCGCAGTGCGCTCCTGCACCCGTTGCTCGAGGTCGTCGTGCGAGTGCTCGAGTGCTGAGTACGATCGGCTCAGGCGGAATCCGAAGTAAGCCAATACCCCAAGCAGCAGGACGGTGAAGATGTTGAGCAGAATGCGCGCCTCGTTGACGACCGACAGCAGCGCCAGATAGTCGCTGGTGACCGCATCCCGCAGGCGCTCGATGGCTGAGCCGAGGGTCCCGAGCTCTGTCGCCTGGGCCAGCTCGATCGTGGCCATCTGTGAATCTCGCAGTCGCTCAGCCTCGGTCACGAGCGCTTCGAGCGCGGAACGATTGTCATCGGTCAGCGCGCTGTCCGCCCGTATCTTGTCCACGACCCGGTCCATCACCGTCAGGTCGATCGGTTCTCGGGCTTCCAGCTGCTCCTGCACGAGCTGATCAAAGCGGAACGTCTCGTCCGCGAGCGCGTTGCGATTACGGTCACGCAGGTCGTTGACCATGGTCCGGCTGCGCGTGGCAAAGGTTGCCGTCGCATCAGCCAGCTCGTGCTGGCGCTGTGCCAGCGCGACCAGAGTTTCTTCCAGCGTCGCCGTCTGGGCGGTGACTTCATCTCGCAACGCACGGACAGTGCCGGGATCCGCCAGTTGCTGCTGGTCCTGATCGATGGCATTGAAGCCGCGCATCAGCATCCGCTGCAGCTGCTGCCGGGGCGCTTCTTCCCGGTAGATCTCGCCGAGATCCGAGCCTAAGGAGCTGCTGGCCGCGCCGAAGGCCCGGGCGACCTCTGTCAGTTCCTCTCGCACGTCGAGCTCGGGGCGCACCGCCACATCGAGCGACTGGGCGAGGGCGTCGGTGACGTCCTGCAGATATCTCAGCGCCGTATCGGCATTCCGATACTCCGTCTGATTCGGGTTACTGGATAGCAGCAGCAACGAACCCAGCAAGGCGATCGCCAGCGCCATCATCAACAGGGAAAGCAGCACCTTCGGCAGCTTTCCTGAGACCGCGGTTGTCATCCCTATCGCTCCATCACTTGGCCGGGACCCCGGGCGGCTCCGGCGCACTCACATCCTGTGAGCGGTTTCACTGATCGTCGAATTCACGATAGGCACAGGGGATGACAGATTCTGTGCGTGAACGCACATTCACCCGCAACGCTGCGTCAGAAGGATGGCAGCCGTGCGGGCCGTGTCGGTCACCGACCTGACGACGCGGGCCCACCCCCAGGAGCGTTTCGCATCACAGCCGCCCGGGGTGGGTCACAAGGAGCCCAGCACCTGGAGCAGCCGCGCCTGTTTACGGGGGCCGCCGAAGGCGGCCAGGGTCGGACCCGACAGACCGGCGACCACCCGCGCCAGCGCAGCCCGGACCCGTTCCTGGCGCTCAAGCGCCTCAATCGGTGCCAGCTCGACCCGAATGGTGAAGCACACCACATGGTCCGCGAGTCGACGCAGCGTTTGCCGTTCGCTGCGCAGCCACAGGGTCGACAGATCTTCCTGCGCTGGCGCTGGCGCCGGCTGCCAGCGCTCACCGCTGCCGTGCACGGACCAGTTGCGCCGCTCGAACACCGCGTCCGCAGGCAGCGCATCGAAGAAGTGCCTCATACGCGCCTGCAACGGCTCCGTCATATCAGGAATCGCGCCGTGCAGCGCTGTCAGGGACCGCCCGAGCATTTGCGGCAACGACCAGTACGACGGTGAGCAAACACAAGCGCTGACAAGCCGATAAGGCTGGCCAGGGCCATCGCGCATCATCAGGCACAGGTCATCGGGAATTGCGAGCGCCGCGCGCGCCAGCGGCAGCTCTGACTGCGCAGTAGCCGAGGGCACTGGATGCAGCGCGCCGACCATGACCTCGAGCTGGTCTTCGGCGCTGCTGATGGCGATCGCGGCGGCATCGGTGAGGGCTGGATCGCCGCCACAGCGACCCGCAGCCAGATGCGGGTGGTCTTCGAGCAGTCTCGCCTTGCGAGCGCGTTCCTGCGCGCTGATCGACAGTGGCAACCACTGCGCCACGGCAATCGGGGCCAGACCCATGCGCGCACCCGCCGCGCCGGTGACGAAGGGCAACGCCTGCCAGTTCACTGGCGCGCAGTCCGATCGTTCGCCTTGATTGTGCCGCTGCGTTGATGCAACGCTTGCCGGATGCCAGACACAGCAACTGCACCCACAGCTCCTGCACACACCGAAGACGGTGTACGCGCGCATTCCCTGCGAGCGAGTTTTCCCCTGGGCCAGGCGCTGCTGATCGCCTCGCTGGCGCTACTGCTACTGTTACTGGGCTGGGGCTTGGGCCGGCTCTTCCCGGGCCTGATGGCGCCGGCACCGGCCCTGGCGGAAGTCCTGGGCAACGCCGGGGAGATCATGGCAGCGGTGCTCGCGATCGCGATTACGGTGGTCGCCATTGTGGTCGAGCTGGCGGCCACGCGCTACAGCCATCGGATCACCGCGCTGTTCCTGCGCGCACGCACCAACCGATTGATCCTCAGCCTGTTCGCGGGCACCGCCGTGCTCTGCATCTGGGCGACGGCCATGGGGTCCGCCTCCGCCGCCAGCCAGTGGCTGGCCCTGGGCGCGATGAGTCTGTGCCTGATCCTGCTGCTGCCCTACTTCACCTACGTTCTGAATTTCATCTCGCCGGTCGCCATCATCTCGCAGCTGTCGACCAACGCGTTGGGTGCGCTGCGCAGCGCCGATGCGCCAGCGTCTCGGGAAGCGGCACGCCGGCTGCTGCGCCGCACCGTGGAGGATCTGCAGGACGTTGCCCACAAGGCGATCGAGCAGAGCGAGCGCAGCGTGGCCCTGGCGGCCTCCCAGGCGCTCTTTGGCCTGCTCCATGAGTACCGGGTTGCGCGCGCCAACCTGCCGGCATCCTGGTTCAATCTCGATGAGTCCCTGCACCGCGACCCTGACTTCATCTCGCTCGAGGCCGATGCGCTGAGCGGGATCAATCAGGAAGGCCTGTGGCTGGAGCTGAAGTTGTTCCGGCAGTTGACCGCGCTCTTCGCCCAGGCGGTGCCGCGCATGCGCGACGTCGCTCAGGTCATCGCCATCCGGACCCGGGAACTGGCCGCTGAGCAGCCCCTCGGCACCGCGGTACCGCTTCAGCGCCTGTGCCTGCAGGCCTTCAACAGCTATCTACGCACCAGCATCAACGCCCGGGACCCGCGCACCTCCTACTACCTGCTCAGCCAATACCGCGCACTGGCTCAGCAACTGGCGCTCCAGGGCGAACGTGCCCTGACTCGGGAGATTGCCCAGCACTTCCAGTACTACGGCCAGCTGTAGCTGTGCACGCCGCACGCCCACCAGACTCGGCTGCTCGGCGTCGCTGCTGATGGTCTGATCCAGCTGCAGCAGTCGCTCGAGCAGCGCATCGG
>JBCDIK010000189.1:0-7062 GCA_038749065.1 Pseudomonadota bacterium | reverse complement strand
CGGGCAGACCCGCCGAGTGCTCGGGTCCGACGATCGAGCTCATCCCGGGACAGGGTGCCGGACTCCAGCCAAAGGGTTTCGAGGCCAGACAACCAGCGGCCGTAGTAGCCGTCACGAAAGTAGGCGTCCGAATCCAGCCGCTCGATGGCGTGACGAAACTGATCGGTGTTGCGCGCGACGCCGTGGGCAAAGGCTGTTCGCATCATGGCGAACACGCGACCGTGCCAGCGCTCGGCCAGCGGCTGTGCCGGCTCGTCGCGTTGCACCGGGCCGTGGCCCAGGGTGCCGCCAAGATCGTGAGGTCCGTCCATTCCGCCAGCCTGATTCGTCTCGCGTCTTCGCGGATCATCAAACCGCTATTGCGAAGCAATTGCCAGCGGTGGCGCTACTCCACCGTGACGCTCTTGGCCAGATTCCGCGGCTGATCCACATCGGTGCCCTTGAGCACCGCCACGTGATAGGACAGCAGCTGCAGGGGGATCACGTACACGATCGGCGAGAGCGCTGAGCTCACCTGCGGGACGGTCATGACCGTCAGGCCCTCTTCCTCACGAAAACCCGATTCCGAGTCCGTGAACACGAAGAGCTTGCCACCGCGGGCCTTCACCTCCTGCAGATTCGACTGCACCTTCTCGAGCAGCTCATCGTTCGGGGCCACGGCGATGACCGGCATATCGTCATCGACCAGGGCCAACGGGCCATGCTTGAGCTCGCCGGCCGGATAGCCCTCCGCATGAATATAGGAGATCTCCTTGAGCTTGAGTGCCCCTTCCATCGCCACCGGGAACATGGGGCCGCGACCGAGGAACAGCGCGTGGTGCTTGTCGATGAAGCGCTCAGCGAGCTTCTTGATCGGCGCATCCATCTTGAGCACATCGGTGACGACGGACTCGAGCCGATGCAGCTCTGCCACCAGCTGCGCTTCGCACTCCGCGCTCAGCCCATGCCGGCGGCCGAGCAGAATGGTGAGCAGCATCAGGTCCGTCAACTGCGCCGTGAACGCCTTGGTCGACGCCACACCGACTTCCGTGCCCGCCTCGGTCATGAGCGACAGGTCGGATTCCCGCACCAGAGAGCTGGTCGGCACGTTGCAGATCGTGGCTGTGGCGAAGTAGCCGATGTCCTTGGCAATGCGAAGCGCCGCCAGCGTATCGGCCGTTTCCCCGGACTGGGAGATCGTCACGAACAGGTTATCGCCGGTGACCGCCACCTTGCGGTAGCGGAACTCGCTGGCGATCTCGACAGAGCAGGGAATGCCCGCCAGCTCCTCGATCCAGTAGCGGGCGACGGACGCGGCGTAGTAGCTGGTGCCACAGGCAACGATGGTGACGGCTTTGGCGCGATCGAAGATCTCCGGCGCCATCACACCGAACGCCTGCTCCAGCACGGCGGTGCGGCCCAGGCGCCCTTCGAGGGTTCGATGAATCACCGCCGGCTGCTCGTGGATCTCCTTCTGCATGTGGTGGCGGTAGTTGCCCTTGTCCACATCGTCGGAGCCCATGACCACCTGCACGCTACTGCGCGAGACGCTCTCGCCCGCACTGTTCCAGACCCGCATGTTGGTCTTGGTCAGCTCGACCAGGTCGCCCTCCTCCAGGAAGACGAAACGATCGGTAACCGGCCGTAGTGCGAGCACATCAGAGGCAATGAAGTTCTCGCCGATGCCCACGCCGATCACTAAAGGACTACCCGCGCGCGCGGCAATGATTCGATCCGGGTCATCCTTGGCGATCACGCCCAGCGCATAGGCACCTTCGAGGCGCGCCACGGTGGTACGCACGGCTTCGAGCAGATCACCACCCGTGCGATAGGCCTGGTCAACCAGGTGCACGATCACTTCCGTATCGGTCTGCGAGACAAACTCATAGCCAGCCGTGCGCAGCTCGTCGCGCAGCTCCTCGTAGTTTTCGATGATGCCGTTGTGCACGAGGGCGACTTTGTCGCCGGACATGTGCGGGTGCGCATTCGCCTCACTCGGCACGCCGTGGGTTGCCCAGCGCGTATGGGCAATGCCGGTGCGACCAAGCACAGGCATCGCGCCGACATCGTCGACGAGCGCCTGCACCTTGCCGAGCTGTCGACGGCGGTCAATACGGCCCTGGTCCGCAACGATCACCGCCAGTCCTGCGGAGTCGTAGCCGCGATACTCCAGGCGTTTCAAGCCTTCGAGCAGAATGCCTGAGACTTCACGGTCACCGACCGCTCCGACAATGCCACACATAACCTTTCCTAAACCCGATGATCCCTGTCAGGAGTCGCGCCGATCCGGGCGCGTCCATCCCTTGATGTTTTTCTGTCGGCCACGACCGACCCCGAGTTCCTCGTTTTCAAGGGACTTGGTAATCGTGGACCCGGCCGCGACGAAGGCGTCATCGCCAAGGTCGAGCGGCGCGACCAGCGTGCTGTTGGTACCGACGAACACGCGATCGCCGATCGTCGTCGGGTGCTTGTTGATGCCATCGTAGTTGCAGGTGACCGTACCGGCGCCGACGTTGCAGTCTGTGCCCAGGGTCGCATCGCCCAAATAGGTGAGATGGCTGGCTTTGGAGTCGTTGCCGATCCTGGTCTTCTTGGTCTCGACGAAGTTGCCGACTTTCACCCGCTCGCCGAGCACCGTGCCGGGCCGAATTCTCGCGAAGGGCCCGACGCTGGCATCCGCGCCGATCTGCGCGCCATCGACCGTGCTGTTCGCTTCGACCCGGGCGCCGCGCTCGAGCACCGAATCGCGAATCACACAGTTGGGCCCGATCCGGACCCCATCGCACAGGGTCACGGTCCCTTCGATGACGGCATTGATGTCGATCTGCACATCCTGGCCCACCGTGAGCTCGCCGCGCAGATCGAAACGCGCAGGATCGGCCAGGGTCACGCCATCGCGCATCAGCGCTTCGGCGAGGGAGTGCTGATAGTAGCGCTCGAGCTCCGCCAGCTGGACGCGATCGTTCACACCCATGACCTGCTGCGGCTGCGGCGCCTTGATTCCGTGCACCGCAATCCCGTCGCGAACCGCCAGTGCGATCACATCCGTCAAATAGTATTCGCCCTGCTTGTTCTGAGGCCCGGCGCGCTCAATCTCTTGGAGGTAGCCGCGCAACAGCTTCGCCGGCAGCGCCAGAATGCCGCTGTTGATCTCATGGATGGCTTTCTGACGCTCGCTCGCATCCTTGTACTCGACGATCTCCGTGATCGCGCCATCGGTGCGGATGATCCGCCCGAGCTGTGCTGGATCGGCAAAGTCCGCGGTCACCAGTGCCACCACCCCGGTCGCCGCCACCGCCACGGTTTCCTTGAGCAGCGCTGCCGATGCGAGCGGCACATCGCCGTAAAGCACGAGCACCGTTGCGTCATCGGCGACCGCGGGCATGGCCTGCTGCACCGCATGCCCGGTCCCGAGCTGCTCGGTCTGCAGCACCCAGTTGACCTCGTGCGGAGTCGCCGCGCGCACCTGCTCCGCCTGATTGCCGATGACCACGTGGGTCGCCTGAGCACCCAGCCCTGAGGCTTGCTCTAGCACGTGATGCAGCATGGGTTTCCCGGCGAGCTCGTGCAGGACTTTGGGACGCGCCGACTTCATGCGTGTGCCCTTGCCCGCGGCGAGCACGACCGCCTCAAGCTGTAAAGATGATTGCCCCATAAATCGGAATCCCGGCCGACTTCATTGCTTGGCGCGCAGTATATGAGTTTGCCGCTCTGACGGACGCAACCGGTGTCGCTCATCCAGGCGTCTTTAAGCGTTCGGCCCCGCCTGAGATGGTGATTTGCGGCAACGGTCACAGGCGCGACCGAGACGATGCAACGATTCACCAACCCGTGACGAAATACCGACACGAATCGCACCGATCGGTGACACTGAAGCAGTCAGACAAACAGGGATTTTTGTTCCGGCCACGCCATCGAAACGCGCGGATGTCTGCAAAGAATCACGTTCGTGCGGAAGACATGCCATGCTGTATCAAGGGCTGTTACTCATCACGCTGTTCGCCACGGCCATCCTGCTCAGCCGCAGCGGTCAGGCCGCCAGCGGCCAGCGCGCTTACCGGGCCCTGTGCCTGTGCGCGGCGAGCGTGGTCGCCAGTGCCTGCCTGATTCCAGTCTTCAGTCAGGTGGGCACCGCCCTCGTTATCCCGACCGCTGCCGGCGGCGTCCTGGCAAGCGCTCTGCTGCTGCCGATCCTGTTTCTCAACATCAAGCAGTACACCAACCTCGCACTGCCACAGTGGGCGGCGCTGCGCGCCTTCTGCTTGGGCATTCCGGCGCTGCTCGGACTGAACGAGGCGGCCGCCATTCTCAATCAGTCGCAGCCCACGACCGCGCTGCCTGCATCCGTGCTCGTATCCTGGACCTTCGCGCTCCTGTGCCTGGTCGCGAGCACCTGGCGCTTCGTCAGCACGCCTCGCGGCCGGCGCGTACTGGCCGGCATCATGGCTGGGACCGTCGCGCTGGTCCTGGCCGATGCGCTGGCGCGAATCGGGGACCAGCGCTGGCTGGGCCTGCCGCCGCAGGCCTGGATCATCGCCGGCACAATCGCAGCCCTGGTCTTTCGCGGTGCCGGGGAAGGCGTTGGGAGCGTGCGCCCGGTGTCCCGCAGCATCGTGGTCGATCAGGTCCAGGACGCCCTGCTCGTACTCGATAATGACAATCGCATTCTGGACTACAACCGCGTCGCAGCGGCCTACCTGTGCGCCGACGGCAGCGAGCTGGTCGGCGCCAACGCCGCGCTGCATCTGCCGCCGGAACTGATCGCACACATCACCGCCGATCCGGGCAGCGATGCAGAGCCCGGGACCACTCTCAACTGGGCCAGCGCCGGCGAACCACGCTGGCTGGATATTCAGGTGCGTCCCTTGCTGGTCGACGGCAAGCACGATGGCCAGCTGCTAACCCTGCGCGACGTGACGCGCCGCCACCTGGCGGAGCTTGCGCTGCAGGACAGTCAGGCCGCATTGCAGGAAGCGAACGCGAAGCTCGAAGCGCTGGCGAATACCGATGCGCTGACCGGGCTGTATAACCGGCGCTTCTTCATGGAGCAGCTCTCTTTAGAGATGGAACGCCACAGCCGCAGCGGCCTGACCCTGGGGCTGCTGATGCTCGACCTGGATCACTTCAAGAGTATCAACGACACACATGGTCACCCCATGGGCGACCGCGTGCTCCAGGAAGCGGCCCGCACCCTGCAGCAGGGGATCCGCGATGCCGACGTGGTGGCCCGCATCGGCGGCGAGGAGTTCGCGGTGCTGGTGGTCGACGCGACCATGGACGGACCGCGCATCCTCGCCGAGCGGTTGTGCACGGCCCTGCGCGCGCTGGAGCTGCGCACAGAAGACGGCACGCCGGTACCCGTATCTACGAGCGTGGGCTGCCTGCGATTCCGCGGCGGTATGGTCGATGCCGATACGCTGCTCGCGCTGACGGATCAGGCGCTCTACGCCGCCAAAGAAGGCGGCCGCGATCGCGTCGAGGTCGCAAGCTACCGGCCCCTGCCCCGGACCCGGCGCTTCGGGGGCAAGCACAGCGGCCCGGTGCCGAGCACACCGCCGGCGACGCTCACGCATTCCTGATTGCGCCTCCGCGCCGTTGCGGGAATCATTGGGGCATCACCTTATGGCGCAGCGACACAATCATGGAAGCGTTCATTCGCGCTCTGCCCAAAGCGGAGCTGCACGTTCATCTGGAAGGCACCCTCGAGCCCGAGCACATCTTCGAGCTGGCCCAGCGCAACGGCATTGAGCTCGAGTACAAGACGCCGGAAGAGGTGGTTGCCGCCTACGATTTTCACGACCTGCCGTCGTTCCTTGCGATCTACTACCCGGCAATGGGCGTGCTGCAGACCGAAGAAGACTTCTTCGAGTTGACCTACCGCTACTTCGAGCGGGCCAAACAGGACAACGTGCTCTACGTGGAGCCGTTCTTCGATCCCCAGGCGCACACGAGCCGTGGTGTGGCCTTCGAGACGGTGATCCGCGGCATCCGCCGAGCGCAGGAAGAAGCGGCCCGCACCCTGGGCGTGGATTCGAATCTGATCCTGTGTTTTCTGCGCGACTTAAGCGCAGAGTCCGCCATGGAACACCTTGAGCTGGCCCTGCCCTATAAGGACTGGCTCATCGGCGTCGGCCTCGACTCGGATGAGAAGGACAACCCGCCTGAGAAGTTCGCTGAGGTCTTTGCCCGGGCCCGGGAGGCTGGGCTGAAACTGACCATGCACTGCGATGTGAATCAAAAGGACATCCACGATCACATCCGCAGCTGTCTGGATGTGATTCAGGTCGACCGTATCGATCACGGCGTGAACTGCCTGGATGATCCGGAACTCGCGCAGGCCATTGCAGATCGCGGGATCGGCCTGACCGTGTGCCCGGTCTCCAACCGCTTCGTGGTGCAGTCCCTGACCACCCAGGAGCTGCGCCGGATGCTCGAGCTGGGCATCAAGGCAACGGTTAACTCCGATGACCCGGCTTACTTCCGCGCCTACATGACCGACAATTTCCTGGCGCTCCAGGAAGAAGGCGATTTCAGTAAAGCGGAACTGGCCACTCTCGCGCGCAACGCGTTCGAGATTGCCTGGATCCCCGAAGCGCAGCGGCAGCGCTACCTGGCTGTCCTCGACGATCACGTGAACAGCGCCTGAGACCGCCAGCACCATAACTGTGACCGGGTTCGCAGGGCGCGGGCCAGGGCAGCCAACGCGGCTCCTACACTTGAAGGGATACCCGCGGGCAAACCGATGGCACACTCCCTTACCCTGGCGCCGGCCGCACGAGCTCGACGCGCCCTGGCGCCCTGGCTGGGCGGCCTGCTGACCGCCGCCGCGGCCTGGTATGCGAGTGCCATCGGTATCAGCCAGAACTCGGTCATCGCGTTGTGGCCCGCCGCCGGCATCTCGCTGTTCCTGTGCTGGCACCAGGGCCGCGCGGCGCTGTTGCCGAACCTCCTGGCCTACATCAGCATCAGCCTGTTGCTCTTCGACGCGCCCAAGGTCGCGGCCGCACTGGGAAACACCCTGGGCGCTGCGCTCGGCGCCCTGCTCCTGAGCCGCAAGCTGCGCGAACCCGGCATCGCGCCAGT
>JBCDIK010000188.1:0-7353 GCA_038749065.1 Pseudomonadota bacterium | reverse complement strand
GCATCGCGCGCAACGGCCTGGTCGACGCCGGCTACGACGAGGCAGAGGCGACGCGCATCATGGCGCGGCCGGAGATCGATATTCACTGCGAACTGGGCCTGGGATCGGCGCAGGAGACCGTATGGACCTGCGATCTGTCTTACGACTACGTGCGCATCAACGCCGAGTACCGCACTTAAGGCCTAGCGATCCTCGGCCAGGCAATTCGCGTAGGCCGTGGTGGTCGCCGGCCAGTCTGAGAACACGCCGCTGACCCCGACCTCTTCCGCCAGCACCTGCAGGGCAGTGAGAATATCGCCGTCATTCTTCAGGGCCGGGATGACGCTGCGGTAGTAGTAGGCCCGCTCCGGGTGCTTCAACACGTTGCGGGTGATGCTGCCGGAGCGCTCCAGGCTCCAGGCGATGAGCTCAAGGCCGGCCGCGCGGGCCTCGCGCGCGTAGCTCGAGGCTTCAATGCCGCCGTTGCGGGCACGTAGCAGGTACGCCATGGGCGGCGCAAGGTAGCGTAGCCCCATCGCCTTGAGCTGCGCGAAGGTGGGGCCGACGCCGACCGCGCCCGGATCGGCGGGGTCAGCCGGGTCGATCGCCGCATCGCGGCTGTCGAGCAGGATCGCGTTCGCGCCGTAATCGCCTTCTTCGGCCAGCCAGTAGCGTACGTCTGCGGGATTGAAGGACTGGGCGAACACCCGATCTGCGGTCACGCCCGCGTCCCGGTAAGCGCGTATCAGCGCCGCCGCGTAGGCCTCCTGCGTCATCGGCAGCGCGGCATCGGCCGCCTTGAGCTCCGGCGCGTGGGCCCGGCCATGCCGCTCGAACAGCTCGATGCTCTCTGCCAGCGTCATGAGCGTGCCGCAGCCGGGATACTGGTTGCGGCCCAGGGGCTCACCGTGCTGATAGCCGGTGGCGGTCGGGTGGCTGGGGAACGCGCGATCGTGTTTGCCGCACAGGGAGCGGAACTCGGTGATGGTCAGATCGCTCGCGCAGCACTCGACCGTTGCCTTCCCTGACTCGGTTGCGCCGGTGAAGGGCGTGCGGCAGCGGCTGGCCAGAGGCGTATCGAGAATGTTGGTGGTGCGGTGCAGATCGCACTGCGCGTGACGGCACACCAGGGTGCCGTCGCTGGTGAAGGTCACATCGCACTCCACGATCCCGGCGCCCTGGGCGATCGCAGCCAGATAGGCTTCCCGGGTGTGCTCGGGAAACAGGGCGGGCGCGCCGCGGTGGGCGATGGAAAAGCGCGAGGGGGCGCCGGGGCTCGCGCAGTTTTCAAGGCGCGTCTGGGTCGCGGTGCTGCCCTGCTGGGCGGCCAGCCACGTCAGCCGCTCTGCGACCGGGACCGGCGTGGTGATATCGCGGTTGAGGTAGGTCGACCAGTGTCCGACCCCGTCGAGGTTCGCGTGTGCGCTGAGGCTAGCCCCGATCAGCGTCGGGATCAGCGCCAGAGCCAGCGAGATCCTGCGAGTACAGCTCGTCCGCCCCGTCCTTGCCGGGGATGCTGTGTCGTTCATTCGCCCACTCTCCAAAGTCGATCAGCCGGCAGCGCTCGCTGCAGAAGGGGCGGTGCGCGTTGCGCTCATGCCAGGCCGCGCTGGCACCGCAGGTCGGACAGCTCACGATGCGCGTCGGTGCGGCATCACTCATGACGGGTTGGCGTCGTCGGCAGGCGCAGCGCCGGCCTGCGCGAAGCGCAGATAGTCCGCGTGCAGGCGCGCGACCTCCTGGTCGAGATGGGCGAGGTCCTGATCGTTGACGATGACGTCGTCGGCCATGGCCAGCCGCTCCTCGCGGCTGGCCTGGGCGGCAATGATGGCGCGGACCTGCGCCTCATCGCTCGAATCCCGGGCCATGGTGCGCTCGACCTGCAGCTCGACGGGCACGTCCACCACCAGCACGCGCTGGCAGTAGCGGGACTGGCCAGTCTCTGCGAGCAGGGGGCTCGCCAGCATGGCATAGGGGCTGGTCGCCGCCGCCAGATGCTCGACCAGCCAGGCATTGATGAGCGGGTGAGTCAGCTGCTCGAGCCAGCGGCGTTGATCGGGATCGGCGAACACGATGTCGCGCAATGCGCGGCGGTCGAGGCTGCCATCGGGACCGATGACGTGCTCGCCGTAGTGCTCGGCAATGGCAACGAGCGCTGGCTGGCCTGGCTCAACCACCGCGCGGGACGCGAGATCCGCGTCGATGATCGCAATGCCCAGGCCCGCGAACCGATCCGACGCGGCGGTTTTGCCGCTCCCGATGCCGCCGGTAATGCCCACAACGAAATCAGCCAAGGGTGTTAGCCGCCTGCGAAAACGCGCAGGACCGTATCACGGAACATCAGGCAGACCCAACCGCCGGTGGCGAGGAAGGGGCCGAAGGCGATGGCCTGGGAGCGATCCTTGCGGCGGACGATCATGCCGAACAGCGCGTAAATGAGCCCTGCGACCGAGGCGATGAGAATCGTCGCCGGCAGCACCTGCCAGCCGAGCCAGGCGCCGATGGCGCCCAGCAGCTTGAAATCGCCGTAGCCCATGCCTTCTTTGCCGGTCGCGAGCTTGAAGGCCCAGAAGGTGACCCAGAGCAGTCCGTAGCCGGCAATCGCGCCGATGACCGCATCGGGCAGCGAGACGAATCCGCTCCAGCTCCAGAGGCCGAGATTGAAGAACAGTCCCAGCCATAGCAGTGGCAGCGTGAGTTGATCCGGCAGCAGTTGGGTGTCGAAGTCGATGAAGGTGCCCGCGATCAGGATCCAGGTGAACAGCAGGGCGAAGCCGCCGGCCGCGTTGAAACCGAAGGTCGCAATCACCAGGACGGACAGCACAGCGGTCAGCAGCTCGATCGCCGGATAGCGCAGGGCGATGGCGGTGCCGCAGTTGCCACAGCGGCCGCGCAGCCACAACCAGCTCAGCACCGGGATGTTCTGCCAGGGTTTGATGGCGGTACCGCACTCCGGACAGCGCGAGTTGGGAAACATGAGGTCGAAGCGCTCGCGCTCCGCCTCAGCGGCCGTCAGGGTCTCGATCTCCGCATCGTCAGCGGCGAGCTGCACACGCGCCTGCAGCGACCACTGCCGCTCGAGCATGACCGGCAGGCGATAGATGACAACGTTTAAGAAGCTGCCGACGCACAGGCCGAGCCAGACCAGGCAGACGACGCCCAGGGCGCCGTAGCTGAGCAGGTTGTCGAGGGCCACCGGTGTGCGCCGTCAGGCGCCGACCACGGCACCCAGCTGGAAGATCGGCAGGTACATCGCGATGATCAGGCCACCCACGAGCACGCCGAGCACGGCCATGATCATGGGCTCCATCAGCGCCGTGAGGTTATCGACGGCATTGTCGACCTGCTCTTCATAGTAGTTCGCGGACTTGTCGAGCATGTCGTCGAGCGCGCCCGCCTCTTCGCCGATCGCAACCATCTGCACGACCATGTTCGGAAACACGCCGGCGTTGCGCATGGAGAAGTTGAGCTGCTGACCGGTCGAGACGTCGTCGCGCACCTTGAGCACGGCGCTCGAGTAGACGCTGTTGCCGGTGGAGCCGGCGACGGAATTGAGTGCGTCGACCAGCGGGACGCCGGCCGAGAAGGTGGTCGACAGCGTCCGCGAGTAGCGTGCGATGGCAGATTTCTCGATGATGTTGCCCGCTACCGGCATCTTCAGCGACAGCCGGTCGAGGAACTCGCGGAGCCCCTTGGAGCGCCGGTGGGCCTGCTGGAACAGGAAGATCGCGGCGAAGACGCCGACGACGATCATCATCCAGTACGCCTGAACGAATTCAGACAGGGAAATGACCATCTGCGTGAAGGCAGGCAGCTCGGCACCGAAGCCTGCGAACACTTCTTCGAACTGCGGTACCACCTTGATCAGCAGAATGCCCGAGACGATGACCGCCACGACCAGTACGGCGATGGGATAGGTCATGGCCTTCTTGACCTTGGCCTTGAGGGACTCGGTCTTTTCTTTATAGGTCGCAACGCGATCGAGCATGGTCTCTAGCGCACCGGACTGCTCACCGGCGTCGACCAGGTTGCAGAACAGCTCGTCGAAGTACTCTGGGTGCCGGCGAATGGCTGAGGCAAAGGAGTTACCGCCGGCCACATCGTTGCGGATGGTGCGGATCAGGTCCGCCAGCTTGGGCTTGTCGACGCCGTCGGCGACGATCTCGAAGGCCTGCACGAGCGGCACGCCCGCTTTCATCATGGTGGCCATCTGCCGGGTAAAGAGCGCGATGTCGCCGGGTTTGATCTTGCCGCCGCCGCCGATCGTGATTCCGGCGCTCTTCTTCTTGACCTTGGTCGCACTGATGCCCTGGCGCCGCAGCTCCGCCTTGGCGATCGCAGGATTGACCGAAGAGATTTCCCCCTTGGTCTTTTTTCCTGCTTTGTCCGTGCCTTCCCAGATGAAGACTGCGCTTTCCGCCATGGCTTAAGGTTCCTGCTTGGTCCGCTAGTGCCCGCTTGTGACCCGGTTCACTTCCGTGAGGCTGGTCAGCCCCTGCATCACTTTCATCAGGCCGCTGCGCCGGAGGTCGTTGAATCCGTGCTCCCGGGCCTGATTGGCAAGCTCTATGCTGTTTCCGTCTTCCATGATAATACGAGCCATCTGCGGGGTGACTTGAACGACTTCATAAATACCCACACGACCCTTGTAGCCGGCGCTGCACTTCTCACAGCCATCCGGGTTCGCGTCATAGATCGTGAGCCCCGTCGACATGTCCTCTTCTGTGAACCCTTCCTCCTGGAGCGATTCCACCGGGACGTCGATCACCACTTTGCAGTTGTTGCACAGCCGGCGTGCCAGCCGCTGCGCGATGATCAGGTTCACCGAGGTCGCCAGGTTGAAGGCCGGTACGCCCATGTTGCGCAGGCGCGTCAGCGTTTCCGGCGCGGAGTTCGTGTGCAGCGTGGACAGCACCATGTGGCCGGTCTGGGCGGCCTTGATCGCGATCTCTGCGGTCTCCAGGTCCCGGATCTCACCGACCATGACCACGTCCGGATCCTGGCGCAGGAACGAGCGCAGCGCAGAGGCAAAGTCGAGGCCGACGCGATGGTTCACGTTGACCTGGTTGATGCCTTCCAGGTTGATTTCCACCGGGTCCTCGGCGGTCGCGATGTTGCGCTCGGCGGTATTGAGAATGTTGAGGCCCGTATAGAGCGTGACGGTCTTGCCCGAGCCCGTTGGCCCGGTCACCAGAATCATGCCCTGAGGCGAGTGCAGCGCGCTGAGGAGCATTTCTTTCTGCGCGTCTTCAAAGCCGAGCATCTCGATGCCCATCTTCGCGCTGGACGGATCGAGGATCCGCAGCACCACCTTCTCGCCCCAGAGCGTCGGCAGCGTGTTGACCCGGAAGTCGATGGCCCGGGTCTTCGACAGCTTCATCTTGATCCGGCCATCCTGCGGCACTCGCCGCTCGGAGATGTCCATCTCCGACATGACCTTCAGGCGCGCCGCGAGGCGGGTGCCGAGGTTCTGCGGCGGCTTGGAGGCTTCGTGCAGGATCCCGTCGGTCCGGAAGCGGACCCGATAACTCTTTTCGTAGGGCTCGAAGTGGATATCCGAAGAGCCGCCCTTGATCGCATCGAGCAGCATCTTGTTCACGAAGCGCACGATCGGCGTATCGTCGGTCGCGCTGCCCTCGTCTTCTTCCTCGGACTCCTCGTAGGCGTCCATGTCGAGGTCTTCGAGATCATCGTCGCCCAGCTCACCGAGGCCGTCGTCCTCGGTCGCGTTGAGGAACTGCTCGATGACGATGGACAGCTTGTCTTCTTCGACCAGAACCGGCTCGGTCGTGACGCCGGTCTGGAACTTGATCTCGTCGAGGGCCTGCAGATTGGTCGGGTCGGATACGGCGACGAAGAGGCGCGCCCCGCGGCGCACCAGCGGCAGCGCGTTGTGCTGCCGAATCAGCTTCTCTTTGACCAGATCCTTCGGGATGCTGGTCAGATCGAAGCTCGTTAAGTCGAGCAGCGGTACGCCGAACTCTTCCGATGCGCGCGCGGCGATGTTGCGCGCTTCCGCCAGCCCGTTCTGCACCAGATAGCTGACGAAGGCCGTGCCTTCCTTGCGCGCATCGGCGCTGGCCTGGGCGGCCGTGTCGGCATCGATCACCTGTTCTTCGACCAGGCGTCGGGCGAGACCGCTAAGTGGTATGGGTTCGGAGGCCATGGGCTGCTGCTATCCCTATCTGCTATCCCTGTCTGCTATCCCCGCTCTGGCATGCATACCAGCAGGCAGACTCGTTCCGGAACAAGCCGGTGACGACTGTACCCGCAGGCGCAGTCCATCCATCGGTCACGATAGCGATCCTGCTGGCTCCAAGTCTAATCACGCGTCACAAAGCGTCGAGACTTGAGTCACAGATGCTGCGCCCCCGTGCCGTGGATGACCTACAGTGACAGCGTCTGGCGGCGTGCATCTTGTTTGACGCGTGTCGATTTAAATCGCTTTGCGGGAACGGAGCCCGCTTCGCAGGTCCGAATACGTCACATGACAACGTGCCGCGCTGTGTCACCTAATGACGTTGTCAGTAACCCGTCACAGATTGGATTCGGGCTCGCGCGAGCGCGTTTTTCGCCTAGACTCTAAGGTAACTCGCTGAATTTCATTGCCTTTTTGGCTTGGCGAGGCGCGTGGAAGCAAACTGGCACAGCGATTGCTCTACTGCGTACAAGATTCGCGGCACCTTCGCTCTCCGGGGCGGCGCGATCGGAACGGCGCTCAGACGGAGCGACGGACGCGAGGAGCCGGTATCGATCATGAGACTTTTGACCAACACATCGGAGTAAACGTCAAAATGAAATCTATCCAGAAGGGTTTCACCCTTATCGAACTGATGATCGTGGTTGCCATCATCGGCATCCTGGCTGCAGTGGCACTGCCGGCGTATCAGAACTACATCGAGACCACGAACACCGCCAAGATGAACACGCACTACGAGCAGGCTGTGCGCTTCATCCGCAACGAGATGCAGCGTCTGCGCACCGAGCTCTCCATGGGCACGCAGCTCCGGAACGAAGTCAGCGACGACTACGACTCCTCGGCGGAGTGGGTTGCTGAGCTCGCCAACGAGACCCAAGGCGCGACGGCTCCGGAAGGCGGCGCGGCATTCGTCACCACGAACGCGGGTGATCCGGCGACGGGCGCTATTGGCGTGCAGGTCATCAGCGGCACGATTCTCGCCAGCAACCTGATCATGGAAGTGGATCGTCCCGCTTACGGCGGCTTCGAAGGCGCTTCCCTGGTGAGCCGTCAGATCTGCTGGACGCAGAACGACTGCCCCTAAGTCAGATTTGATCTGACCTGAAGAAGAGCGGGGCCCTTGGCCCCGCTTTTCCGTTTGGAAGACCGGATCCCGTATCCAGGCTGTACCCAGG
>JBCDIK010000187.1:0-7467 GCA_038749065.1 Pseudomonadota bacterium | reverse complement strand
TATTCCATGTCGCGCGCCCTATGCCGTCGGGCGGCGATCAGGCGCCGCAAGGTCGCCCGCTCACGCACGATGTTGGCGTAAGCCGCGACGTTGGTGGCGCCCGGCGTCGCTTCCGTGAGCTCCCCCAGGTAGCCGTAGCCGCCCGCCTTCTCGAGCAGCCCTTTGTTCTCGAGATGCTCCGCGAGGGTGACCGCATCGAGCGGCTGGTTCTGCTCCGCGAGGGCGAACATGGCCTCGAAGATCAGCTGATGGTTGGTCCGATAGAACTCGTCCGCCGTGACTTTGTCGGCGACGTTGAACCAGGCCTCGCCGCTGAGCATGAGCCCACCGAGCACCGAGCGCTCCGCCTCAACGGAGTGTGGGGGTACCTTCAGCGCGCTCACCGGGCGCAGGGGCCGCTCCGGGCCCGCACCCTGGCCCGGCTCCGGCAGAACCGCATCGGCGATCAGCTCAGGATCCATTTCCGGCACCAGATCATCCGGCGCGCCCTCTTCCGGGAAGAACTCCGGCACTGGCGGTTCGTCGGTGGGATCGGACATAGGGCGGGCAAAGCGCGAGGGGGCACTCAATGTAGCGGGTCACCACGATGGTGCAAGCGCTGCGGGAGAAAAAAGTTCACCACTGCCAGGCGATCGCGCAAGCGCCTGCAACGACTGAGGTTTTGCCTGCCGACAGGACCGTTTCAGACGCTCGGGAGGACCCAACAGAGCGTGGCGGTAAAGAACGATTCTGTGGATAACCGCTATGTCCGGCCGCTGACAGAAGGCCCCCGCTCAAGTCCCTATCTTGGCGCTTCCCCTAGTCAACGGAAGTGCCTCATGTCCAACCGAACCCGCACCGGCGCAGCGTTCCTGCTCGCGATCGGCACCCTTGGCGTTGCGCCCCTCGCGCTCGCCGATCCCTGCACCATCGTGGAAGGCCCCTACGGCAACTACCAGGTAGATCCGGACTGCACGCTACTCGACGAAGCGTTCGCAGAGCTAGCCGAGAGCGTAGAGCTGAGGACCGAGCCCCGAATTCGGCTGAGCCTCCCGGATCTGGTCGCCGTAGATGGCAACATCAAGGCCGCTTTCGGCAGCCAGGATCTGGTCGAACTGCAGGTCAAGGTCGCCAATCGCGGCACGAAGGACGCCCCCGCCTTTCAGGTTCGCGGCGTGTTCCAGGCCTTTCGTGGTGCGCAGATGGTCGTTCAGGACACCCAGACCGTCAGCTTCTCCGGTGGGCTGGCCGCTGGCGCCGATCAGCGCCTGTACTTTCCGGCGGCGGTCAACTACCAGTGGGACGGCCTCGATCGGCTTCAGCTCACCCTGTTCGTCGATGACGGGGGTCCCGGGGTGTCTGCCGGTGGAGAGATCTGGGAGAGCACGGAGCTGAACAACATCGGCCGCGAAACCTGCCTGGTCCTGGATCCGCAAGAGATCTGCCACGACGAAGACATCGAGTACCTGTCGCCGTAAGCGCAGCCACCGGGCGTGAGGCTAGAGCGTCACGCCCCGGTCGATGATCTCATCGAAGATCTGGTCCCGGTTGTCGCCGCCGCCAAACTGGAACAGGCCGCTCGAGAAGGTAGTCCCGTAGGTGGCCGCCGCGTTGTAGGTCTGGGCTAACGCGAGGCTGAGCTGGCGGGACGTGAGCGGCGACAACGGGTGAATGTAGACCGACCAGACCAGGCCGTTGGCAACGGCGTAGCGCGCATCGAGGGCTGATTCGAAGTTGGCCTGCAGCAGGCGGTAGAGCGCGTCCTCATCGAGCCGCGCCGCATCGTCCACCGGCAGCATGATGCGCATGCGGTCCGCCCGCTCGTCGGTAATCACCTGAGCGGCTTTGCCCTGGACGCGGACCACCCAGTTGCCTGGCTGGCCGGTCAGGTCGGGGTCGAGCTGCCGCAGCAGCGCTCCCAGCCGGGCCTTCGTCATGGGCGCAGCGGGCGCGGCGCTGGCGGGTGGCGTTTCAGGCCTGGCTGGGTCTTCCGCCGCAGCGGTGCAGCCACCGCACAGAGGCGCCAGCAGAATCATCCCACCGATCGCGCTACGCAGGGCTGCCACGGAAGGGCTACTCGGCAATCAGCTCCAGCCGGATCTGGACGGTCACGTCCTGATGCAGCTGGATGTCGACCTCGTACTCGCCCAGTTGGCGGATCGCGCCTTCCGGCAGGCGAACTTCGCTGCGCTCGACGGGCGCGACCTTGGCGCTCAGCGCATCGGCGATGTCCTGGGTGCCAACGCTACCGTAAAGCTTGCCCTCGTCCCCGGCCTTGACCATGAGGCTCAGGGTCTGGTCCTCAAGCTGCGCGGCGCGGCCCTTCGCCTGCGTCAGGCGATCCGACGCCGCTCGCTCGAGCTCTGCGCGCCGCTCTTCGAAGAGCTTGCGGTTGGCAGCGCTGGCACGCACGGCCTTGCCCTGCGGGATCAGGAAATTGCGCGCGAAACCGCCCTTGACGACCACCTCGTCGCCCAGCTCGCCGAGCTTGCCGAGACCTTCGAGAAGAATGACATTCATGGCTTGCCTCCTACTGGTGCGCGTCGGAGTAAGGCAGCAGCGCGAGATACCGCGCGCGCTTCACTTCCTGCGCCAGCTTACGCTGGAACTGTGCATTGGCACCGGTGATCCGGCTGGGCACGATCTTGCCGGTCTCGGTCACGTACTGCTTCAGCAGCTCGAGATCCTTGTAGTCGATCTCGGAGACATCAACGTTGACTCGGTGAAATTTGCGGCGACCAAAACGACGGCTCATTCTGCTTTCTCCGTGTCGGCTTCACTCTTCTGCGCGGCAGCAGCCTCACGGCGCTGGGCGTATTCCTGCTCGCGCCGCTTCTCGCGCTCGCGATCCTTCTCCTGCTCCTTCAGCTCTTCCTCGTAGATCTTGGAATTGCCCGTCTCGGCGCTCTTCTTGGAGATGATCATGTTGCGAATGACCGCATCATTGAAGCGGAAGGCAGACTCGAGTTCTTCCAGCGTCGGCCGGTCGATCTCGATGTTCATGCACAGGTAGTGCGCCTTGTGGATCTTGTTGATGCTGTAGGCGAGCTGACGACGCCCCCAGTCTTCGGTGCGGTGTACCTTGCCGCCACCGCGCTCGACCAGCGCCTGGTAGCGCTCGAGCATGCCGGGAACCTGATCGGACTGATCAGGATGAACGAGAAACACGACTTCATAATGTCGCATGGAGTTCTCCTTTCGGGTGAGCCCCCGCGGACGCGCCGCGTGGAGCAAGGAGACCGGACAACGCGCAGGAAGGCGTCATCGGGGTCTGATTTTTCGGGCGCGCAGTGTAAAGCCCGGCGGCAAGCACACGCAAGGTCATCGGTGAGCGGCGCGAGCAACCACGCAGCGGCGCACAGCGCACACCGGGCGCGGCAAGGAAAAATGATCAAATACGGCTAAATATCGAAAATTCTCGCGGCCCATGTCGAAATGGTCGCTCCCCGGGCGTCCTCAGGGCGTCCCCTCGACAGCGAGGGAGATCGAACCACCAAGGAGCACGCCATGAACTACCTCGCCCTCATCTACACGACCCCGGAAGACAGCCCTGCCATCGGATCTCCGGAGTGGGAAACGCTGATTGGGGAGTACCAGGCCATGGAGGAGCGCTTTCGCGCCGACGGCATCACCTTCAGCGGCAATGAGCTGCAGCCGGCCAGCACCGCCACGACGATCACCGTCCGGGACGGCAAGGTCAGCACCATGGACGGGCCCTTTGCTGTTACCAAGGAAGAGCTCGGCGGGTACTACCTGTTCGACGTACCGGATCTGGACACAGCGCTGCGCTACGCGGCGATGATTCCCAGTGCGGCCACGGGCCGGGTCGAGGTGCGGCCGGTGGTGGAGTTCGAAGACTGAGCGGCCCCGGCCAGGACGCCGCCGCGGCTGCGGCGGCGAAGCTGCTGCGCGAGGATCGCGGGCGCTTGCTGGCGGCGCTGATCCGGCAGCTCGACGACTTTGCGCTGGCAGAAGACGCGCTGCAGGACGCAGTGGAGTCCGCCCTCGTGCACTGGGGGCGCAACGGCCTGCCGGAGGCCCCGGCAGGCTGGTTGCTGCGAACGGCACAGCGCAAGGCCATCGACCGGCTGCGCCGCAACCGACGCTTCGCGGACCGGGCACAGGATCTGACGCTGATTCTGGCCGCCGAGGAAACCCCGATGGAGGACGCTGTGGATGCACTGGAACTCCCCGACGACCGCCTGCGACTGATCTTCACCTGCTGCCACCCGGCGCTGGCGCCCAAAACCCGCATCGCGCTGACCCTGCGAACTCTGGGCGGGCTGAGTACGGCCGAGATCGCCCGTGCGTTTCTGGATGAAGATGCGGCGATGGCCCAGCGGCTGGTCCGCGCGCGCCAGAAGATTTCTGCGGCGCGAATTCCCTACGAGGTGCCGGGTCCCGCTGACTGGCCGGCGCGCCTCCAGAGCGTGCTCGATGTGGTGTATCTGATCTTCAACGAAGGGTACGCGGCCAGCTCCGGTGCCACCGCCCTGCGGCAGGGGCTGTGTGATGAAGCCCTGCAACTGGCAACGCTGCTCAGGGATCTGCAGCCGGCAGAACCGGAGATCGAAGGGTTGCTGGCGCTGTTGACGCTGACCCGTGCGCGAATGCCCGCCCGGGATCCGGCACGCTTCGTGCCGCTCTCTGAGCAGGACCGCACGCACTGGGATCGCGCTCAGATCGACGACGGTTCGGCGCTCGTGGAAACGGCCCTGCGCCGGGGCCGACCGGGACCGTACCAGCTACAGGCGGCGATCAGCGCGCTGCACTGCGCCGGCAACAGCCACGATGATACCGACTGGACTCAGATCGCGCTGCTCTACGATGCGCTGGTCGCGTTCGATGCCAATCCGGTCATCGCTCTGAACAGAGCGGTCGCGTTGTCCTACGCGAAAGGCGCTGAGGTTGGGCTGCAGGCGCTGTTGCCCCTGGCCGGCGTGCTCGGCAACTACCGCGGCTACCACGCTGCGGAAGCCGATCTGCGCCGCCGCCTCGAACAGACGGCGGCGGCACGGGACGCCTACGAGCGGGCCATCAATGCACCCGGCAACGACGTCGACACCCGCTTCCTGCGGCAACGCCTGGCGGCGCTGCCTGGGGCGCGTCCCTGACCTAGGGCAGGATGACCCGGTCAATCACGTGGATGACGCCATTGCTCGCCGGGATGTCGGTCTTAACCACCTTCGCACCACCGATCATTACGCCATCGGTGGTCGCCACATCCAGGCTCTTGCCCTGAACGGTGTCCACCGCTGCGAGCTGCAGCACCTGCGCCGCTTCGGCGCGGCCCGGGACGACGTGCAGCTTCAGTATGTCCGCGAGCTTGGCCGGTTCTGCCAGCAGCGATTCCAGGGCGCCTTCGGGCAGGGCGGCAAAGGCTTCATCGGTCGGGGCGAGGACCGTGAAAGGGCCTTCACCACGCAGCACGTCGGTCAGGTCAGTCGCGTTGAGCGCAGCGATCAGCGTCTCAAAGCTGCCGGCAGCGGCAGCAACGTCGACGATAGTCGTCGCCTCCTGCATTTCGGCCGCGGCCATCTCGCCTTTTTCGTGATGGCCCGCGAGAACGGGTTGAGCAATCAGTGCCGCGGCAGCCAGCAGGGTGGCGCCAAGGAACGTTCGTTGTCTTGTCATCTGGTTTAACTCCGGTAATGGGGGGATAGGGGCGCGCGCAGGAGCACAGTGGCAGCGCGGCTGTGAACCACCCGTGCACCGGTTGTGAACCCCGAATGAACCTCGGGGTCTGGTTCGACAATGTGCGCCTAGTGATCCCAGCCCGGGACGCAGCGCGGCAGGCGGATCCCGTCATCGAGCGCTGCGAGCAGCGGCGCCGGCGCTGCAAGGTCTTCCGCCAGCGCCAGGGTGCTGGCGGGCACCACGCCCCACAACAAGCGTGTAAACGCGCCGACACCGGCCGCAAGACGCGGCAGCTCGCCGGGCAGCTGGGCCAGCGGCTCAGCGGCGGAGCCCTCGGGGCCCAGGGCAACCCGATAGCGACCGCCGACGCCGCGCCAATCGCCGGCGATTTCGGCATCGCGTTCGCGCATCAGAATCTCGGTCACCGGATCGCGCAGCTCGAGCGCGAACTCGATGGGTTGCGGCACCCGCAGGGCCGCCACACAGGCGGGCACATCGAGCACCCGGAACTGCCACCAGGCCGCACCGTAGTGATAGCCGCCCAGATTGCCATCGCGTGTCAGGCGCCGATGCCGGAACGGCCGATCGAGCAAGGCCTGCAGCTGCAGGCCCGGCGGCTCTTCCAGCTCGACGGCATAGACCTGATCCGCAAGGGACTTGAGCAGCCCGAGCAGCTCCAGCAACTGCGCGCCGTCCCGATAGCACAGCCAGGGAATCTCGTAGGGGCCGTGCTCCCCGTCCGCACTCAGCCACATGAAGTGGGTCAGCTCGCCCGCGTCATCCCGGTAGCCGAGGCCAAACCCTTCCTCGACAAAGCCGAACTCCGCGCGCATGAGCGAAGGGGGATCGAGGACCACGGCGCCGTGATGCTTTAAGCGCCGACACAGGGCCTGATGCATCTCTTCGTAGTCACTGCGTTTGAGCCGCACCGGCGTCCGTACCCGCTGATTCACCTTCAGCTGCCCGGGATCAAAGCGCAGCTCGTGGGAGTAGCTGCCATTGGCAAAACCGAGCTGGTCGTAGAACCCCTGATCGAACATCCCCAGCGAAGCGATCGCAGCGCCCTCTCCGGCCCCCGCCGCAAGCTGAAGCGCGGTCAGGCGCCGCGCCAGCGCATGGCCGCGCGCGATGCGGCTGGTCGTGACCGCCGTCACCGCACACAGCGGCAGATCGGTGCGCAGCAGGCGCAGGGTGCCCGGCGTGGTGTGCACCGCGCACTCGGCTGCGCCGTTCATGGCGGCGGTCAGGGTCGAACCACACCCGAAGAAGTGCTTCAGGACCTTGGCGTCAGATTTGTCTTCGATCCAGGCAACCTCGCGCCACAGGCGCTTGATCGCCTTTAAGTCCCGGTCCATCTCAAAGGGTCGGATCTCGATCAGGGGTGATTGCGACTGCGTCATGGCGGGCCTGCAGCGAGGACAACGGTCGCTGATAGTACGCTGGCCAGACGCGGCGTGCTTTCAGCCCGCGAGTCGACGCTGCCGAACCGCCTCAAACAGCACCACCCCCGTGGCGACGGACACGTTCAGGCTGGAGACGCTGCCGGCCATGGGGATTCGGATCAGGCCATCGCAGTGCTCGCGCGTCAGGGATCGCAGACCCTTGGCCTCATTGCCCAGCACCAGCGCGGTAGCACCCCGGTAATCGGGCACGGTCCAGTCTTCGCTGGCGCCGTCTGCCGCGCCGTAGAGCCAGACGCCCTGCGCGGCAAGCCACTTCAGGCGCCGCGCGAGATTGGTCACCTCCACTACGAACAGCCCCGGCAGCGCTCCGGCGGCGGTTTTCTGCACCAGCTCATTGACCGGCGCAGACCCGCGCTTGGGGAGCAGCACAACATCAACGCCGGCGGCG
>JBCDIK010000186.1:0-7493 GCA_038749065.1 Pseudomonadota bacterium | reverse complement strand
CCAGTTTCAGCTCGATCCCGGCGACTGTCTGGCCCTCACCGGGCCGAACGGCTGTGGCAAGACCACTTTGCTGCGCAGCCTGGCCGGGCTCTTCCAGGACACCCGGGGCGAGTGCGAGGCACAGCCGAGCGCCTATCTGGGCCATCGTGCCGGTGTGCCGCGACTGCTGTCTGTTGTGGACGGCCTGCGGTGGTATGCCCGTCTGCTTGGCAGTACCTCGAGTCTGGGCGAACTGCTCGAGCAGGTCGGCCTGCGCGGCTATGAGCACGCGCGGCCGGCAGAGCTGTCCGCGGGGCAGCAGCGCCGGGTTGCCCTGGCACGCCTGCTCCTGCAGGAGCGCCCGCTGTGGCTGCTCGATGAGCCCTACACAGCGCTCGATCCGAGTGGCCAGGGGCTCGTGGACGAGCTCATGACCCGCCACTGTGCGACCGGCGGCGGGGTCATCGCGGCGACGCACCAGGCGCTTGCGGGCCGCGCTGCCGACGTGACCCAAGCCCGTGCGAACGCCGGATTGCTGTCGCTGCGCGCCGTGCCGCTGGTGGCCGAGTGAGCGCGCCGGGCTCGGCGCTGGCGGCGGAGTTCGCGCGCACGCTGCGTGAGTTGCTGGCTGCGCCGGCGGACGTGCTGAACCCCATAGTGTTCCTGCTCATCGGTGTCACCCTGTTCGCTATCGGGTTCGCCGGGGAGCCGCGCATACTGGCCGCCTTCGCGCCGGTGGTGATCTGGGTGCTGGTGCTGCTGGCCGGTTTGTTGTCGCTCGACAGCCTGTTTCAGCGCGACCTCGAGGACGGCACCCTGGAACAGTTCGTCCTGCTGGCCGAGCCCGGGTTCCTGGGCGTGCTGGGCAAGCTGGTCGCCCACTGGCTGGTGGTTGGCGGCGCGCTGTGCCTGGTGGCGCCGCTGGCCGCGCTGTCGCTCAGCCTGCCGCCGCAGGCGCTCGGTGTCCTGTTTGTGACGTTGCTGCTGGGGACGCCGACGCTGACCCTCATCGGTAGCATCGGCGCCGCGCTGACGGTAGGCCTCGGTCGTAGTGGCATGTTGCTTGCCTTGCTCGTTCTGCCGTTTTACGTGCCCGTTCTCATCTTCGCCGCGAGCGCGGTCACGGCAGCCGCGACGGGCCTGCCGCACAGTGCAGGTCTGTACTGGCTGGCGGCCACGGCGCTGCTGGCGCTCACGGTCACGCCGTTCGCCGTGCAGGCGGCGCTGCGGATCGGTGCTGAGCCCTAGGCGCAGGACGCGCACAGTCCTCTAGTTTCGCGCGCGATTGGCGGTGATCTGGGTGATAATCAGGGGCGCTCGCGCGCATGACGCAGCGCGGGTTTGAAGCAACCGTGTGCCCCTGTCCGAGAGGGAAACACTGTCTGAGTGGTGAACACCGTCCGAGTGACGAACCGAGTCTGAGCGACCAACACTGAACGCCGAGTAACGTGGCTGCGCAACCCCAATCAGCACTGACCCGCCTGTGGCACCGGCTCGGTTCCCCGCGCTGGTTCCACGACATCACCGGGCCCTGGATGACGGCCTTCGGTGTTGCCGGCGTCCTCTTGCTCCTGACCGGCACCCTGTGGGGCCTGGGCTTCGCGCCTCCGGACTATCAGCAGGGCAACAGCTTCCGCATCATCTATCTGCATGTGCCAGCCGCCATCCTGTCGCAGTCCGTGTATTTGTTTCTCGGTACGTCCGGAGTGCTGTTTCTGGTCTGGCGCATGAAGCTGGCCGACGTGGCGCTGGAGGCTGCCGTGCCCTTCGGCATGTCCATGGCGGCGCTGGCGCTGATCACCGGTGGCGTCTGGGGCAAGCCGACCTGGGGCGCCTGGTGGGTGTGGGACGCGCGCACCACCTCGACGCTGGTGCTGTTCTTTCTGTACTTCGGACTGTACGCGCTGCGGCAGTCCATTCCGCGCGCGGAGGCGGCCGGGCGCGCCTGCGCGGTCCTCGCCATCGTCGGCGTCATCAACATTCCGATCATCAAGTATTCCGTAGACTGGTGGCTCACCCTGCACCAGACCAGCACCTTCAAGCTTACGGAGCGACCGGCGATGCCGGCCGCCATGTGGGGCCCGCTGCTGGTGAACGTGCTCGGGTTCTACGCGCTGTTCGGCTACCTGCTGCTTGGACGCATGCGCTTGCTGATCCTGCGCCGGGAAGAGCGCACCCGCTGGGTGCAGGAACATTTGCAGGCGCGGGCGGTCGCATGAGTGGCTTTCAGTTCGATTCCTTAAGTGCCTGGTTAAACATGGATGGCCATGGCGGATACGTCTGGTTCTGTGTGCTCATCGCCGTGGTTTTTTTTGTCGGTAATGTCTTTGCACTCCGGCTTGCCCAGCGCCGCTTCCTGCGGGAAGCCGCAGCCCGGGCGCGCCGCGCGGAGCCCGGCGGTAACGCCGTTGAGACCCCCTGAGGAAGAATGTCGTGCATCCCAAACGCCGCAATCGCCTGCTGGTCCTGACTTTCATATTGCTGGGATCCGGGGCGACGCTCGCGCTCGTACTCAGCGCGCTAAACGAGAATCTGAACCTGTTCTACCGGCCGGACCAGGTCGCCGCCGGCGCAGCACCGTTCGATACCCGGATTCGGGCCGGAGGCATGGTGAAGTCGGGGTCCGTTGTGCGTGATCCGGACAGTCTCGACGTCAGTTTCGTGTTGTCCGATCTGGCCGGCAGCGACTTTACCGTCCGCTACAGCGGCATCCTGCCGGACCTGTTCCGCGAAGAGCAGGGCATTCTCGTGCAGGGGCAGCTACGCGCCAGCGGAGTCTTCGAAGCGGACGAAGTGCTGGCCAAGCATGACGAGAACTATATGCCGCCGGAGCTGGCCGACCTGGCCCGGGCCGAAACCGGCGAGTCGGCGCCGTGATCCCCGAAGCCGGCCACGCCGCGGCGATCGTTGCGTTCGTACTCGCGGTGCTGCTGACGATCACCGGGCTGCTCGCGGCGGCTCGCAACAGCGTGCGCCTGGGCCGCAGCGCCAACTTCCTCGCCTGCGGGCAGTGGGTCTTCGCCGGGGTTGCGCTGGCATTGCTGACCACTGCCTTCGTGCGCGATGACTTTACCGTTGCCTACGTGGCGCAGAACTCGAACAGCCTGTTGCCCTGGTACTACAAGGTCAGCGCCGTGTGGGGCGCACATGAGGGATCCTTCCTGCTGTGGATCTTCGTGATGGCAAGCTGGCTGTTGGCGGTGGCTCTGCGTGGATCCTACCTGCCGCTGCAGATCCGCACCCGCGTGCTGGGGGTCATGGGACTGATGCAGACCGGCTTTCTGAGTTTTCTGCTGTTTACGAGCAACCCCTTCGAGCGTCTGCTCCCGCTCGCGCCAGCCGATGGCGCAGACCTGAACCCACTGCTTCAGGACTTTGGCCTGATCGTGCATCCGCCGTTGCTCTACATTGGCTACGTCGGCTTCTCCGTGGCGTTCGCCTTTGCGGTGGCCGCGCTGCTATCAGGCCGTCTGGATGCGGCCTGGGCGCGCTGGTCGCGACCCTGGACCAATGTCGCCTGGGCGTTCCTGACCGTTGGTATCGCTCTGGGCAGCTGGTGGGCTTACTACGAGCTGGGTTGGGGTGGCTGGTGGTTCTGGGACCCGGTCGAGAATGCCTCGTTCATGCCCTGGCTGGTGGGCACGGCGCTGGTGCACTCGCTGGCCGTCAGCGAGAAACGCGGCACCTTCAAGAGCTGGACAGTGCTGCTGGCACTGGCGGCGTTCAGCCTCAGCCTGCTTGGCGCGTTTATCGTGCGCAGTGGTGTGCTCACGTCGGTGCACGCCTTCGCCGTCGATCCCACGCGCGGCCTGTTCATCCTGGTGTTCCTCGGCCTGGTCGTCGGCGGCTCCCTGTTACTGTACGCGCTGCGCGCCACGCTCATTCGCTCCAGTGCCAGCTATGGTGCCCTCAGCCGTGAGGCGTTCATGCTGATCAACAATCTGCTGCTGGTGGTTTCGCTGGCGGTGGTTCTAGCGGGCACGCTTGCGCCCCTGATCTACGAGGCGGTGACGGGCGGCGACAAGATCAGCGTCGGGCCGCCGTACTTCAACGCGTTGTTCGTGCCGCTCATGGTGCTGCTGGCGGTCGCCCTGGGGCTGTCGACGATGCTGCGCTGGAAACGCACGGATGGCCCCTGGTTGTGGCAGCGGCTCCGTGGACCGGCGGCCATCGCGCTCGCTGGCGCGCTGCTGCTGCCCTGGCTGAGCACCGGGACGCTGGACTGGCGGGTGGCGCTGACCGTGGCTTTGGGCCTGTGGATCATCGCCGCGCAGCTGGCAGACTGGTGGCGCGGTGGGCTGACCGGTCGGCCCGGTGCTTACCTGGGTATGGCGAGCGCACACATTGGCTTCGCCGTGTGTCTGCTCGGTGCCGGCATCACTTCGATCGCGTCGATCGAGCGCGACGTGCGCATGCAGCCCGGGGACTCCGTGATCGTGGGCGAACACCGCTTTGCGTTTGCTGGCACGCAGCGCGAGACGGGTCCGAACTACCTGGCGGACCGCGGCGAGTTTACGGTGACCGCCGCCAGCGATGCGGCAGACGCGGCGGGGATTCGGCTCACCCCGGAGAAGCGACGCTATCTGGCGCGCAACAACGTGATGACCGAAGCAGCGATCGATGCGGGACTGTTTGGCGATCTGTACATCTCGCTCGGTGAACCAGTGGATCCGTCGCGGGATGCCTGGGCCGTGCGAATCCAGGTCAAACCGTTCATTCGCTGGATCTGGCTGGGTGCACTACTCATGGCGTTCGGCGGCGTCCTTGCGATTCTCGACAAGCGCTACCGACGCCTGCGGCGCCGGGTCCGGGATGACGAGGCCGCTGTGTCTGCCGGCGCACCGCCCACTGATGTGCCGCCGGTGGCGAGCGCATGAATCGTCTCGGCCTGTTCCTGCCGCTTGCGATCTTCGCGCTGATCATCGGCTTTGGTTACGCCGGTTTCAGCCTGAACGATCCGCACAAACTGCCCTCGGCCCTGCTCGAGAAACCGTTCCCGGAGTTCGCTGGCCCCGGCCTGGCCGACCCTGAGCGCTCCTTGAGCAAGGCCGACCTGCTCGGGTCGCCGGTGCTGGTGAACGTCTGGGCCACCTGGTGCCCGACCTGTCGCGCGGAGCACGAGCAGCTCAATGCGCTTAAGGCCGAGCACGGCCTGCGCATCGTCGGAGTGAACTACAAGGATGATCCCGCCAAGGCGTTGCGTTGGCTCGCCGAGCTGGGAAATCCCTATGAGTTCAATGTGCAGGACCCTGACGGCAGCCTCGGTGTCGAGCTGGGCGTGTACGGTGCCCCGGAGAGTTTTCTGCTCGACGCCCAGGGAGTGATCCGCTACAAGCGCGTCGGCGATGTCAACGAGCGAATTTGGCGGCGCGAAATTGCGCCTCTGCTGGCGCAGCTGAAGGACGAAGCCTGATGGCGGGGCGGCAGCTGCGCGTCATGAAGGCGAGTCTGCTCTGGCTGCTGCTACAGGCGTTGGTCCCCGCGCATGCCGCGGACCCGGTGGATGTCTACCGGTTCGACAGCCCCGCAGAAGAGGCGCGCTATCGGGCCCTTATCGCCGAGTTTCGCTGCCCCAAATGTCTGAACACGAACCTGCTGGGCTCTGATGCGCCCATCGCCCAGGACCTGCGGCGTACGGTGCATCGGCTGGCGATAGCCGAGGGGCGCAGCGATCGCGAGGTGCGCGATTACCTGCAGGAGCGCTATGGCGATTTCGTGCTCTACAGCCCGCCGGTGCGGCCCGGCACCTACCTGCTGTGGTTTGGCCCGGCGGTGCTCCTGCTGGTCGCGCTTTGGGCTCTCCGGCGCACGATTCGTCTGGCCGGTGCCCAGCAGGTCGAGCTGAGCAGCGCTGAGCGCGACCGGGTCAAGGCGTTGCTGGAGGAACAGCAGCCGTGACCCCCTGGCTGCTCGCCGTGCTGATGGCCGTCGCCGGGCTGCTGTTCGTGCTGCCGCCGTGGCTGCGCCGCGGCGCGCCGACGGGTCGGTCGGCGCAGCCGGACCGGGCCGCGACACTCAAGGCGCTGCATCGCAGCCGGCGCGCCGAACTTGCCGCCGATGCGGAGCAGGGGCTGCTTGGACCGGATGACCTGGCTGCGGCTGAGCAGGAGCTGGACAGCACGCTGCTGCGCGAACTAGACGCGCTGCAGGACGCCGTGGTCACGGAGCGCAGTGCCGAGGGTCCAGCTTGGCCGGTGGCTCTGTTGCTGGCGGGGGTCGCCCTGGCCGGCAGCCTGGCGCTGTACGCGCGCCTGGGTGAGCCCCAGGCGCCGCTGCTCGCCGATGCGCAGGCGCTGCTGGAACTCGAAGCCACGGATACCGCGGAGCTGCGTCGCTGGTACGAGGTGCTGAGCGATCGCGTCGCCCGCCGCCCCCAGGATGCCAAGAGCCGCTACCTGCTGGGCCATGTGGCGCTTAAGCAGCAGCGCTACAGCGCCGCCGCAGACGCCTTCGCGGCCGCGGCGCGCGCGCACGGGCGCAGTGATCCCAATATCGAGCTGTATCTGCTGCAGGCGCGCTTTCTGGCTGCCGATGGGCGCCTGGACGAGCCGACGCGCCAGCTGGCCGAGCGCCTCATCCAACAGCGCCCGGGGATGCCCGCGCTCTACGAGGTGCTGGTGATCGACGCCTTCAATCGCCAGGACTTCAAAGGGGCCGTGACGGTGCTGAACCGGGCCCTGGCGCAGCAACTGGGGCCGGCGCAGCGGGCATCGTTCCAGTCGGCGCTGGCGCAGGCGCGGACTCGCCTGGGTCTGCCCGGGGCTGCCGACACGGTTCCGACGCCTGGCGCGGCCGGTGGTGGTGAACGGGCGGCGGCTGCAGGCCCAGCGATCGATGTCACCATCAAGGGCCTGGCTGCGGTGCCGGCAGAGCGCACTCTGTTTGTCATCGCCCGTCCGCCGGGTGGCGGCATGCCCTATGCGGTCGTGCGGCGCCCGGGCCCTGATTTTCCGGACCAGGTGCGTCTGGATGACCTGGTCAGCATGAACCCGGCAGCCCCGCTTTCTACGGCGCCGGCGGTGGAGGTGATCGTACGCGCGAGCGTGACTGGCACCGCTACCCGCAGTCCCGATGACTGGCAGTGGTCTTCGCCGACGTTGTCCTTCGCCGACGGCCAGACCCGTCATGCCCTCGTGGCCGAGCTGGCCCCGCCCGAGGCCGGCTGACCTGCCTATCGGCGGCGCGCGGCCGGCACGGGGCACGCCAGACCCGGTCGGGAACCACCGCTGCGCACACCTGTCGAACACCCCAACAGGGCGTTATGAGCAGGAGCAGCGGATCGTGACCACGGATAAGCAGAGCACCACGCAGTGGGTCGTCAACCAGCTCGGCGGGGAGATCATCCGCGCTGAGCGCCCCGGCGGCTCACGGTTGCAGGAGCTGACGCTGGCGCGGCAGCTGGGCGTTTCCCGGGGGTCGGTTCGCGAAGCACTGCTGGTCCTTCAGCGGCAGCAGCTGATCGACATCCTGCCTCGGCGCGGGGCGGTTGTTCGAGAATTCAACGAAGATGAAAT
>JBCDIK010000185.1:0-7509 GCA_038749065.1 Pseudomonadota bacterium | reverse complement strand
GCGCTGACCTCTGCCCCGCCCCGGCAGCCCCCCCTTTGCGAGACTACCATCCCCCCGCCCGCGCCCGCCGCCTTTCTGGAGGCGCTGCACGTGGGCGTGCTGGCGATTCCGAACGGCGACGGCGCACCGCTCACTGCGCCCATCTGGTACGACTATCGGGCCGGTGGCGACCTGTGGTTCTTAACCGGCGCCCAGTCGCAGAAAGGTCGACTGCTGCAGGAAGGCGTTAAGGTCACCCTGGTCGCGCAGCGCGAGGAGATGCCCTACGCCTACGTATCTGTGGAAGGCACCGTCAGCGCGATTCGCCCCTGTGACAAGGAAGCCGACACACGGCCAATGGCCCATCGCTACCTGGGAAGCGAGATGGGCGATGCGTACACCGAAAGCGGTGGTGGCAATGACTCCGTGCATATCTCGGTCACGCCAACGCGCTGGCTGACCGTCGACTACAGCAAGACGACGCTGGCCTAGGCCCGCGCGCGCAGCCCGGGCGGCTAGGCGAGATACTCATCCAGGGTCTGGTGGAAGTGCCGGATCCGTGACTCCTGATAGTTGCCCAGGGTCTGGCCTTCCTTGCGCGCGGCGCGAAAACCTGCCCACTGCCGCCGGAAGTTCTCCGAGTCCTGATCAAGAATGATATCGAGGGAGCCGAAGCCTTCCACCGTGGTGTAGGAGCGATCGATGTCGAGCCGCACCACCGGCGCCGGCGGCGGGCGCTCACCGCTGTCCGGCAGCGGCTGTAGCTGCAGGATGTCGTGCAGCGTGCGGTCAGGGCCCAACGGCCGAAAACGATAGACCAGGGGGATCGCGACGCCGGGAAAGAAACAGGCGTTGGGAAAGAGGAAGTACTCGATGCTGTCGAGCATGATGCTGTTCGACACGCCGGAGAGGTCGGTGCCGTACTCGGCCCCCAGACGCTCGCGAACCGCCGCGGCGTGCACGTCCCGGGCACGCTCCCCGGGCTTCAGGGTAACGCCCTCATGGCCGAGCGCCTCGACCAGCGCCTGCTCGCTGAGCGGCTTCGGGTAATGCGGGTTGCCGCTGCTGAGCACCTGCAGAAACCGGCTGACGTGACGATCAAACAGGTCGTACTGCGTGTTCGCCCAGGAGGACACCTGCAAGCCCAACGGGTGCGTCGCCAGCACGTGGTAGGCCTCGAGAAAAGCCTCCATCACCATTTTCCAGTTGCCGTGCAGCACCTTCTCGGTGTGCATGCGCACAAAGCGGTGCTCCAGGGGGGTGTGCGCGAAGTGGTCCGGCAGCACACCCAGATAAGACTGCAGGGGCGGCGCCTGCGGGTCGAGGTTGATGAAGATGAAGCCACCCCAGCTGTCGCAGGCGACCTCCGGCAGGCGAAACTCGTTGTCGTCCACGTGCGGAAAGTCCCAGCGGCAGGGGATCTCCCGCAACGCGCCCTCGAGGGACCAGCTCATGCCGTGAAAGGGGCAGCGCAGGAACTGTTTGCCGCTGCCACAGCTGCCTGCTTCGACGAACTGCATGCCCCGGTGCGGGCACGAGTTAACAAAAGCACGCACGAGGGTGTCAGCGCCGCGCACGATGACCACCGAATAGCGGTCGATATCGTAGACGTAGTAATCACCGGGCTCGGGGACGTGCTCCTCGCGACAGGCCCACTGCCAGGTGCGGCTCCAGAGCCGCTCGACCTCGCGCTCATGGAAGGCGGGGTCGGTGTAACGACTGAAGGGCAGATCGTCGCTGCCGAGATGCGGCGCGCGCTCTTCGAGCAGCGTTCCAGGGGTACTGGGACCGTCGGCCCGCAGGGTCTCCTGCGGCGACGGGCCGCCCGGGCAGCGCGCGGTGCCCGGCGGCAGCGCAGGATCTGAGCGAGCGAAGATATCCCCCAAGATCAGCGCTCCTCGAACCCCCGCTCGACGCGCATCTTGTTCAGGCGCTTGGCGTCGCTCTCGAGCCGCTCACCGAGTTCCGACTCATCCACGGTGCCGGCCATGTGCCGGCCCGCCGTATCGCTGTTGTACATGATCTTCTTCACGGGAGTGACCGCGACGATGGTGCGCAGCGGCGATTCCAGCAGGTTGGTGAAGAACGCTTCGCCCTCGGCGCTGTCCGGATTCACTTTCTGCGCCAGCGCCGGGTAGAACCAGCCCTTGGTCGCATCGTCGCTGAAGAACTCGACGGTGCCCTTGAAGGTGATGGCGCCCGTGGGCAGATCCGCCGGCAGCCCTTCGCGGTAGCTGCGACTGCTGACGTTCACGGAGACCCGCGGATCGCGCTTGATCGCCTTCGCTCGATGGCGGTGCTCAGAGAAGGTCAGCCAGATTTTGCCGTCCTTCCAAACGAACGCATGGGTCACGCCGACAGGCCAGCCATCTTTGGTCGCCCACATCAGGACCGCCTCGTCGGCATGGGTCATGAGCTGATCGACCTGGTCATCGCTGAAGGGATAGATCGAGACGATTTCGTGATCTGTGGTTTGGACTTTCGCCATGGCGCCCCCCGGTTACCTTGTGTTTCGGAACAGATTGCCGCGTTCTGGTGCCTGCCGCTACCAATTATGAACGCGTTCCAATTTTCATTATGGCGCTTCTGCGGCGCTGTGTCAGCCGGGCGACGCAACTGGGCGCCGGAAAGTCGTTACCTAGGGGAAGACGCGAAGGGCTTTCCAAGGGGAAACGATGAATCTCTACTTTCGACTGCTGCTACGACTGCTCGCTAGCTATCGTGCACCGCGGATCAGCACCGCGGACGAGACCCGGCAGTGGTTCCGGGTCTGGCCGCACGACATCGATGTGTTCGGCCACATGAACAACGGCCGCTACCTGCAGATGATGGACGTGGCGCGCACGGTCTGGATGCGGCGCTGCGGCGCCCTCGGCGTGATGCGGCGCCAGCGCTGGGGCGCCGCCCTCGGGGGCGGGAGTATCCGCTTTCGCCGGGCCCTGAAGCCCTTCGCCCGCTACGAGCTGACCACCCGGCTGCTCGGTTGGGATAGCCGCTGGTTCTATCTCGAGCATGGCTTCAATGACGCCCAGGGGCGCTGCGTGGCCGTCGGCTTGTCCCGGGCTGCCATCTGCAGCCGCCAGGGATGGGTCCGCACCAGCGAGGTCATGGACCTCGTCGATCCGGGCGTCACGGCCCCGGAGCTGCCGGCCTACGTCAGCGCCCTAGGGCAGCAGGAAGAGGCCATGCAGCGCTGCTACAGCGCGCATCAGCAGCGCACGCTGGCGCCGGCGCCGACACCCCACTTCGCGCTGCACGAGCAGGATCAGGAGGAGCAAGCCGCATGAGCGCCAACGCAACCGCCACGCCTCGGACCGAACGCTGCTACCGCACCCTGCTCGCCTATCCGCGGACCGTCGTCCTGCTGTCTCTGCTGGCGATCCTCGGCAGCGCCAGTGGCCTGGTACAGCTCGTCAAGGACACCTCCGTCGATGCGTTCATCCCGCCGGCCCATCCGTCGCTGACTGCGAATGACCTGGCCCGGGAGCGCTTCGGCCTGGGGGATCCCATCGTGATCGCGCTGGTCGCGCCGGAGACCATCTTCACCGCAGAGCACCTCGAGACCATCGAGACCCTGCACCGCGCCATCGCCGCCCTCCCGGGCGTCCGCGCCGATCGGGTCATGAGCCTCGCCAGCGAGTCGGCGATCGAAGGGTTTGCCGACCGGATTGAGGTCACCGCCTATCTCGAGGGCGAGATGCCCGCCAGCACTGCATCCGACCTGTGGCAGATCATGCCACCGCATCAGGGCACGCTGGTCAGCGAGGACGGGCGAGGCGCCATCATCGTCGCCGAGCTGACCGAACAGGGTGATGCCGGTAACAGCTACGCCGCGATCGAAGCGCTGCTACGAGGCCAGGTGCCAGCAAGCCTGACGGTACATGTGGCTGGCCAGGGCGCTGTGGTCGGACACCTCAGCCAGTCCATCGACGCCGACTCGCGGGTGCTGCAGCCGCTCATCTTCCTGGTGGTGTTGGGCATCCTGTTTCTCGCCTTTCGACGCCTGGCGGCCGTCGGGTTGCCGCTGGTCATCATCATCGGAGCCGTCGGCGGCGCACTGGGGGTCATGGCCTATAGCAGCGTGCCCTACTACGCGATCACCTCTGCCCTGCCGGTCATCCTGGTCGCCATCGCGGTGGCGGACACGATTCACGTGCTCAGCAGCTACTACGCCCGCCAGGCACAGGCGCCGCAAAGCCCTACACCCGACCACGTGCTCGGGACCATGCTCGAACAGGCGCGGCCGATCACGCTGACCACAGTCACGACGATCGCCGGATTTCTGGGCATTGCGGTCGCGGAGATCATGCCGCCCATCGTTGCCTTTGCGCAGTACGCGGCGCTCGGCGTGGGCCTCGCCTGGCTCTACGCGATGACCACGCTGCCCTGCGCGCTGGTGCTGCTGGCACCGCGCCCTTCCCGCCATTTCGCCAACGTGTCCGCGGCCGCTTCCGATGCACTGGCAAGCGCCCAGCCGGGGACGCACAGCGGCCGCCTGACGCGCATCGCCCGCGCCAGCGCCCGCGCTCCGGTACGAACCCTCGCAGTGGTCGCGATTCTGGCCGCCGGTGCAGCCATCAGCGCCAGCGGGCTGCGCGTCGATCGCGCTCTGGTGGAGGGCTTCAAGGCCAGCGCGCCGATTCGCCAGGCCGACGAGGCGATCAACGCCCGCTTTGCCGGCACCTCATTCCTGGACGTCATGATCGAAGCGCCGGAGCCCGAGGGCCTGCTGACCGCGTCCGCCATGCACCGTATCGCGCAGCTGCAGGCGTTCCTCGAGACGCTGCCGCGGGTGCAACACACCATGGCCATCACGGACTACCTGACCCTGCTGCACCAGGCGATCGAAACGCCCGGCACCATCGCCACCGACCGTCCGCTGCCCGCCAGCGACGACGCGATCGCCCAGTACCTGCTGGTCTACGAGGCCGCCGGGGACCCGACCGATTTTGAAGAGGAGATCGACGGGCAGTATCAAACGGCCATGGTGCGGGCGGTGCTGAACACGCGGTACTACAGCGAGGAGAAAGCCGCTGTGGAGGCTCTGGAAGCCTATCTGCTCAAGCACTGGGATGGGGGCGACCTGACGGCGACGATCAGTGGCCGGGTCAACGTGCGCTATCACTGGATGATCCAGCTCGCCGAGCATCATTTCGCCGGTGTGGTGCTGTCCCTGGCCCTGGTGTTCGCGATCGCCGCGCTGCTGTTCCGGAGCCTGGGCGAAGGGCTGCTGGCCGTGGCGCCCGTATCCCTCACGGTCCTGGGACTCTACGCGGCCATGGGCGCCCTCGACATCTACCTGGAGCCGGCCACCACCATGTTCGCAGCCATCTCACTTGGCCTGGGGGTCGACTTCGCCATCCATCTGCTGGCGCGGCTCAAGACCGCCACCGCTGCGACCGACGATTTCGATCGCGCGCTGATGGCCTGCGTGCCTGCAACCGCTCGCGCCTGCTTTTTCAATGCGCTCGCCCTCGGCGCCGGGTTCGCCGTGCTGCTCGCCAGCGAGCTACTGACTCTCAAGCGCTTTGGCGGCATGGTGACCGCCGCGGCGCTGCTCAGCTTTGTCGCCGCGCTGGTGCTGATCCCCGCTGGCTATCGACTGCTGCACGAAGCGCGCGGCCGGCGGGCACGCCAGCGCGCGCTGGCAACACCCGGGCGCCTGGGCAAGGGCCCGGCAACGGCCGCCGCAATGTTCCTCGCGCTGGGCGCGGTGCTGGCGAGTATCGGCGCCGCGCCGACCGCACATGCCGGCACGCATCCGGCGCAGGAGGCGGACTCGCCCGCAGAGGCGTCTGCGGTCGCAGCCGTGTCTGCTGTCGCAGCCGGGTCTGCGCTCGCTGCCCGGATCGAAGCACGGGAAGACGGTGCTTTTGCGGTCCGCGAGGTCACCATGACCATGACCAACCGCCGGGGCCAGACACGCACCCGGGAGGCGCTGATCGCGCGCGCAACCGGCGCCGAGGCGCGGCGCACGCTGGTGGTCTATCGCGGCCCCAAGGCCGTGCGGGAGACCGCCTTTCTGGGCTATGACTACCACGCTGATGAGCGTGCCAGCGATCAGTGGCTGTACCTGCCAGCCCTGCGCAAGACGCGTCGCATTCCCGCATCCGATCGCGGCGACTACTTTCTCGGCACCGACTTCACCTACGAGGACATGCAATCCGAGCTCAAGTTCGACGCTGCGGACTACGCGTTCGAGCGGCTGGCGGTGCCCGATGATCCGGAGCACGAGGGGCTGCGGGGAACCCCCCACACCCCGGCCATCGCCAACGAGCTCGGCTACAGCGCTTTCGAGGCCTGGATCGATCCGGTCTCCCTGCTTCCCAGGCGCATCGAGTTCGCGGATCTGAAGGGCGCGCCGCTCAAGGTCATCGAGGTGCGGGCGGTGGCAAAGATCGACGGCATCTGGACCGCCACGGACATCCTCGCGCGCAATCTGCAGACCGGCCATCAGACCCACTTCACCTACAGCGAGCTGCGCTTTCCGGAGCAGCTCGCAGACCAGCACTTCCAGGCCACCAGCCTGCGTCGCGGGATTCCGCGGCTGTGAGGGCGCGGTGGCTGTCATGGCTGTTGCTGACGCCAGCCCTATGGGCCCAGGCGCAGACACACTTGAGCCTTGAGACTGAGCTGAGCAGCGCCTGGGGCATGCACGGCGAAGACTGGTCCCAGGGCGGGTTGACGCTGCGCCCGGCACTGGAGGGCCGCCTGGGCGAGCATACGGACCTGGTGCTGTCGGGACGGGTTCGAGTCACCTTTGACGATGCCCTCGACGGCCAGGTGCGCGACCTGGCGGCTTACGATAAGGCCAGCCGGCCCGCCTTCGAACGCCCCGTCAGCCTCGAGCTGCGCGACGCCTACCTCGAGCGCAGCATCGGCGCCGGCCACCTTCGAATCGGCAAACAGCAGATTGTCTGGGGCGCGCTCGACGGCCTGAAGCTGCTCGATGCCCTCAACCCGCAAAGCTTTCGCAGCTTTATCCTCGACGACTTCGACGAGTCGCGGATCAGCCAGTGGGGCGCCCTGCTGGCGTGGCCCATCGCCGGCGGCGAGTTGGAGCTTGCGATCATTCCCGATCAGAGCGTGCACGAACTCCCCGCAGCGGAGACGACCTTTGCCCTCACCGCAGAGCGCTTCGCCTTCGGGTTGCGCGATGCGCGGCTGGCACCGGCTCTGGCAGGACTGCGCCGGGCTGGCGGCCGCGATCGCGATCTGCGCTCAGGCGGCGTGACCTGGGGCTCGCGCTATTCCCGCTTCGCCGGCGGCTGGGATCTGGCCATCAGCTATCAGCAGGGACTCGATCATCAGCCGATCGGGCAACTGCAGGCGAGGGGATCCGGCGCCGCCGAGTTGGTGCTCGCGCATCGCCAGCGCCGGGTCCTCGGCTTCGCGGCCAGCAAGTCCTTCGGCGCGCTGGCGCTGCGAACCGAGCTGGCCTGGCGTCCCGGGCGCAGCTTCAACCGGGTTGCGGTCGACGGCGACAACCCGGCACGCCTGACCCGGGTACGGCGCGATCACTGGGGCCTG
>JBCDIK010000184.1:0-7558 GCA_038749065.1 Pseudomonadota bacterium | reverse complement strand
GCGGTCATCTCGTCCAACCACGCCAGAATCCCCTCGTGATACTCCGGCATGGCCTCAACGATCTGGAGAATGTTGTGGAGGATCGGTCGGCGGGAGCGTTCTGCGAGCTCTTCGATGATGTTTCGATTGATCTCACACCCGGGCATATCCGCGAGGACCTGAATAACGCCCTGGCCACGATCCCGAAGAACCTCACCCAGTACGAAGGCTTCCTCTGGATCCATGATGTCCGTGGGCATGGCTGAGCCATCGAAGTCGGTGTGCCCGTTCTTTTCCCCCTGGTAGGAAAACGCAAAGCCAATCGCGCCTGCATCCATGGCTTCGTGGAGCAGACGCTTCATCTGTTCTCGCTCGTCGGCTGTGGCGCAGCGGGTTTTTGCCGCCTCCACGCCCATGACGTGGATCATCAGTGCGTTCAGGGGCAGAAAGCTGGAGACATTGATGCCCTTGGGCAGCGCCTGGAGATGGTTCATCCACTCCGGAAAGGTCTCCCAGCACCAGGGCAGCGCCTTCCCCAGCACCGAGTAGGGCACCTGCTCGGTGTTTTCCATCATCAGCATGTAGCGGTCACGGTCAGCGGGTCGGCAGGGCGCAAACCCGAACCCGCAGTTGCCCACGACCACGCTCGTCGTGCCGTGCCAACCTGAATTGGTGCAGTACGGGTCCCAGTGAATCTGGGCGTCATAGTGCGTGTGCAGATCGATGATGCCCGGTGCAACCACCTTCCCGGTCGCGTCGATTTCGCGATCAGCGGTGCCCTGCAGTTCCGGGGTGATGGTTTGTACCAGCCCGTCCTTGATGCCCAGGTCACTCACCGCGCCGGGCATTTGGGTGCCATCAATCACGGTTCCGTTGCGAATGATCAAGTCGAAGTGCGGCATGGCGCCCCTCCTGTCGTGCACTCAGTGGTACTGAGCGGTGATACAAAATACGATAAAAGTATCTGATACACAAAACCTACAATGTATCGTTCGTGGGCGCAAGGGCTTCTGCTAGATTCAGCCCATGACAAAGTCCGCCAGCGTTCCGAGAGCCAACCGCCGCGACCAGATCATCGGCATCGCCCGGAATCGATTCAGGGAAACCGGTCTGGCTGAGACCACGCTGGACATGATCGCGGCCGAAGCCGGTATTGCGCGCCCGAACCTGTACCGCTACTTCAAGGACAAGGCCGAACTGGTCTCGGCGGTGCTGGTCGCGGAGGCAAGGGCGATCAATGAGTTTCGAACGGCCCGGCTCAAGGGCGTCCGCGGGTTTCCGAACCGAGTGGTTCGGTCGATCCGCGCCACCGTCGAGGTGATGGCGAAGGACAGCCTGTGGGCGGAGATCGTGTCGCCGTCCAACGTGCCCTACACTGCCTACGTCGCGTCCCATGACGAGGATGTGCTGCGGTCCAACTACGACTACTGGATGCCGATGCTCAAGGACGCGCAGGCCAAGGGCGAAATGGATCCCGAACTTGATCTTGAAGAGGTGATGAAGTGGCTTCTGGGAATCGAGTTCATGTTCATGGAACGTCGAGAGATCTTCGCCTCGCCGAAAGAAGTCGAGCACTACGCCAAGACCTTCGTCCTGCCCGCGCTGTTGCGGTGACCGCTCGGGCCGGCTTGAACGGGGCGTCTCTGGACCGCCGCTGGTGATCCCTCAGGGTCTTGGCCGCCGCCAGCGGCAGCTGGCACCACATCGATATTTCTGAGCCCAGGGCCTAAACTGGCTCCCCGCAGGCGCGTCGCGCCCGCCCAACCGATCCGGGAGCGATCACCTCCGCTGGACAGCCTCATTCAATCGCTGGTCATCGACGATATCCCCGTCGAGGTGCGCGCCAATGCTCGGCGGCGCACCCGCATCGGCATGGTGCTCGATCCCCAGGGCTTCGTGGTGCTCGACGCCCCGCCGAATGTCTCCCTGGACGAGGTGCACGCGGTCATCCGGGAGCACGGGCGCTGGCTCAAGTACCGGCTGCAGGCGCTCGAGTCCCGCGATGGCCTGTCCTCGCGCCTCAGCTACACCGACGGCGAGATCGTGCACTGGCGCGGCGAGGCGCTGACGCTGCGACTCATTTCAGATCTGTTCCTGTCGGTCGAGCGCGTGGATCGCGTGCTCGAGGTGCGGGCGCCGAGCATCGAGCCGCGCCCGGTGCGGCGGCTGCTCACGGGCTGGTACCAGCGCGAGGCACAGCAGTACTTCGCGCAGGTGCTTGAGGGGTATCGCGACCTGCCCTGGTTGGATGGCACCCTGCCGCCCTGGCGGCACCGGTTCATGCGCAGCCAGTGGGGGAGCTGCAGCAGCAGCGGCAAGCTGTCCTTCAACACGCATCTGGTCAAGACGCCGCAGCGGCTCGTGGAGTACGTGGTGCTGCACGAGCTGTGTCACCTGCAGCATCACAATCACAGCCGGCGCTTCCATGCACTGGTCAGCCGGTACATGCCGGACTGGGAACGGCGCAGCAGCGAGCTCGATCGCTACCTGCCCGTGCTCATGCAGGGCTAGAGGATGCCCGTTGATCCGGCTGCGCTGCAACCGCTGGGCTGGAAGACCACTTTTGCACAGCAGCTCACCCTCGATGAGTTCGAAGGGTTCAGCGTGGCCCGGGTGATGGCCGTGCAGCGCGCCGGGCTGACGCTCAGCCCTGGTCCAGATACGCCCCAGCCCCTGGCCGGGCGCTGGTTCCAGTTGCCGGCGGAAGAGCGACCGACGGTCGGTGACTGGCTCCTGATCGATGACAGCAGCGGCCAGATCGAGCGGATTCTTGAGCGCAGCAGCCTGCTGAAGCGCATCGTCCCCGGCCGCACCAGTGAGGTGCAGCTGATCGGCGCCAACGTCGACGTGCTGTTCATCGTGTCGAGCTGCAATGCGGACTTTAACGCCAACCGGATCGAGCGGTACCTGGCGCTTGCGCACGAGAGCGGCGCCGCGCCCGTGGTGGTGCTCACGAAGGCCGACCTGTCCGCGCAGGTGGATGACTATGCGGACGCGGTGCGCGCGCTGGATCCGGCGCTGCCGCTGGCGATCGTGAACGCGTTGGATCCCGACACGCTCGATGAGGTGCGCGCCTGGTGCCGCCCTGGAGACACGGTGGCGCTGCTCGGCAGCTCCGGCGTGGGCAAATCCACGCTCCTGAACGCGCTGGCGGGCCATGATCTGCAGCTGACCGGGTCGATCCGCGAGGACGACGCCAAAGGGCGCCACACGACGACCCATCGTTCTCTGCACCTGCTCGCAAGCGGCGCGCTGGTGCTCGACAGCCCGGGGATTCGTGAGCTGCAGATCACCGAGCTCGACTCCGGCCTTGCCCGCACCTTCGAAGACATCGAGACCCTGGCCGAGCAGTGCCGCTTCAATGACTGTCAGCATGAACGGGAGCCGGGCTGCGCGGTCCAGGACGCGCTCGAGAGCGGCGATCTGGAGCAGCGCCGGCTGGACAGCTACAACAAGCTCAAGCGCGAGGAACGCTACGCCCGGGAAACGGTGGCGGAGCGACGCGCACGGACCAAGGCCTTCGGTAAAATGACGCGCGAGATCATCAACGAGCCCCCCAAGCGCACATCGTGACCGAACCGACCCTCAAAGCTCCGCAGCTCAAACAGCAACCTGTCTCCGTCACCCGCCGCATGTCGGCCTCGCTGCCCGGCCTGCGTCAGACCGCGCAGGAGAAAGGCCTGAAGATGCACCACCTGGGCGCGGGCTATCCGCATCCCGAGGTGACGGACCCCCGTGGTTTCCTGGCCCACCAGGATCGCTACTTCGAACATCTGAAAGCCCAGGAAGGCTTGAACGATCCGGCAGCGCTGCCGGAGTACCTGCGCGAGTCCTTCTCCTACACGGACACCCTCGGGCCAGCGTCAACGCGCGCTGCCTTTGCCAGCGTGTACGGGCACGACCTGGGCCTCACCATCGATCCGGACCGGCTGCTGCCAACGGTGGGCGCCAGCGGCGGCATCAGCCTGAGCGTCGCGGTGTTCGAGCGCTCGGAAGTGCCGCTGGCCTTCATCACCGATGCGCCGACCTATGCGGGCTTCGTGTCCCGGGCCACCCTGAAGCAGAGCACGCGCATCTACAGCGTCGCCATGGACTCGGAAGGGCCGGATCCTGAACAGCTCGCGGCACAGATTCGCGCGGCGCGCGAGGATGGCTACTTTGTGCCCTTCTACTACACGGTCCCCGATGGCCATAACCCCGCGGGCTTCTCATTCTCCCGCGCGCGGCGGGAAGCGATTGTGGCTGTGTGTCGGCGCGAGGGGGTCCTGATCCTGGAAGACGCGCCCTATCTCTACATCAACTACGCGCCGCCGGCAGAGCGGCCGCCGTCCTTCCTGGCGCTCGCGCCGACGCAGACCGTCCATCTGTTCACCGGCTCGAAGATCGGCTTTCCCGGGCCGCGCGTCGGCTACCTCTATAGCGAGGCGCAGATTGCCATTGAGGACGATCGCAGTGTGCCGTTCACCACCTTAGCGCTGACGGAAGCGGCTGGGGACGTGCTGTTCGTGAATCCCGGGGCGCTGCGCGGGTTCGAAGCATTGCTGCACCAGGACGACATGACGCTGCGCAAGAGCCTGTGGGACGTGGCCGAGACCAAACTCGCGGTCTACCGGGAAAATCGGCAGATCATGCTCGATGGCCTGCAGGCCGGGCTCGGGGCCTGGCCCGAGCGCTTTCGATGGACGGAGCCCGGTGCGGGATTCTTCGTGGTGTTCACGGTACTCGATGGATCCCTGACCACCGACGAGGCCTTCGTGACCCGCCTGGTCAGCGAGTACGGCGTGGTCGCCATCCCGATGTATGACTTCTATCCGCAGGATGCGCGCAGCCGCGACCCGCAGGCGGGTCTTAATGAGCTGCGGCTGTCGTTCTGCTTTAACGAGAGCCAGGGCGACGCGCGACGGGCCGATCTGGCCGAAGCGGTGGCGGCATTCTGCGATGCGATCCTGCGGGAAGCGGGGATCACCTAGCAGGCTAAGGCAGGCTAAACGCCTTACGGGGCGGGCGACGACAGGATCGCCAGCGCCTCGATCAGGCTGCGAAACCAGGGCGTAAAGGTGTGCGGCTGCGCGTTGAGCTCACCCTGCAGCTGCGCAAGGCTCAGCGTGCGCACCTGCGCGACCTCCAGCGGATCGATGCGGGGCTGGGTGGTGAACTGCCCGCGGAAGCTCTGCTGAAACTCGAAGTCCCGCAGATCCTGTGCCGGCAGTTCCAGTTGGAAACGACGTTCGTCGCCGAGCGGAGTCAGCGTCAGCTGTGTCAGCCCCAACTCCTCCTGCGCCCCGCGCAGGGCTCCCTCGAGGTAGGCCTCTCCCGGCTGCAGATGCTCGGCGACGCTCAGATCCCACAGCCCGGGGCAGACGTCTTTGTGGGCACTGCGTTGCTGCAACAGCAGGTGTCCGTGGTCATCGAACAGCAGCACGTTGGCGGCGCGATGCCATAGCCCGTTTCGATGCACCAGGGAGCGGGGCGCAGTGCCGGTGGGCGTGCCGGTTTCGTCAAAGGTTTCGAAAAACTCCTCGTCCATGCTGGCGCGGTCTACCGGTAGCTGGCGAGGGTGAGTTTGGCGTACAGGCCCGGTTCGCACCAGTTGGTATAGAAGCACTGAGAGCGCGCAAGATTGGTGCCGCTGTAGCGCAGGTCCAGGTCGATGGTGCGCCACTCGAGCGTCAGTCCCGCATCCCAGAAGCTCCGGTCAATGCCATCTTCCGACCACCAGCGGCCGAAGACGGCCACCGCCTTGAGACGCCCGAGCAGTTTCAGGCTGGCCTCGCTGCGCAGTTGTCCAACCCGACCCACGCCAGCCGACCCGGACGGTGAGTAGAGCGCATAGCCGCCGAGCGTTGCCCGCGACCACGTCCGCTTGACGCCAAACTTCAGCTGCAGAAAGTCATAGGTGGGGCCCGGTGCCTCCTCGTCGTTAAAGGCCGTGTACATGAGCTCAAACTTGGTTTCGTACTGGCCACGGGTCCAGTTTCGACCCAGGTAGCTGTCCAGCTCCAACGTGGTGTGCCCGTCCAGAAAGTCGACCTGGCTGAGCCAGAGGCCCGCGTAGTAGCCATCGGGGCGCCACAGATGCAGTGATCCCTGCAGCGCAGGCCGCCGGTTGCTCAAGCTCATGCCGTTGAAGCGATGATCGCTCGTTAAGCTGATGGCGGGCAGCAATACGCCCCAACGGGGCGCGTCATCGGCTGCAGCGTCAGCCGTGCTCAGGCAGATCAGCAGACACAGCGGTAGCAGGAACTTCTGCGACATGGCGGCACCATTGGCACTGGGTTGGCCCTCACCGTATCAATCGCGTGATATCTATGATAATGATATTAAATGAATTCAGATATCGACATATCAAAAATCAGGAAGCTCGACGGCGGGTTGCTGCTGGTGTTCGCGCAGTTGCTGGAGCACGGCAACGTATCGAAAGCGGCGCGGGCCCTGCATCTTGGCCAGTCGACGGTCAGCCACGCGCTCTCGCGGTTACGGGAGGTGTTTGAAGATCCGCTGTTCGTCCGTCGATCGCATGGCCTGGAGCCCACGGCGCGCGCGCTGCAGCTGCGGCCAGGAATCGAAGCCTTGCTCGATCTCACTCGGGAAACCTTAGGCATCGGTCAGGCCTTTGATCCGGCGGTCTCCGGCAGGATATTCGCGCTCTCAGCGCCGGAGTTCGTCACCTTGACGATGGCTACAGCCTTGCTCGAGCGGCTTGCCTCCGCGGCGCCCAAGGTGGGCGTCACCTTTGCGCACATGGCCGAACGCGAGATGGTTGATGCGCTGCGGCGTGGCGAGGTCGACGCCGCGATCGGCCGCTACGACGGCGCGCTGCCCGGCGTGACTCTAGAGCCTTTGTATGACGACACCTTTTGCGTGGCGTGCCGGCGAGGGCATCCGATCGCACGGGGGCGCCTCACGGAGAAGAAGTATCGGTCCGCGCGCCACATCTGGGCGAACTCGCCTTCGGAGACCGTCCCGCAGGATGCGGACTTCGACTACACCAGCTTCCAGGGCAGTATCGTGCCCCGCTGGCAGACGGCGCTCGCCATTGCTGCGAGAACGGACCACGTCGCCACCTGCCCACGGCGGCTCGCGGAGAGCCAGGCGGACCTGCTGGATATCCACGTGCTGCCGCTGCCGGGTGTTCACGGGCTCAAGGTGAGCCTGGCCTATCGCAGTGATTTGCAGGACAAGGGCATCGAGTGGTTTCTTGCGCAGATCAGAGCGGGATTTTGAGTCGTCGTTGCTGATGGAGAGATCGAATCGAGCCGGTAGGAAGGAGCGATTGTTGTTGGTTGTGTCTGCCGGGCATGATGGAATCTCATCGCTGCCGATCACCGTTGCCAAGCCCCATTGCCGGGCCTGGTGTTACTGCACAGGATGTTCCGAATGAACCGATTTATCTCTTCGTTGCTGCGACCACTATCGTTGTCCGCAGCGGTGCTTGCCTTGACGGCCTGCAGCTCAGAGCCCGCGACACCACCCCCGGCAAGCGCCGCGCCCGTGTCACCCGCAGCGCCCGCCGCAGCCCCGGCAGACGATCCCATGGCCGCGCGGCGCAGCGCGGCCCCGGACGGGGCGGAGCTGTACT
>JBCDIK010000183.1:0-7598 GCA_038749065.1 Pseudomonadota bacterium | reverse complement strand
CTCTAGCTGCTGAATCATACTCTGAAACTCTTCAACAGCTAGAGTCCGAACGAGGCAAGCCCGATTCTGACTGACGCACCGCCTTGCAAATGAGTTGGCAGGCCGAGCCTTAAGATGCTGGTACCGGGAACACGCGGTTGCCCAGGATGCCGTAGCATTGAAGGGAACTGTTGATGTCGACTCGATGTCCCCCGGTGAATTGACCGAACGCGGGGATAGTGAGCCGGTGTTCGGACATCGCGAACGCCGGGATTCGTAGTGCGCGGTGGCGAGCGATGGTCAGTCGCGCAACGGGGTGACTGTGGCCGACGATCTCAGGTGCAGCTGTCGTCGCTGCTGAACTTCTGCTCGCAGGTTCGTGTCGCAGTCGATACGGGCCCAGCCGGGCTTCCGAATGATGGTCTAGCAGCAACGACCGCAGGGGGCCCTGCGCGTGTCGCTCGTGATTCCCCTCCACGAGATGCACTCGGACGGGTGCCAAGGTCGCCAGCCAGTCCTGCAGCATACTGCGCAAGGTCTCACTGAGCGCGCCGTGAACCAGGTCGCCGAGAATCCACAGGTCCGCTGCGCCAACGCTGACGCAAAGCTGTGACAGGCGCTCAAGATCCGCCGTTGAGCTGCCGTCGGGCACCGCGATCCCGTGGCGCCGGAACACGGTCTCCTTGCCGAAGTGGATATCCGCGACCAGAAGCGCCCGGTGCTGCTCGAGCCAGACGGCGCGCTCTGGCAGCAGCGTCAGCCGTTCGCTGCCGAACGCGAGCTGGTAGCTGCCGAGCGTAGCGTGAGAGGACTCAGGATCCATCCGTCGTGCGCACTCTCAGCTTCTGGTGTTTTTCTGGCTAGCGTGTGTCTGCTTGTCACGCTCGCTCACGGCGATCACAGAAGGGTCCATCTCGCCCGTCGCGGCGGCTTCCAGCGTGCCAAGCATCGCCTGGATCCGCGCCTCCCAGCTCTCACTGCTCAGCGTGGCTCCCTGCCTGTCGACCCACAGGGGCATAGCGAACGGCGTTAACCGGGCCGGCGTCTTCAGGCACAGCGTCTCTGAGTCGAGGCGCGCCAAGGTGCTGCGCACGCGCGGCAGATCAAAGGTTTCGGTGAGGACCTCGGTGGTGGCCTGGGCGAGCAACAGATTGTCCTTGTCGTGCGTGGCCAGCACATCGTAGAGGAGATTGCTCGACGCCTGCACCTGCCGGGCGGATTTCCCGGCGCCCGGGTAGCCCTGCTGAACGAGCCCGGCGATGCGGGCGATGTCCCGGAACCGGGTCTTGGCCAGCTCCGCGAGATTGCTGGCAGCGATCAGATCCGGTTCCAGCGATTGAGTGGAGAGCAGCTCGCGCAGTAACGGCTCCGTCATGGTCAACGGGCGCTGACTGAACAGCTCGATGCCATAGTCGTTGGCGGTAAAGGTCAGCGTTTCCGGGTGCCGTTGGGAGAGCCGCCAGGCCACCAGCGCGGCAATCGCATCGTTCGCCTGCCGGCCACCGAAGGGATACAGATAGAGCATGTGGCCCTCGCGATGGCGGATCTCTTCCACCAACAACTGTCCAGGCAGGGGCAGGGCCGACCAGCGCCGCTGTATGTCGAGCATCGGCGCGGCCGCCTCGAGCTCCGGCCCGCGCGCCACTCCGCGCTCGAAGCGTGCCAGCTCTTCGAGAAATCCGGCGGCCAGCTGCGTTGATAGTGACATGCGACCGCCGTTCCAGCGCGGTACGAGGGTCCGCGCGCGCCGGGCCCGCTTCACCGTGGCCACCAGATCCCGCACCTGGCACAGCTCCAGCGCGCGACCACCGAACAGGAACACGTCACCGGGTTTCAGCTTCGCGATGAAGGATTCCTCGACGCTGCCGAGCGTGGCGCCGCGCTGAAACTGCACGCGGATGTGCGCGTCCGAACTGATTGTGCCCACGGCCATGCGATGGCGGCGAGTGACACGGGCAGTTGCCGGCACCAGCCGGTCATCGTCCCAGGCCAGGCGTTGGTACTCGTCGTAGTGCTCAAGGGCCTGCCCGCCGCGCGTCACGAAATCGAGCACCCACTGCCACTGCGAGGGTGTCAGCGCTGCGTAGGCATCCGTTGAGCGGGCCTGCTCGAATACCGTATCGGGCGCAACCCCCCCGGCCAGGGCCAGCGTGACCGTGTGCTGTACGAGCACATCGAGTGCGCCCCGGGGCGGCTGGCGCGCCTCCATCTCGCCTCGCGTTATGGCGCGCTGCGCGGCCGCGAACTCGATCAGTTCCAGCCCATGGGTGGGCACGCACAGCAGATCGCTCAGCCCGCCAGGCTGATGGCCGCTGCGCCCGGCGCGCTGCAGCAGCCGTGCGATCCCCTTGGCGCTGCCGATCTGGATGACCCGGTCGACGGGATAGAAGTCCACGCCCAGATCGAGACTCGCCGTGGCGACCACGCATTTGAGTTCGCCGTCGCGGAGCATGATCTCTACCTTGCGACGCACGGCCGGATCGAGTGAACCGTGGTGCAGAGCGATCCGTCCCAGCCAGTCCAGGCGGCTGCTGCTGAGCGCTTCAAACCAGCGCTCGGCCTGGGAGCGGGTGTTCGTGAAGATCAGGGCGGTCCGTGCCGGCTCGATGGCGTCGATCACCCCGTCGATCTGCTGCAGGCCCAGATGCCCGGACCAGGGAAAGCGCTGCAGTTCCCCGGGCAGCAGCGTTGTGATGCGGTGCCGGCGTTGGATCCGCGCGGCAGCCTGACCGGTGCCGTTGGCCTCGATGAGCGTGCCGGGCTGGTCCGGCCCAAGGAGGGTGCGCATGGCGGCCGGCAGATCCTTCATCGTGGCCGACAGTCCCCATATCCGAACGGAAGCGATTGCGCGGAGCCACGCCAGACACAGCTGCAGCTGCACCCCGCGCTTACTGCCCAGCAGCTCGTGCCACTCGTCGACGATGACCGTGCGTGCCTGCGCGAGCTGTGCCTGTGTCTCCCCATAGCTCAGCAGCAGGGACAGGGACTCCGGCGTGGTGATCAACACCGAGGGGAGGCGCCGCCGTTGCCGGGCGCGCTCGCTGCTGCTGGTATCGCCGGTGCGGATGCCCACGCTCCAGCAGCTGCCGATGCCGTCGAGGAGCGCTTCGATCTGCCGCGCGGTATCGGCGGAGAGCGCGCGTAGCGGTGTGATCCACAGCACCTGCAGGGGTGGCGGTTTCGCTGCGCTCTCCGCACCCGCTTCGAGCAATGGTCCCAGCATGGCCGCGAGCGTCTTCCCGGCACCGGTGGGTGCATGGATCAGGCCTGATGCCCCGCGTAGCTGGGCGCGCCAGCTCTCCTGCTGGAAGGGCAGGGGCTCGTAGCCAATCGAGCGCAGCCAATCGCGCACGGCGGCGGGTAGGCGGAGGGTAGGTGCGCGCGGTCCGGCGTTCATGGGCGATGCTCCATGAGCGCAGCCTAGCGTGCACTGCGTCAAAGTCTGTGGCGATCCCCTGCCACTGTGCGGAATGCTTCGATGCGGTACGCCGAACCAATCGTATAATCCCGCGGTCAGAACCGGTGTCTCTGTCTTGCCCGAAGCGTCCCTCATGCTGCTCATCGCCACGCTCGCGATTCTCGTTGGCCCGTTGCTGGGAACGCTCGGCACGGCGAGCGCCGCGATTAAGGCGGGCCACGACGGGTTCAGCCTGGTGCTGGTGACGGCGCTGTGCGTGATCTTCGTGCTGCCGCACGTCGGTGCGGAATTGGGCTGGCAGGGCCTGATCCCGCTCCTTGCGGGTGCTGCCGTGCCGGTGCTCTTGCGCGGCCTGCGCTCGCGCGTGGGCTGGGTGCTGCTGCTGGGTCTGCTGGCACTCCATGCGGTCTTTGACGGCGCGGTGCTGGCGTTGACCGCACATGATCATCATCACCATCACGACCTGGCGGAACATGCTTTGCCCTGGGCGGTGATCGCCCATCGACTGCCCGTCGGCTTTGCCCTGCTGGCATGGGCGCTGCGCGTCGCGCCTTCGCATCGTGCGGCCGTCCGGATCACCTGGGGCTGCGCAACGCTGATCATTGGGGCGACCCTGCTGGGCTTCGGGGGCGGCGCCATCGCCGTTGATCTCTTGCCCGCGCGCGCGCCGGAAGTCATCGAAGCGTTGGTCGCCGGCATGCTGCTCAGCGTCATTCTGCAGGCACCTGGGCGCGCGCACGAACTTAAGACCGCGGCTGCGCCAGCGAGCGCAACCGGGTCCGGGGAAACCTGCGCACATCACCACCACGGACATCACCCTCACGGACATCACCACCACTCGGAGGCGCCAACCCACTGGGCCGGTCTGGGCGCTCTGATCGGGGTGATCACGGTATTCGCGCTTCTGCTCGCAGGGGATGCTGCGCCGCCCAACTCGGTGATCGGTGCCACGGCGAGGACCTTTTGGGCGCTGTTGTTGGAGACTGCCCCCGCGCTCCTACTCGGCTTTGCGCTTGCCGGAATCGTGCCTTATCTCATGACCGGTGCCGCGCTGGCATCACTGCGTCGCGGCGGGCGCCTTCGGCAGGCAGCCCGCGGGGTGCTCTACGGGCTGCCCCTCCCGGTCTGCTCCTGCGGCGTGCTGCCGGTCTATCAGTCTCTGGTCCAGCGCGGCGTCCCGCCCGCCGCCGCGCTCGCGTTCTTCGTTGCGACGCCAGAGCTGGGGTTGGATGCGCTGCTGCTCTCGGTGCCGCTTCTCGGGGAGTCACTCACCATCGCGCGCGTGTGCGCGGCGGTGGCTGTGGCCTTGCTGGTCGCGCTACTGATCCGGCCCCCGCAGCCGGCCGCAGTGCCTGGCCCGGCCTCCAGTGAGCCGGACCCGGAGCAGCCCCTCGCGCAGCGGCTTGGGGAGGGGCTGCGGTTCGGGTTTGTTGAGGTGTTCGACCACACCATGCCCTGGATTCTGCTCGGGCTGGTGATCGCAGCGCTCGGCGAGCCGCTGTTACGAGAAGGCGCTTTGCAGGACGTGCCGGCGTTTCTGCAGGTGCCGTTGGCTGCGGTGATCAGCGTGCCGCTGTACGTCTGCGCAGCAGGCGCAACGCCAATCGCGGCGCTCGCGATTCACAAAGGGTTATCAGCAGGCGCGGCGATGGCGTTCCTGATCGCCGGGCCAGCCACCAACGTCACGACCTTTGGCGTGCTCGCCCGTTTGCATGGGCGGCAGACTGCGTTCAAATTCGGTGCCTGCGTGGCGGTTCTGGCGATTGTTGCGGGGTGGTTGGTTGACCTGCTGGGTGTGCAAGCCGTGCCGATGCTCCCGGGTCATGCCCCGCTCGATACGCACGAAAGCCTCGTCGGTCCGATCAGCGCAACGATCCTGCTGCTATTGCTCGCGGCCTCGACGGTTCGGCAGGGGCCGCGGGGCATGATCGGGCAGATCATCACGCCCATCCACTCGCACTAGCTAGCCGATCGAGCTGGCCACTTCGGAGCGATGGCGGCGACGCCACAGGCGGTGCCCATGGGCGCCAGCCAGCGCGATCGAACCCGCCACGGTCAGCGGCTCTTCCCAGGCTTCGAGCGACGGTACGAAGACGGCGGAGAGGATCGAGATGGCGCCAAGCCCGGCAATGATGGCAGCCCATCGATACCCGCGTTGACCCAGATCTTCGTACAGCAGCGCGGCGACGGCTGGCAGGGTCAGCAGCGCCAGAAACTGGTGGACCTGTTCGTTGCCCAGCGTCGCCAGCAGCGTCGGCACGGCGACGAGCAGCGCCGGTAGCGCCAGACAGTGCACCAGACACAGCATCGCGATCGAGAGCCCGTACCAGTCAATACTGGCTCCGTGCTGCGCGATGGGCGAAGGATCCGTGGGCTGTGCCACCTGACCGTGAGGTTGGTCGGGGTCAGACATGATTGGGCGTGGCGCCTCTACCGGAGAATCGGAGGGCACTATATGATATAAAGTATCAACTGTCTCCCCGCCGTCGCGCAGTGGTGTTACACGCTATGATTCCGAATGTCCTGGCTCACGACCGATGACAATGGGAAAAGCGCCAATTGCAGCCGCCCGGTTGCCGCAGGAGTGGCGACGAATCGCCGAGAAGCGTGCGACGCAAGCAGGCGAGCGTCTGACACCCGCGCGCCTGGCGGCGTACGCCGAGCTGAAGGCCAGCAGTAAGCCTCTGAGCGCCTACGAGCTCATTGCGCGGCTCGAACGGCGCCAGGACCGTAAGATCGCCCCATTAACGGTGTACCGCCATCTCGATTTTCTGCTGCGGATCGGCCTGATCCATCGGCTGCAGTCGACGCAGTCTTACCTGGTGTGCGATCACCCGGATGAGGGCCATCAGAGCCAGTATCTGCTTTGTAGCGAATGCGGCAGTGTGGATGAAGTCGAGTCCGCCTCCGTCGACAAAGCGCTGGGCAATGCGGCCAGCGCGCGCGGGTTCACGCCCCAGCACGCGACCGTCGAGGTCACCGGGCTCTGCGGCAACTGCACCGGCGCTGTGAGCTGAAGGACAATCGCCGAGCTCGATCCTCGTTGTTCTAAGTGGATCGCCGGAACTCCGCCACCGTCACTGCGCTAAGCCAGCCCAGATACAGCCCACCCACCATCCGCTCGTAAGCGCCGGTCAGCGCCGGGCCCATCCACCACCAGGCGGGAATCAGCAGCACCCACAGCACCAGCACGACGAAGTTGATCTGCGCGATCACGCGGCCCAGCCGCGCCAGCCCTGGGGCCATTAGCCCGGTCGCAGTGCCTGCCAGGCTCGCGACGAGCCACAGCAGGTTTGCCTGCGATGTGATTTCCTGGGGCGGCGCACTGGCCAGCTGCCAGGCGGTCCCGGCGATGGCCAGCGCGCAGAGAATGAGCGTGCCTTGGGCCCAGGGCCAGAGATGGCCATGATCGCGACCGGTCATGGCCAGCGCGAGCAGCAGGTGCGCCAGCGCAAAACTGCACAGGCCCAGGCTGTGCAGGTCGCCCCAGCGCCCCTGGGACAGAAGCGCGACAGGACCGGCAATCGGCTCGCCCTGGGACAGCGTCAGGACCAGCAGGTGGCACAGCAACGTCAGGGTGATCGCCACCAGCGCGCTGCCGAGCATGGTTCTCGCCATCTGTGCCGGCATGACCGTCTCCCACGCGGCCGCGGCCACCATTGGCGCCACCGTGCTGCGCGACCATACTGCGGCAGATGTTCTGAAGGAACCCGAAGCGATGCGCTACGACACCGGTACCGATCACCTGCACTTCGACTTCGAGGACGGCCTCGCAACCTTCACCCTCAACCGTCCTGAAAAGAAAAACGCGCTGGGCGATGAGCTGACACCAGCGCTGCGCCAGGGGCTGGCCGATCTGGAACTGAGGCCGGAGGTGCGCTGCATCATGATCACCGGCGCTGGCAACGCCTTCTGCAGTGGTGGCGATATTGGCGGGATGGGTGGCGGCTCGAAGGGCGATGCGCCCGCGCCGACCTTTGAAGACCGGGTCCGCAAGCTGCAGCATCAGCAGCGGAACCTGATCCTGCGGATCACCGAGCTCGACAAGCCCGTGGTCGCGGCGTTGCCGGGCGCAGCGGCGGGCGCGGGCCTGTCAATCGCGTTGGCTTGCGATCTGCGCGTGGCCTGCGAGAGCGCGTTTATCACGACGGCGTTTCGGAATATCGGCGTCAGCGGTGACTACGGCGGCAGCTGGAATCTG
>JBCDIK010000182.1:0-7632 GCA_038749065.1 Pseudomonadota bacterium | reverse complement strand
GTCGTGGTGGAGAAGCATGGCGATATCGCGATCCTTCGAACCATGGGCGCACGGGCGGCGATTATTCGCCGCGCGTTTACCCTTCAGGGAGTGCTGATCGCCAGCCTCGGTATCGCCGCTGGTTTGCTGCTCGGCGTGCTCGCGGCCGCCAACATCTCATCCTTCATCGGTTGGCTGGGGGAGATGACCTCCTATCGCCTGCTACAGGGAACCTACTTTGCGGCGCTGCCGATCGACATTCGCTTAACGGATCTGCTGATGATCGGGCTGCTCGCCTTTCTGCTCAGCCTGTTTGCCGCGTTCATTCCGGCCGCGCGCGCCGCGGAGCTGAATCCAATTGAGGCCCTCCATCGGGGATAAGCATCGGGGATAAGCATCGGGGCTAGGCCCTGTCGCTACCCGCTTAGCCCTGCTGGTCTGGTGTGACGCTGGCCTCCAGCTGTGCTGCCAGACGTGCCGCTGCTTTCTTCAAACGGCGTCGTTCCCGCCGCTCCTGCCAGCGGCGCAGGACGTGTGCCCGCCAGGCGACGCGAACCACGATGAACCCGGTTACGCCGGCGACCCAGCCGCAGACCAGTGAACCGAACACGAGTGGATACGCCAGCTGGGACAGGTTCGCGATCAGCCAATCCAGATCCAGTTGAAAGCTCTGCAGAGCCTCTGTTCTGCCCAGCAGCCAGGCGCCGAGGCGATAGCTGAAGTAGAACATCGGGCCGATGGTCAGTGGATTTGTGACCCAGACCAGTGCCACGGAGATCGGAAGGTTGACGTGGAAGATGATGGCGAGCGCCGCCGCAACCAGCATCTGCAGAGGGATTGGCAAAAAGGCACAGAACAGGCCCACGAAAGCAGCGCCGGCGACGGAGCGGCGGTTCAGATGCCAGATATCCGGGCGGGCCAGCCAGTGACGCACAGGCCGCAGGGCCCGGTTCCCACGGACCATCGCAGCGCTTGGCAGGTAACGGCGTAGCAGCTCCTTTGGCATAGATGGAAGTATGCCAAGGGCACTATGACAACGGCGATGGCGGCGCCGCATTTGCGAACTTTTTTTCCTGCGCTGCTCGCGGGACTCGCGCTGGCCCCCTGGGTCGCTGATTCGCTGCTACAGGCCACCGCGTTCCTGCCGCCGAGAGCGCCCTGGGCGCTGATGCTGCTTGGTCTCCTGCTGTGCCGCTGGGCGGCGCTGCGGCCCTGGGTCATGGGGCTATGCGCGGCTGCCTGGGCCACGTTGTCCTACGAGGAGGGCCGGCAGCTGCGTCTGCCCGCGGGGCCGGCGCAAGTCTGGCAGGACTCGGTTCGCGTGCTCGAGGTACGCGAAACGGGTCCCGGGATGCCGCAGCGGTTGCTGGTGGCGCGCGCTTCCGGTTGGGGCGTGGCAAGCACACCTGCACGCGGCTGGTCATACCTGCACCTGTACTGGTCGCAGCGCCGTCTCTTGCAGCCACCGCCGGTACCGGGGAGTCGTTGGCGCGTTGAGTTCAGCGTTCGAGCGCCCGGCATCCGTCGTAACCCCGGGGGCTTCGACCGGGACCGCTGGCTCCTCGCACAGGGCATACAGGGCACCGGCACCATCCGGAAGGCACGCCGGGAACGGCCAAGGGGGCTGGCTGATCGCAGGCATCAGGCACTTGGTTGGTTACGGCAATCCGCCCGGAAAAGGCTGGCGGAACTGCCCGGCGGCGCGCTCCTGCAGGCGGTCCTGCTGGGAGACCTGCAGGCGCTGCCACCATCGCGGCGGGAGCTTCTGCGGTCAACGGGTACCGTGCACCTGTTCGTCGTGTCTGGTCTACACCTGGGCATCGTTGCGTCCGCCGGGGCGCTCTTCGCCGGCGGCCTCGGCAGCGTGATCATCGCTGTGCGACAGCGTGGCGATCGGCGTCGGTGGGCGGTGAGCGGTGCGCTCGCCGGAACGGCGGTGATGCTGCTGCTCGCTGGGGCACAGGTACCAGCTTTGCGCGCCGCGCTGATGCTCCTGGCGGGCGCCGCCCTTGCCCTGGCGGGCCGCTCCCGGGCGCTGTACCCAGTGCTCCTCGGTACCGCCCTGGTGTTACTTCTGCACAATCCGCTGATCACGTTAGTCCCGGGCACCTGGTTGTCGTTTGTCGCGGTGTTCAGCCTGCTCATACTGTGGCGGCCGCGGCATGGGGAGCAGGGCTGGCTGCGACCATGGCTCGGCTCACAGTTCGTTCTAAGCGGCGGCAGCGCGATGGTATTGACCGCTTTCGGTGCTGCGATTTCGCCCTATGCGGCGCTGTACAACCTGGTGCTGGTCCCGTTGCTGAGCCTGTTGTGGTTGCCGCTGACAGCGACGGCGGTGACCGGCGTCTTCCTGCACGTCCCCGGCGCCGAAGCACTGGCCACCGGGTTGGCTACGCTGGGCGATATGGCGCTGAGCGTTCTGCAGCGCCTGCATGAGGAACTCCCCGGCAGTGCCGCGCGTCCGCTGGCCACCGGTATGGCGCAGCAGCGGGTGCTGAGCGCTGGCATCGGCCTGTTTGCGCTCATGGCGCTGTATCGGCCGGTGCAGCGACGCGCCGGGGCGTTCCTGGGGCTGGCACTGCTCTCGCTTCTGCTCCGGCACACGCCCGCTGATCTGCCACCGCCCGGCCACTTCCAGGCCACGGTGTTCGATGTGGGACACGGCCTGTCCGTTCTGGTGGAGACGCAGCGTCACCGACTGCTGTTCGATGCCGGGCCGGCGTTTCCGAACGGCGCGGATAGCGCTCGGGATCTGCTGCTGCCATCGTTTGCTGCCATGGGGATGCGGCGCCTGGATGCATTGGTCATCAGCCATGATGATGCGGATCACGCAGGCGGCGAGCGGACCATCCTGGAGCGGCTGCCCATCGAGCGACACTGGCGTAGCGCTCCCGCGGGCGCACCTGCAGCTGCCGGCGCGCTGGTGAGCAAGTCGTCCGCGGAGGCCTGTCTTCAGGGCGTTCACTGGCGCTGGGACGGCGTCCGTTTTGCCTTTCTGCACCCAGCAACGACGGTGCGCCGGGCAGGCAATGCGGACTCTTGTGTGCTGCTCGTCGAGAGCGCGGGTCGAGCGCACCGCCTGTTATTGACCGGCGATATTGATGCGGCGACTGAGCATGCGCTGCACCGCGCATTGCCGACCCCTGCTGACCTCCTGCTCGTGCCTCATCATGGCAGTGCTTCTTCTTCGAGCGCGAGCTTCGTGCGGCGCCTGAACGCTCGCTACGCGATCGTCAGCGCTGATGGTGAGCATCGGTACGGACATCCGGCAGCGTCGGTGATGGCGCGCTACGCAAGCGTGGGTACCCGGGTAGCAACGACGGCTGTTGCAGGCGCCCTGCAGTGGCGCAGCGAGTGCCCGGAGCGGTTGTGGCGACTCAGTGCATCCGGGTTTGATCGAGCTCTGCGATGGCAGCTCGGAGGGTCGCGATCAGTTCCTGTCGCTCCTCGTCGGTCAGAAAGCTGCCGACTTCGGTCTCTTCCCCGCGGTGACGCAGCGCCAGCACTTTCCGGTGCCCCCGGAAGCGGGGCGGGTGCACGAAAAAACGGGTGAAGTAGCGCTCGAAACGATGTTGCTCGTCCGCTTTTCGAATGCCCCGCTCGAGCGTCACCTGGTCCGGCGTCAGCGTAATGACCTCCTGCTGGTGGGTGCGCCTCACGCAGTAGTACAGGCAGGCTGCGACCAACGCGACCTCCGCCAACGTGAAGGGCAAGATGACCCAATAGGAATGCAGCAGAAAGAACCCACCCACGACCAGCGAGATCACCAGCAGGCTGGCGATCAGCCAGGTATTGGCGCGCCAGGTCCAGGACTGATTTGGCCTCAGGACAATCACGAAGCGCGCGTCGTCCCGGGAGTACTGCTGACTGATCAAGACGGGGTGCCCAGCTGCTTAGGAGTGGTCCTGCAAAACGGATTCAATCACCTGGGTCGTCGCCGCGGACGCAACGGTCAATTCCTTCAGCTTGCGCGCCTGCTGAACCCAGCGATGATCACTGTAATCATCCTGCTGTGAAAGCGAGATGGCCGTGTCGTCCACCATCACCTGCTGATACAGGCATAGCGCTGCTGTCTCCGGTACGCGATCGAGGGCCTGAGTGCGGGCCGCCTGAACTGATCCCAGCTTGGGTGAGGACAGCTCGAAGGACGCCAGCATGGCCATTGTAGCGGCGGGGATGTCGTCGCCTACCTGCAGAAAGAAACCGGGCAGGAACCAGCGGCCCTGACGGGCGAGTAGCAGCAGGCGCTTGCCGGCCATGATGAGCAGGTTAACCTGGACCTGGAAATAGTCCGTGCCAACCGTGAGTTCCTGCCGTCGACGCTCCGCGGTGTGCCATAGGTGCCGTGCGCTGGCAGACGCAAAGGTCAGGCCCAGCGATTCCGCCTCGACCCTGGCCACCTGCATCGAGACTGTCGGGGTCGGCTCATGATCCACGGCAGAGGTATTCAGCAGTTGCAATTTGAGCTGGGCGCCCGGCGTCAGGTCCGGCGCGGACAGCCGCAGTAGTAGCCCGCCCTCGGAGATGTTCTCGATCAGTCCTTCCCGGGTGCCGAAGGAAGGGTGCCTGGCTTCTACGATCATGGGCACACGGACCCGCGGGAAGCTGCGGGACTCTTGTGCGATCGGGCGGGACTGCGGTTGGCCGTCCTGGCGCGCCCGGCGCCGGGGTGGGGATACGCTTTCGCCGTTGTCTGACTCGATGTCGCCAGCGCTCATGGGGGCAAGATCCTGAACTGCCGAATTTCGTGAATGTTCCTGTCACTGATTCTGCCACAGGCACTGGCGAGCGGGGTTGCGCAGTGTTGAATTTTCGGGCCCCGGCCACACATTGGTGGCAGACGGAATGGAGGTCTCGCCCCATGCGCATGGACAAGATGACGAACCGGCTGCAGAACGCGCTCGCGGATGCCCAGGCGCTGGCTCTGGGGCGTGACCACGCGACACTCGTGCCCCTGCACCTGCTGCAGGTGCTGACCGAGGATCGCCAGGCAGCCGTGGCCCCGCTGCTGGCGCGATCGGGCGTGCGCATGACCGAGCTGCCCGTGGCCCTGGAGCGAGCGCTCGCGAATCTGCCAACGATCGGCGCGCCGACCGGGGAGATGGCCATGGCGCCGGAGCTTGCCAAGGTCATCAACCTCGCGACGCGCGATGCCCAGCAGGCCGGAGATGCGTACCTGTCCACGGAGCAGGTGGTGTTGGCACTGCTGACGGATCCCCAATGTCGCGAGGTCCTCGATCAGTGCGGGCTTCAGGGCGAGATGCTTAAAGCTCAGGTCGCCGCGCTGCGCGAGGGCGAGTCTGTTGACGACCCCGGTGCAGAGGAAAATCGCCAGGCGCTGGCGAAGTACACCATCGATCTGACCGAGCGCGCAGAAGCGGGCAAGCTCGACCCGGTGATCGGACGCGACGAGGAGATCCGAAGGACCGTGCAGGTGCTGCAGCGGCGCACCAAGAACAACCCGGTGCTGATCGGCGAGCCCGGGGTCGGCAAGACCGCGATCGTCGAAGGTCTCGCGCAGCGGATTCTCAATGGCGAAGTGCCGGAGGGCCTGAAGAACAAGCGGGTGCTGTCGCTGGATATGGGCGCGCTCATCGCGGGTGCCAAGTTTCGGGGCGAATTTGAAGAACGCCTTAAAGCCGTGCTTGCTGAACTGGCGAAACAGGAGGGCAACATCATCCTGTTTATCGACGAGCTCCACACCATGGTTGGCGCCGGCAAGGCAGAAGGTGCAATGGACGCCGGTAACATGCTGAAGCCTGCCTTGGCGCGCGGTGAGCTCCACTGTGTGGGCGCCACAACCCTGGATGAGTACCGGCAGTACATCGAGAAAGATGCCGCGCTTGAGCGGCGCTTTCAGCAAGTTCTGGTCGACGAGCCGAGTGTCGAGGACACCATCGCGATCCTGCGCGGATTGAAGGAGCGTTACGAGCTGCATCATGGCGTCGACATCACCGACCCGGCATTGGTGGCGGCCGCGACCTTGTCCCATCGCTATATCAGCGGGCGCCAGCTGCCGGACAAGGCCATCGATCTGATCGATGAGGCGGCCAGTCGCATCCGCATGGAGATGGACTCCAAGCCGGAAACCATGGACCGTCTCGAGCGCCGCCTGATCCAGCTGAAAATGGAGCAGCAGGCCCTGCGCAGCGAAGAAGACGAGCGCAGCCTGGAGCGGTTCGAAGACCTCAGCAGTACCATCGATGAGCTGGAGCAGGAGTACGCTACGCTCGAAGAAATCTGGCAGGCAGAGAAAGCCTCGCTGCGCGGCGTTCAGGACATCAAGGCCCAGCTCGACGAGGCCCGCAACGAATTCGAGGCGGCGCGGCGCGCCTCGGATCTCGCACGCATGTCGGAGCTGCAGTACGGGCGTATCCCGGAACTGGAAAAAGCCCAGGCTGCCGCCGCGCGCCAGGAGCAGGGCGACGAAGCCGATGCGTCTATGCAGCTGCTGCGCAATCGGGTGACCGAAGAAGAAGTGAGCGACATCGTCGCACGCTGGACGGGTATCCCGGTCACACGCCTGCTCGAGGGCGAGCGTGACAAGCTGATGATGTTCGAGGAACTGTTGCACGAGCGGGTGATCGGCCAGGAGCCGGCCATTCACGCCGTTGCCGATGCCGTGCGCCGCTCCCGGGCCGGCCTGTCCGATCCGAATCGCCCCAACGGCAGCTTCATGTTCCTAGGCCCCACAGGTGTAGGCAAAACCGAGCTGTGCAAGGCGGTCGCGGTGGCGCTGTTCGACAGCGAAGAGGCCATGGTCCGGATCGATATGTCCGAGTACATGGAAAAACACGCCGTGTCGCGCCTCGTCGGTGCGCCGCCGGGGTACGTGGGTTACGAGGAAGGTGGGTATCTGACAGAACAGGTGCGGCGCAAGCCCTACTCGCTGATCCTGCTCGACGAAATCGAGAAGGCGCATCCGGATGTGTTCAACATTCTGCTGCAGGTGCTCGATGACGGGCGTCTGACGGACGGGCAAGGGCGCACCGTGGACTTTCGCAACACCGTGCTGGTCATGACCTCGAACCTCGGCTCCGAAGCCATCCAGGCGCTCAGTGCGCAGGCGGGTGACGCCAGCGAGGAGGCGCACTATCAACAGATCCGCGAGACGGTGATGGGGGTGGTGACCGGTCATTTTCGCCCGGAGTTCATCAATCGCATCGATGATCTGGTGGTGTTCAAGCCGCTGAGCCGGGCCGAGGTGACCGCGATCGCAGCGCTGCAGGTCAAGACTCTGGAAGCGCGGCTGGCGGAGCAGGACCTGCATCTGGCGTTGTCCCAGGATGCGCTCCTGGCGCTGGTCGACGAAGGCTACGATCCGGTATACGGCGCCCGACCTCTCAAGCGCGTGATTCAGCGCCGGCTGGAGAACCCGCTGGCCAAGGCGTTGCTCGCTGGGACGTTCTCATCCGGCGCGACAGTGTCCGTGACCTATACCGATGGCAAATTTGAATTCTCGGCCAAATAGTGTATAAACATACAGTATGAGTTCGGGCGTTCAGAACAGTTTCGATTTCGACTCCGACTTCGGAAGAGCGGAGCACGCGGTCGTTGTGCCACAGGAGGCAGCGAACAGCCTCTTTGCGGAACCGCCCGCGCTGGCGCCCGTTGTTGTGGATCCGGAGTCGGCCGGTTCCCGGTGCAGCGCTC
>JBCDIK010000181.1:0-7633 GCA_038749065.1 Pseudomonadota bacterium | reverse complement strand
GTGCTGGCAGAGCATGAGGGCTGGAATGAGCGTGTACTCCTGCTCATCCGCGCGATCCCGCAGGACCGGTTCTACAATTGGTCCCTCTTCGACAGCGATCCGCTGCCGCGTTGGCGCCAGGGCCGGATCACACTGCTGGGTGATGACGCGCACCCGATGCTGCCCTTTCACGGCATGGGTGGTGCCATGGCCTTTGAAGATGCGATTGTCCTGGCCCGGTGTCTGAGCGACTACCGCGATCCCGAGCAGGCCCTGGATCGCTACGAGGCCCTGCGCGAGCCGCGCACACGCGCCGTCATGCTCTCCTCCCGCGCGCATGGCGCGCGCCTGCAGGCGAGCGGCCCTGATCGCAGCACCTGGCACGAGCGTATCCGCAGTCAGGGCAATGACGCTGAGCCGCAGTCGGACTGGCATTTCTTCGACTACAACCCGGCCACCGTGGCGGTGTGATCAGCGCTGCGTGAAATCAGCTTTTTCTATGGCGCCCTGCCTTCCTTCGAGTAGCCAGCAGCCACCGGCGCGCGCACTATGGTGGCCATGAACAGCAAAGATGCCCTGCCGGAAGGGTTCGGCCATGAGATCTATGGCCCCGGCAAACAGTTCTTCGACAACGCCGTGCTCGACAACATCATGGACGCCATGCTGGAGCTGACTGCCGCGCTGTGGACCGTCCAGGACCGCAACCTGGTGCTCGAGCAGGTCCTGCAGGAAGCACTCCAGCAGGATGCCCAGGCGCGCGCTGACTTCGATCTGCAGGCGCGCATCGAAGACTTTCGCCCCGATGAGGCGCTGCAGGCCCGACGCCTGGCGGCGCGCGAGGAGCTGGTCAAGACCGTCTTCGGTGGCTTTGCACGCAAGAGCGAGCCGCAGCTCAAGACGAACGACCGTTAACGAACCATCCAGGAGCACAGAATGAACCGAGGCCAGGAAGGGCTGCTGCCCCGTACCACCACGCTCGCCGATGAAAGCTATCTGGACTTCGTCGAGAGCTTCCGGCGCTTCAATTTCTCCACCATGTACCCGAGCTTTTTCGAGGCGGGCTCCGAGGTCGTGAGCCGGGAGCTTGGCCCGGAGGGGGATCGGGCGCCCCTGGAAGACATTCAGCGGGTGATCAACACCGTGCCTGTGGCGCGCAGCTGGCAGCGCATGATGCGCTCGCATCAGGAGATGATGTGGCGGCGGACGCGCGCGAGCTTCGAGCGCGATGAGGCTGACCACCTGAAATCCCTGGACGACGCCGCGGCGCGCGGCCCGGCAACGCTGCATGTGGATCCGGACTTTGTCGTCCCCGAGTACGCCCGGCGCGAAATCCACCTGCAACCGGGTGGTTACACCGATGATCCCCTGGGCGGCATCGTGTTCCACTATGGGACCAAGTGCTTCTACCAGGGCTATAACGATCAGGATCAGCATCACCAGGAGTTCACCGATGCCCTGAAGGTGCCAGCTGATGGCATCTGCGCACGCATTCTGGATGTCGGCTGCAGCATTGGCCAGTGCACGCGCCAGCTCAAGACACGCTTTCCCGATGCCGAAGTCTGGGGCCTGGATGTGGGCCTGCCGCTGGTCCGCTACGCGCACAAGATCGCCTGCGATCAGGACGTTGCCGTGCACTACAAGCAGGGGCTTGCCGAAGCGACCGGGTTTGAAGACGACAGCTTCGATGCCGTGCTCTCCTACATTCTGTTCCACGAGCTGCCGGTCGAGATCATCGAGCAGGTCATCCCGGAGATGTTCCGCATCCTGCGGCCCGGTGGCACGTTCACGATCTTCGAGTTTCCGAACATGCCGTCGGATAACCTCCCGGCCGCGCAGCGCTTCCTGATCGACTACGACTCCCGCAATAACTGCGAGCCCTACTCGCAGGCGTTCGTGGAGTTCGACTTCCACGGGCTCATCGAGCGCAGCGGTTTCCAGCTGGAACCCGGTCAGCCCTGCTCCAACGATTTCCTGCAGTCGCTGGTGCTGACCAAGCCCGCTTAGGCCCGGGTTGTGATTCCGCTTGCGCAGGCATCGCTGCTGGGCCAGGTCGAGGTGGCGATCGTCGGCGGCGGCGGCTGTGGCATGACCGCGGCGCTGGCGGCCGCTGAAGCCGGCGCTGAGACCCTCGTTCTCGAACGGGACGCCTCGCCCCTGGGCACCACCGCCATGTCCACGGGCCTGATCCCCGCGGCCGGGACCCGGTTCCAGCAGGCGGCGGGGATTGACGATACGCCAGAGGTGTTCGCGGCCGACGTACTCGGCAAGGCGCAGCAGCAGACCGATCCGGACATCGCGCTCGCCCTGGCACAGGCCTCGGCGGCAACGGTGCACTGGCTGGTCGATGCGCACGATGTGCCGCTGACGCTGGTCGACAGCTTCCGCTATCCCGGCCATACCCACATGCGGATGCACGGCACGCCCAACCGTACCGGGCGCGAGCTCATGGGCGCGCTGGCCAATGCCGTGGGGCGGCTGGAAGTTCCGGTGCTCTGCGAGGCGCGGGTTGCTGACCTGATCATCGCGGAGGATGACCGGATTGCCGGCGTCCGGATCGCCCGGCCCGACGGCTCCACGGAAGACCTCGGCTGCGGTGCGCTGGTACTCGCCTGCTGCGGTTTCGGCGGCAATGCCGAAATGGTGGCGGAGTACATCCCGGAGATCGCCGGCGGCGTTTTTCACGGGCACCCGGGCAACACCGGCGATGCCGTGCGTTGGGGCTTAGAGCTTGGGGCCCAAGTGCTGGACATGACCGGCTATCAGGGCCACGGCGGTCTCGCCAAGGATCATGGCGTGCCGATCCTGTGGCCGGTGATCATGCAGGGCGGCGTGCAGGTCAACGCGCAGGGTGAGCGCTTCTCCAACGAGGCGCGCGGCTACTCAGAGCAGGCAGTAGACGTCCTGCGTCAGCCCGGTGGCTTTGCCTGGACCGTCTACGATCAGGCGCGGCACGAGCTGATGCTGGAGTTCGATGACTACCGCGATGCCATCGAGGCCGGCGCTCTGCGTCAGCACGACACGATCGCCGGCCTCGCTGCGCAACTGTCGGTACCTGTTGACGGGCTTGCGGCGACGGCGGCCGCGGTCGATGCGCTGCGCGAAGACCCGGCACCGGATACCTTCGGGCGCAGCTTCGCGGGCACGCAGCCTTTTGCCGGTCCCTATTATGCGGTCAAGGTGACTGGCGCGCTGTTTCACACCCAGGGCGGGCTGCGGGTAGATGCCGTTGGCCAAGTTCAGCGCGCCGATGGCCGCACCCTACCGAACCTGTTTGCCGGCGGCGGCGCTGCGCGTGGGATCTCAGGTCCCGGTGCCTGGGGCTATCTGGCCGGCAACGGTTTGTTGACCGCTACAACTTTCGGGCGCCTGGCAGGCACTGCGGCGGCGCAGGTTGCTCGCAGCGCCTGAGGTGTCTGCGAACGATTAAGGCGCCTGCGGAATCGGCGCTTCCTCTCCGGGCGCACGCGCAATCCCTTCAATCACCCGATTGGGCAACAGGCTGTTGTCCCAGGGCAGCTCGGCTGGGGGGCGCGCGCCCAGCCGCATCACGATCAGGTCATCCGAGGGGACCATGTACAGCACCTGATGGCCGTTGCCATCAAACAGGAACAGATCGGCGGCCCGGTACGGCTCGCTGTGCTGCGTGAGCCCCACACCACGATCCGGATTGGCCGCGCCGCGAGCGGCGACGTACTCACCGGCCACATACAGGCCCATGCCCGCGTGGGGATTCTGCGGCGCTGGGGTCTTCATCGCCTGCACGAAGGCCTCATCGAGCAGCTGATGGTTCCCGTAGCGACCGTTGTTCAGGAGTAGGATCCCCAATCGCAGGTAGGTCTCCGCGGGCAAGAGGATGCAGCAGCCGGCGTGGCCCAGCCCGCCCGGCCGGTTCACCCAGATCTCGCCGCCGGCGGCGCCGAGAGGGATGAGCACCTGTTGCGTCAGCCAGTCGCCGTAGCGCACGCCGGTGGCACGCTCGATGATGACGGCAACGAGCTCCGTGTTGGCATTCGCGTACTCGTAGCGGCTGCCGGGTGGGTCCACGAGCGGATACTCGTTGATGATGACCTCGCCATGCCGGGGGTGCAGGTACGCCCGGTTCAGCACATCATCCGGACCGCTGGCGCGCCCCTGCGGCAACAGCCCGGACCGCATCTGCAGCAGGTGGCGCAGCTCGATTGCCGCCTTCGGGGTGCCCTGCCACTCGGTGATAAAGTCCGCCACCGGTTGTGACAGGTTGTCGATATGTCCCAGCTGCAGCGCGCGACCGATGGCGATCGTTGCCAGTGGTTTGGCCAGGGATCGTGAGACCAGCAACGACTCGCGGGTGGTATCGCCGTAGTAGCGCTCGTACTCGATGGCGCCGCGACGCCAGACGATGAGCGCGCTGGAATTCCGCTCCCCGGCGTAGGCCTCGATCGTTTTCCAGGTTGCAGGCGCCAGCGTTCGTGCGGCTGCATCGGTGCGCGGCAGGTCCTGTGTTGGCTCCGCGCCGGCGACGGTCTCCAGAGGGTCGTAGCCTGCAAGCCCAACCCCCGCGACCCGTCGCGCAGCCAGCGCTTCGTAACGCTGCAGATAGACCGCTTCATCAGTGCTGAGGTTGGTTTCAACTTCGGTCGCTGTCTCCGCAAGCTGACAGGCTGCAGACGAAGTGCTGATCGCGATCAAGCAGGCGAGCGTCTTCGAAGTCTGTTGAAGCCGCTGCGGAAGGGCACGTGCTGCCATGCGAAGAGTGCATGCAAGACCGGTTTTCTTTCGCAATTTTGCATAGCCATTTGCCTTGGGGAATTACCTTACCCTGATCGGCTCCGGATCGGCAGTGGGCGTACTGCGCCGCGCAACCTCCGGCAGGTCGAGGCGGAAAAAGCGATAGGGGCGCAATCGTTTCAGAACGCGTCGTGCCCGACGATCTTCTTTCAGAAACATCGGGGCATCGTCGACCTTTGTCATGCAGAAGCGGCGCGGTAGGTCCCGATACAGGGATCGTGGCGGATGGTCATAGCGAATGCGCTTCAAACCGTTGCCGGTCGCGAAATCGTGGTACCAGACTCGTGCGATACCAAGTTCCCATGCGATGAACTCCAATACGGCGCAGAGCATGGCTTCCTGCCAGATGGCGCTGATCGGCTCGAGCACTTCCCGCAGGTAGCGCCGTGCATCGGCGGCGCTGATCCTGCCCGCGCGGGTGTGCCAACCGTAGTGGGCGGCGTCGCTCGCATCGCGCACCCAATCGCTTTGAATCTCTTCGATCAGCACCTCATCGTGCTCGAAGCTGAGATCGAGCCGAGCCCAGGCGAGGGTTTCCCGGCGTCGATCGCAGTCATCGGTCACGGGGTGAGCGGGCGAGTTGAAGAGCCAGTCGTAGGCGCCGAAGCGCCGACGCAGATCCTCGATATGCGCTTCGCTCAGATCGAGGCGCAGGACCAGGTTGTAGCCTGCGCGACTCGTCTGCCGCCAGTCTCCCCCGCGAGCGGGTCCCCATCGCCCCAGCGTCAGCGCAAAGGGAATCGCCGACGCCTGCCAATGATTGCGCAGAGCGAACGGGCACAGTCGACCATCCCCGCTGCGAGCCGTGAACGGCTTTACCGCGCGATGGTTGAGCAAGGCACCTTCCGGGCGGCGCTTCAATTGACTGATGCGGTCTTCGACCGCAGCAGCGGCGGCCAGGCGCAACAGCGCGTAGCGGCCCGGGTAGTACCACAGCAAGCGCCGCGCCCGTCCCAGGCAGGCATCGATTTCGTTCAGTGTTTGGTGGTCCACGGTCAGCTTCTCGCCACGAGCGCGCATGCACAGCGATGGAGCGCGCGCGCCTGATTGCTATAGACGTTGGGTGTGTGCTCCGCGGCGTTGCGCCGCGGTCGCTGACTGGATCAGTCCTGGACCTGGCGGAAGGCCGCGGGCGTTATGAGAAGTGATGGTCGACTGCGCATCGTCTCGCCCGGCTGTGGAGTGCGAAAAAGGGCGCGCACAGTAGTCGGCCAACGGGCCGCCGTCAATTCCGAATTTGTTGACTGATGTCGCCGGGTACCGATTCGGCCGTCCCATGACGCGTTCGTCGGATGCCGCTGACCCGCCGGACTGTCCGCATTAGCGTGTACCACTCACGAGCATCGGGAGCGAACCGCATGACCCTCGCAGATCTCCTCGACTGGCAGAGTTGGGCCCACACACTCATGGGGAACGTGCACTTCATCGCTGCGCTGATCGCGCTGCTCCTGGGCCCGGTCATCCTGTTCCGGCGCAAGGGCGATCGCGCCCACCGCTGGCTGGGTCGCGGCTGGGCGCTGATCATGCTGGGGGTGGATGTCAGCGCGCTGAGCATGTACGAGCTGAACGGGCGCCCCAATCTGTTTCACCTGTTTGCGCTGGTGAGCCTGTCGGCACTGATTCCCGGGGTGCGGGCGATCTGGCGCTATCAGCGCAGTGGGCTGCGAGATGATCTGATCACCCACCAGATCTGCATGTGCTGGGCCTACATGGGCCTGGTGTTCGCGGGGGTCTGGCAGGTCGCGACCCGCGTGGTGGTCATTACCGAGGCCCTGCCCGTCGGGCCGGCGTTCGGGATACTCGGCGCGCTCACCTTCGCGGCCAGCATCACCTTCAATCGCTACCTGAAACAGCGCTACGCCACACCGGTGCCCGGCTAGCGGCATCAGCCGTCCATGGCGCTTGCGGCAGGCTCGCAGGCTCCTTACGCTGACCGGCCCAGCCAGGTAAGCACTCGGCGCCCATGGACGTCACCCACATTTTCGAAGGCCTGAACGACCGCCAGCGCGAGGCGGTCTGCGCGCCCATGGGCAACACGCTCGTAATCGCCGGGGCCGGCAGCGGCAAAACCCGCGTGCTCGTGCACCGGATCGCCTGGCTGGTCGAAGCGGAGAACGTTTCGCCCCACGGCATCCTGGCGGTCACCTTTACCAACAAGGCGGCGGCGGAAATGCGCCAGCGCACCGAAGCGTTGCTCAACATGTCCGCGCGCAGCATGTGGGTGGGGACCTTTCACGGGCTGGCCCACCGGCTGCTGCGCATGCACTGGCAGGAAGCGCAGCTACCCCAGAACTTCCAGATCCTCGATGCCGACGACCAGCAGCGACTCGTCAAGCGCGTCATGCGCGCGCTGGATGTGGATGAGCAGAAATGGCCCGCGCGTCAGGCGGTGTGGTTCATCAACAGCGCCAAAGATGAAGGCAAGCGCGCCGCGGAGATTCCCGCGGGCGACGATCTCTTTCAGCAGACCCACAAGCGCATCTACGAAGCCTATGAGGAGCTGTGCCAGCAGGGCGGGCTCGTGGACTTTGCGGAGCTGCTGCTGCGCAGCCACGAGCTGTGGCTGAACGATGCGGCGCTGCTCGGTCACTACCAGAGCCGGTTCGGGCAGATTCTTGTCGACGAGTTTCAGGACACCAACACGATCCAGTACGCCTGGCTGCGCGTGCTGGCGGGCCGCCAGTCGCAGATCATGGCGGTCGGCGACGACGATCAGTCCATCTATGGCTGGCGCGGCGCCTAGTTCGAGAACATCCCTCGCTTCGCCCAGGATTTCGGGCAGGTCGCGACGATCCGGCTGGAACAGAACTACCGTTCCACCAATACGATTCTCAAGGCGGCGAATGGCCTGATCGCCCGCAATACGGACCGACTCGGTAAGGAGCTG
>JBCDIK010000180.1:0-7752 GCA_038749065.1 Pseudomonadota bacterium | reverse complement strand
GTCCGCCAGCAGAGGCTCGCCCTTTGCTTTGCGGAGCTGGTTCTCTAACGCCAGGCGCCAGGTGTCATCAGCCGCTTTTTCCTGCCGCCGCAGCGCCTCATTGAGCGAGATGTGAGTGCGCTCGCTGTTCTCCTTGTTGCGGGCCATGAGGGCGCGCAGGTACACAAAGTCCGGATCGGTCTCGACCCGCGCTTCGTGGCGCTGGTTGAGCAGGTTCAGGAGCGGCTGCACCTGGTTGCTGCGCGGATACACGGCCGGTTGGATGACGTCCCAGGGGAGGGCGTCATCGAGTGCGCTCTCGCCAATGCGCTCCGTGTCGTACAGCTCCGGAAACGCGACATCGGGAATGACGCCCTGGTGCTGCGTGCTTTGGCCGGAGATCCGATAGAACTTTGCCGCGGTCACTTTGAGCTGGCCGCGGTTCAGCGGGATCAGGGTCTGAACGGTGCCCTTGCCAAAGGTCTGGCTGCCGATGACCACCCCGCGCTCGTAGTCCTGGATTGCGCCCGCGAAAATTTCTGAGGCTGAGGCCGACAGGCGATTGACCAGCACCGCCAGCGGGCCGTCCCAGGCGACCTTGTCATCGTTGTCCGAGTAAACGCTGGCCCGTCGCCGGGCGCTCTTGACCTGCACCGTGGGTCCGGACTTGATAAACAGCCCGGTCAGCGAGTCTGCTTCGGTGAGCGAGCCGCCGCCGTTGTTGCGCAGGTCCATGACAATTCCATCCACGCCCTCTGCCTTCAGCTCCGCGATGAGCCGGGCGACATCGCGCGTGGTGCTCTTGTAGTTGGGATCGCCGCGTTGACTCGCCTTGAAATCCGCATAGAACGTTGGCACTTCAATCACGCCGATCCGGTAGTCCTCGCTACCGCGCTTGAGCGTCAGGAGCTTTTTCTGCGCCGCCTGCTCTTCGAGCTGCACCGCATCGCGGGTGATCTGCACGATCTTGCTCTGTGCGCCCTCGTCATCGGGCTGCACTTCCAACCGGACCACGCTGCCCTTGGGGCCACGAATCATTTCCACCACGTCGTCGAGTCGCCAGCCGACCACATCGATCAGCGGCCCGTCCTCGCCCTGGCCTACGCTCAGAATCCGGTCCGACGGCTTGACCTGTCCGGTCTTGTCCGCGGGCCCGGCTGTGACCAGGCGCACGATCGAGGTGTAGTCGTCCTCGCTGCGCAGCACGGCGCCAATGCCCTCGAGCGATAGCGACATGTTGATGTTGAAGTTCTGAGAGGTACGGGGCGAGAAGTACTGGGTGTGTGGATCGTAGATGCTCGCGAAGGAGTTGATGTAGAGCGCGAAGGCATCTTCGGCCTTGGTCTGCTTGGTCTGCTTGAGACGATTCTTGTACCGCTTGGTCAGCAGTTCCTGAATCTCATCCAGGGGCTTGCCGTTGAGCTTCATCGAAAGTGCAGCGGCGCGCAGGCGCTGGTTCCACAGCGCGTCCAGGTCACGCTCGCTGGCGGCCCAGGGCGCCTCCTCGCGATCGATCTCAAGGGCGTCCTTGGCTTCGAACAGGCCCTCTTCGAGCGGCTCGTTCAGCGCTTCGAGCAGGTACTCCAGCCGCTCCACGACCCGGTCCTGGAACAGGTTGAACATCTCGAAAGCGGGGCGCAGATTGCCGCGCTTCAGCGCATCGTCGAGCTTGTAGCGATAGGCGTCAAAGGCCTCGATATCGCTGCGCAGGAAATAGGAGCGGCTACCGTCGAGCGTCTCCAGATAGTTGTCAAAAATATGGCTGGAGAGATCATCGTCGATCTTCTTTTCCAGGAAGTGAGCGTGCCGGAGTTGCTCGAGGATCGTCAGGCTGGTGCGCGGATGAATGTCCAGGGGCGAGACCGAGTCCCAGACGAAGTCGGTCGGGTCCATGCCGGCACTGCCGAGTTTCGGGGCGGGCTTGGCCGCCACCTGCGGCGCACCGGTCTCACCGGTAGCGACCTGATCCTGCGCGCGCAGTGCAGGCGCGACGAGCAGAAGGAGCGTCGCTGCAACGATCGCAGGGACGGGGGCGCGACCGTGGCCGTGGCGTGTTCTGCCCTGCGCCGGCACGGCGCGCGCTCGCTGCACTCGCAGGGCCTGCGCTCGCAGGGAAAGTGTGCGTCGCAAGGAAAGTGAATCGGTCACTGCTCGTTCCATAAATGTTCCACTAGCCTGTGTTCAACTTGCCAGATGTTGCCAGCGCCTGATGCCGCCATATGTGCCACAGGGGCCCACGGCGCGACCAGACGAGCCAGTTTGGGTGCTGGCGCCTTGGCGCGCTGCGGTCCAGTCGCCTCTTTCGGCATCCCTTTTCTGCACCCTTCGCCCTGTTCCCAACCGGTCCCGATCTCTTGCGGGGTCTCGGCGATACTGAGTTCCGTCGATCGATCGTTGTATCTATAGACCATCGTTGCGCCGGATTGCTCCGTTGTCCTGTGGCCGACGCCATTGGCGCGTGCCGAGCCAGCCGAATCCCGGCCACCGCCGGCATGGCGGGGTGCTGGGGTCCCGGGCGCTTACGGCCAGAAAGTGGCGAGTCTGCGGCGGAATCACGGCTTCTGCGGTCTGATTGTCCTGTAAGATGCCCCCAAGCATCTCGACCGGAATGTAACCCGGTCGTGAACCCGTGAGCAATCAAGGATTCCCGTCTCCTATGACGACTGTCAACGCAAAGAAAGCAAAAATGTTGCCAAAAATGATGTTGGGTTGCGCCGCGCTGATGACGCTTGGCGTCGCGGGCTGTGCCAAGCCCGACGCGCAGCCTGCCGAGCCCGCAAAGCCCCTGCTGGCGCTCGAGTCTGACGGTTCCAAGGCGAGCTATACCCTGGGCTATGGCACTGCTGATGATCTCCGCACTCGCATGGGCGATGACTTCGATGAGGCCGCCTTCCTGGCGGGCGTCGAGGACGCGATCAGCAAAGCCATGCCACAGGTCACTCAGGAAGAGGGCCGGCGTACCCTCGGCGCGATCGGCGAGAAAGCCCGGCAGGCGGCGGCGGCCGCGGCCGAGGAGAACGTCGAGACGGGCAAGACCTATCTGGCTGAGAACGCCGAGCGGGAGGGTGTCACGGTCCTGGAGTCTGGGCTGCAGTACGAGGTGCTCACGAAAGGTGAGGGCGACTCACCCGGGCCCACAGCGACCGTCACGACGCACTACGAGGGCCGCCTGATCGACGGGACCGTGTTCGACAGCTCCATCGCTCGCGGCGAGCCTGCGAGTTTCCCGTTGAACCGGGTGATTCCGGGCTGGACGGAAGCGCTGCAGCTCATGAAGCCGGGCAGCAAGTGGCGGCTCTACATTCCCTCTGAGCTTGCCTACGGCCAGCGGGCAACGGGCTCTATTCCTGCCAACTCGACGCTGATCTTCGATGTTGAACTGATCAGCGTCGACTCCTAGGCGCCCGGTGACGCCAGGCGAAGCGCGTCGACGCAGCGGCGCCACCAGGGGCGGCGGTGCGCAGGCTGCGCGGACCGTGGTGTTGGCAGCGGTGGCACTAGCCGCCGGCCTTTACTGGCTCAGTACTGAGGGCTGGCTGGATGGTCAGGACGTGCGCGACTATGCGTTGCTCAGTCTGTTGTTCGTAGCGGTGCCGGTCCTGCTTGCGGCCGCCGTGGCGCTGCCCCTGAAATTACTGCGATCGCGCGCACGCAAGAGCTCGGGCGCCCGTCAACGGAGCCGCTAGCCGCTGCCCGCCGGTGGCGGCCCGCCGCTGGCGGTTGGCTACTGCTGAGTCTGGTTCTGCTGCTGCATCTGCGCCAGCTGCTCCGGCGTCGCTTCGGTCTGGTGGTCGCGCTTCCAGGTGCTGTAGGGCATGCCGTATACCCGTTCCCGCGCGTCGTCCATCGCGACGGTCATCCCCGCCTCTTCCGCGGCGGCGACATACCACTTCGACAGACAGTTCCGACAGAATCCGGCCAGATTCATGAGCTCGATGTTCTGCACGTCCTTACGGCCGTCCAGATGCTCCAGCAGCCGGCGAAACACGGCAGCTTCAAGGGCCTGCTGCTGCTCCGGGGAAAGATCGATCGACGCCACGTTGCGCTCCTTTGAGGGTCAACGGGGTAGTGTGCCGGTCTCCGCAAAGGACCCGCAAGCGCTTGCGCCGTACCCGCTAGAGAACCGCTATGGAAGATCTGCTTACCCTTGACGCCCTGATGGCGTTCGCGACGCTGACCGTGCTCGAGATCGTGCTCGGAATCGACAACATCGTGTTCATCTCCATCTTGACCGGGCGGCTGCCCGTCGCGCAGCGTCCGCGCGCGCGATTGCTAGGGCTGGCGGCGGCCATGGTCATGCGGATTGCTCTGCTGCTGTCGCTCGCCGCGATCATGCGCCTGACGGAGCCGCTGTTCACGATCATGGGCCTGACGGTGTCCGGACGCGATCTGATCCTGCTGGGCGGTGGGGCCTTTCTCATGGCCAAGGCGACCCGCGAGGTTCACAACTCGCTGGAAGGAGACGAGCACGACGGGGCCGCCGCCACGGCCTCAGTCAGCTTTCTCGGCGTACTGGCGCAGATTGCCGTGATCGATGTGGTGTTTTCCCTCGACAGCGTCATTACCGCCGTCGGCCTGGTCGACCAGATTCCAATCATGGTGGCCGCTATCGTTGTTGCGGTGCTGGTCATGATGGCGGCCGCGGGAGCGATCAGCCGCTTCATCGAAGCGCATCCGACCGTCAAGATGTTGGCCTTGACCTTCCTGCTGCTCATCGGCGCCACGCTCATTGCGGAAGGCCTCGATTTTCATGTGCCCAAAGGCTACATCTACTTCGCGATGGCCTTTTCCTTCGGTGTTGAAATGCTGAACATCCGCGCCCAGCGCAAGCGGCGGGCGGCGGTGCGGCTGCGAAAGGCGCAACTTGGCGACCTCATCCGCTAAAATGTCGAAAACTGCGAGCAAGAAGCAGCCCCTATGAAATTCGTCGGTGCCACCGACCCCGGACAGGTCCGCCTCGGGAATGAGGACAGCTACGGCTTCGATGCGGCGCGCCGCGTGGCTGTGCTGGCGGACGGTATGGGTGGGCTCAACGCTGGCGAGATCGCCAGCGCCGCAGCAGTACGCGCATTCCTCGAGGCGGTCCCGGATGCGATGGAAGGCAGCGATCTCAAGCAGGCCGCGATGGAAGCGAACCGGAAGGTGTTCGAGATGAGCCGCGACAACACCGCCCTCGGGACCATGGGTACGACCCTGGTGGCCTGCGCGGCGGTCAACGGCACCGATGGCGCGCAGGCGCGCTGGCTGTTCGCACACATTGGAGATTCGCGTGCCTACCTGCTGCGCGACGGTGCCCTGGAGCGGGTTACCCGTGATCACAGCGTGGTTCAGGAGATGCTCGAGCACGGGCTGCTCAGCGAGGCAGAGGCGCGCCGTGCCCCCAACCGCCACATCATTACCCGCGCCATCGGTCTGGAAGCCCAGGTCAATGCCGACATCATTGAGGTCGAACGTCACAATGGCGACCTGGTCCTGCTGTGCAGCGACGGGCTGTCGGATATGGTGACCGAAGCGGACATCGCCGCCGTGCTGCTCGAGGCGGACACCCCCGGTGTGGCCGCCGATCAGCTTATCGCGGCGGCGAATCGCGCGGGTGGCAACGACAACATTTCTGTAGTGATCATCCGCTGATATGTCTTCATCACCTTCTCATCCAGGTCCGGTACAGACACGAATTGAGGCGGCGCTGGGCGCAGCGTTTGACCTTGACCATCTCGAAGTTCACAACGAGAGCGGCGCTCACAATGTGCCAGCAGGATCTGAAACGCATTTCAAGGTCGTGCTCGTCGGTCCGCCCTTTGAAGACCAGCGCCGAATTGCGCGCCATCGCGCGGTTAACCATGTTCTGAAGGGCGAGCTCGAAGGCCCTGTGCACGCGCTGAGCGTGCATGCGTACACGCTCTCGGAGTGGCAGGCGCGGCATGGGGACGCGCCTCTGTCGCCGCCCTGTCATGGTGGCGAGGCGCGCAAGGACCATGGCTGAGACGGCCGTTACCCCACTGCAGGTGGCGACGTTCTATCGCTTCACCACCCTCGAGGATCCCGCAGCGCTGCGCATGACTCTGCTCGAGCGCGGCGCGCGTGCGCAGCTCAAGGGCACAGTGCTATTGGCGACGGAAGGCCTTAATGCCACGATCTGTGGCACCTCTGAGGGAGTCGCGGACTTCATCACCTCGCTGCAGGAAGACGCACGCTTTGTGGATCTGCCGGTCAAGTACTCACAGGTTCCCGGTGATGCCCCTGCATTTTTGCGCTTCAAGGTGAAGCTCAAGGCCGAGATCGTGACGCTCGGGGTGCCGGGGGTTGATGTCGCCGCCCACAGTGCGCAGCGGGTGGCACCCGCGGCTTTCAATGAGCTGCTCGCGGACCCTCGGGTCGCGGTGCTCGACGTGCGTAATCACTATGAGACCCGGGTCGGCAGCTTTGAAGGCGCTGAAGACCCCAACACGGAGTCGTTCCGGGAATTCCCGAGCTACATCGAAGCGCGGTTTGGTGAGGATCGGGAGCAGCCGATCGCAATGTTCTGCACCGGCGGCATCCGCTGCGAGAAGGCGTCCGCCTACCTTCGTGAGCAGGGTTTTTCTCAGGTTTACCAGCTCGATGGTGGCGTCCTGCGCTATCTCGAGCAGGTGCCGCCGGAGCATAGCCGCTGGCGCGGTGACTGCTTCGTCTTCGATCAGCGGGTCACCGTTGATCACGCGCTATCTCCAGGCGAGTACCGTCAATGCTTCGCGTGCCGGCGACCGGTCTCTCCGCAAGCTACCGCTTCGCCGAAGTACCGCGAGGGCGTGAGCTGTCCGGCCTGTTTCGATGAAAAGAGCGAGCAGGAACGAGCGGGCTACATGGAGCGCCAGAACCAGATGGCGCTGGCGCGCGATCGCGGTGTCGCTCACATCGGCCCCGAGGCGCAGCAGGGCAGCGCGGGTGGCGATGCCGAATCAGCGTCTCTGCAGGAACTCGGCCACAGGGTCCCAGATCGCCCGTAGCAGGATCGGTTGCGCCGCGGCGGTGGGGTGAATACCGTCGCTCTGCATCAGGTTCCCTGCCAGCGCGATCTCCTCTAAAAATGCGTCCACCAGCGGGACCTGGTAGTCGCTGGCCAGGGTGGCGAACAGCCCTGCGAAGCCCTGCGCGTAGCGCGGTCCGTAGTTCGGCGGAATCTGCATACCCACCAGAATCACCGCCGCGCCGGCTTCCTGGCACTGCTCGATGATACGCCGCAGGTTCTGCTCGATTCGCTCGACGGGGTAGCCGCGCAGCCCGTCATTGCCGCCGAGCTCGACAATGACCAGATCGGGACGCTGTTCTTCCAGTGCGCGCTGCAGCCGGGCCAGGCCGCCGCCGGTGGTCTCGCCGCTGATGCTGGCGTTGACGACACGGTGTTCACCGCCCAAACGCTTCACTTCAGTGTCGAGCAAGGCGACCCAGCCCTGGTCTCGTTGAATGCCGTAGGCGGCGCTGATACTGTCGCCCAGCACCAAGATGGTGGTCGGTGTCGCGACAGACCCGGGTGCGAGACGACGCGACGCATCGAGGCCGGGTCGCGGTGAGCCGTTGGTGACCGGTGCCGGTTCGCCCGTGGTGTCGGTCTTGTTGGTCGAGGCGGTTTCGGCGTTGTCGCCGCAGCCAACCATCAGGATGCACGCGAGCAGGACGCACCGGATCCGGGTCAAAGCGGAAGATCCCGCTGTGGCTGCCGCTAGCATAAGGTGGGCTGTCAGGCTCATGAAACGCGGGCTCGGTCAGAAACAGGCAGCATGAGCGATGCGCGCC
>JBCDIK010000179.1:0-7761 GCA_038749065.1 Pseudomonadota bacterium | reverse complement strand
CCCGCCATCTGGCTCAGTTCGATCTCAACCTGCGCTATCAGGTCGCCGACCGGCTGCGGGCCTATGTGCAGCTCGGCTACCTGGGTGGGGCCGAGCAACGCCAGCTTGGGGTCGGCGGCGGCGTGTTCTGGCGCTTTTAGGATCGCGCCGGGCGGTCGTTGCCGCCCGGCGACCGACATGCGAGGCTGCTCCTTTCGAACAAGAGCAGCCGCAGGCCGGCGCTGACGGACTTCTATGACGCAGGGCGTGACCGCCTGGCTGGATCAGCACTTTCAGATCAGCGCCCAGGGCTCGACCATTCGCGCGGAGGTGATCGGTGGCGTCACCACCTTCCTCGCCATGGCCTACATCATCGTCGTCAACCCGGCGATCCTGTCGGAAGCGGGCATGGATTTCGGTGCGGTTTTCGTGGCGACCATCATCGCGATCATGGTCGGCACGCTGCTCATGGGGCTGCTCGCGAACTACCCGATCGGTCTCGCCCCCGGCATGGGGCAGAACGCGTTCTTTACCTACACGGTCGTGTTGACCTCCGGCTTTGCCTGGCAGGCGGCGCTGGGCGCCGTCTTCCTGTCGGGCATCCTGTTTCTCATTCTGAGCGTGCTGCCGGTGCGCGAGTGGCTCATCAACTCGATCCCGAAGAACCTGAAGCTGGGCATGGCGTCCGGCATCGGGCTGTTTCTGGCGTTCATCGCCATGCAGAACGCCGGCATCGTCGTCGGCAACCCGGCTACGTTGGTGGGCTTCGGTGATCTCACGAGCTTTGCGCCCATCGCGGCGCTGCTCGGCTTCATGCTGATCGCCGCCCTCACGGCGCGCGCCGTCACCGGCGCGGGCATCCTCGGCCTGCTGGGGGTCGCGGTCGCCGGCTGGGTTACCGGTCAGGCGGAGTTTCAAGGGGTGTTCTCGGCGCCGCCCTCCGTTGCGCCGGTGTTCCTGCAACTCGATATTGCCGGTGCCTTCAACGTCGCGATGATCACGGTGATCCTGTCGCTGTTGCTGGTGGACCTGTTCGACACCGCGGGCACGCTCGTCGCCATCGTGACCCGCAGCAACCTGCTCGATGCCGATGGCAAGCTGCCGCGGCTGCGCAGCGCGCTGCTGGCGGACTCCACCGCGACCGTGGCCGGTGCTGTTGCAGGCACCTCGTCCACCACCAGCTTCATCGAGAGCGCGGCGGGCGTCGAGGCGGGGGGGCGTACCGGCCTCACCGCCGTCGTCATCGCCGCGCTGTTCGGCCTGTGCCTCCTGTTCGCGCCGCTGGCGCAGAGCATGCCGGCCTACGCCTCCGCCGCTGCGCTGCTGTTCGTCGCTTGCGTCATGGCTCGGGGCCTGGCGGACATCGACTGGGACGACGTCACCGAGGCAGCACCGGCGGTCATCACCGCGCTCGCCATGCCGCTGTCCTACTCCATCGCCGACGGGATCGGCATCGGCTTCATCAGCTACGCGGTGATCAAGCTGATCTCGGGCCGGCCGGGGGAGTGCCCGGCTGCGGTGTATCTGATCGCGGCGGTGTTTGCGGTCAAGTTCGCGCTGCTATAGCGTCGGGGAATGGCCGCGCGGACCGCGTGGTTCACGAACAGGGGGGATCTGTTGATGGCGCAGCCCAAAGCACCGCCACCGGTCGAGGAGATTCGGGCGCTGGTCGGGCACCAGTTTCCCGGTGGCCGCTACACCATCGCGCACTGGGAGAACTTTCTGCTGACGGAGTGTACGGGCGCCGAGCCCCTACCCGATGACTACGCACACCCGGTCGCGCTGTTTCACATGCCGATCCTTGGGGCGAACACGTCCATCGCCGAGATGTTTGCGCTGGGGCAGGCGGACTCCGATGCTTCCATCGGTATTGAGAGCTACGACTGGACCTTTGCCAAGCCCTTGCGCGAAGAGCTGGAGTACCGCGTCGAGGCACAGATTACTGAGGCGGACCGGGTGGACACCGACGAGCGCGTCTACGACCGCATCCAGTTTCGCTTCGACCTCTATGACGATCTGGACGAGGCCGCGGCATCCACCGTCGTGACCTGGCACTACCGGAGGGGCCCGCGATGAACGTGAGTGTTGGAGATCTGGTCCCGCCCTGGGAAATGCCCAGTGTCAGCGCTGCGCGCATGCGGACCATGGCGGCCATTCTGCGGGATCCGAACCCCGTCCACTGGGACAGCCGCGTGGTCGACAAGCTCGGCTATGGCAAGCACACCATCAATCAGGGACCGCTGGGTCTCAGTTACATGGTGAACATGCTGCACGCCTGGACCGGTGTTGGCAGCATCACGCGTGTGTACATGACGTTCCCCCGCGTGGTTCTCGATGGGGATCACATCACCGCGCGCGGCAAGGTGACGGCGGTGCGCGAGGAAGACGGCGTTCGCTACGCCGACTGCGACATCTGGCTGGACCGGCCGGGCACAGACAATCCCCTCGAAGGGCGCGCAACGGTGCGCTTGCCGGGCGCAGGAGAAAGCGCATGAGCCAGAACATGCATGATCAATTCCGTCTGGACGGCAAGGTCGCGGTGGTGACCGGTGGCGGGCGGGGCATTGGCCGCGGGATTGCCCTCGGTCTTGCGGACTGTGGCGCCGACGTTGCGGTGTGCGCCCGGCGTCAGGAAGACGTAGACGCTGTCGCGGCCGAGATCGAAGCCCGTGGACGCCGTGCGCTCGCACTCAGCGTGGATGTCATGGACTTCAACGCGCTGCCGAAGGCGCTGGATCAGGTGGTTGAGCAGCTTGGCCCGCTCGACATCATGGTGAACAACGCGGGCGGCAATCTCGATCGCAAGATGCACCCGCTGCCGGAGATCGCGCTCGACAAGTTTGACGAGCAGCTGCACTTCAACATGAAGACTAAGTTCTGGGGCGCTCAGCAGGCGGCGAATCGCATGAATGATGGTGGCCGCATCATCAGCATCATCTCCATCGCCGCCCACAAGCCCTCGCCGGGCTTTGGGGTCTACTCCGCTGCCAACATGGGGATGATCTCGCTCACCCGCACGCTGGCGGTGGAGTACGCGCCGCGACAGATCACCGTCAACTGCATCGCCCCGGGCGTGGTGGTGACGGAGATGTTGGAGCAGACCATGGGGCTGGGCGAGGCGGAAGCGAAGGCTGCCTTCGCGCCGAACATTCCCCTGGGGCGCACGGGCACGCCGGAGGATTGTGCCGCTGCGGCGGTGTTCTTTGCCTCTCCGGCCGCGAGTTGGATCACCGGTCAGTTTCTGGACGTGGCGGGCGGTCAACCGAACTGACGGCCACTTCCCTTGTTTTGATGCGCAATCCCGTATAGTGCGCAGATCATGGAAGAACGAACCGATCCCCGTCGCTGCGCCTCTCCGCAAGAAGCCCTTGAGCGTCTGCAGCAGATTTACTCCGACTCCCTCGCGCTGATCCGCGACCAGTACGCAGCCTACGTTGACGGCCACGACCCGGCGCCCGGCGCCGCGGTCGGCGTGTATCCGCAGATCAGCGTGGAGATTTCGCCAGAAGCGTCGATACAGACCAGCCGGCTGTCCATGGGGCGCATCGCCACAACCAACCTGCATGCCACGACCGTGACGCAGCCGGATCTGTTTGCCAGCTATCTGCAGGATCAGCTTGAGCGCATCTCTGAGCGCTTTGCGCCGATCATCCGCGTCGAGCCGTCCCGCGAGCCGATCCCGCTGCCCTTCGCGCTGGACCCCTTCGAGGTCCAGGACACGCAGCGCCACCCCCTGGGGATCCAGCGTCATTTCTACACGCCGAATCTCATGGAGATGAACGACGAGATCGTCGACGGGCGCCAGATTCTGAAGCGCGAAGGCGCGTTGCCGCTGTCCTTGTTCACAGCGCAGCGCACCGATTACTCCCTCTATCGGCTGCAGCACTATACGGCCACCAGTCCCCGGCACTTCCAGCGCTTCGTGCTGTTCACGAACTATCAGCGCTATGTGGACGAGTTTCTGGAGTACGCGGAAGCGGAGTTGGCGGCCGGTCGTGCTGAGGCCATCGTCGAGCCGGGCGATCGCGTGACCACCGCCCAGGGCGGCAAGGCGCCTGCGGACGCCAGCTTCAAGATGCCGCAGATGCCCGCCTACCACCTGGTGCGCAAGAACCAGATGGGCGATACGCTGGTGAACATCGGCGTGGGGCCATCGAACGCCAAGACCATTACCGACCACATCGCCGTGCTGCGCCCACACTCCTGGCTCATGATTGGCCACTGCGGGGGGCTGCGCCGCACGCAGCAACTTGGCGATTACGTGCTCGCGCACGCGTACCTGCGGGACGACGGCGTGCTGGATGATGACCTGCCGCCATCTATTCCCCTGCCCACCATCGCCGAAGTACAGCTGGCGCTGACCGGTGCGGTGCGCGACGTGACCGGCTGCACGGAGAACGAGCTGAAGCGCTACCTGCGTACGGGCACGGTGGTGACCACCGGTGATCGCAACTGGGAGCTGTCCTTCGATCGCATCGCCGAGCGCCTCAACAAGTCGCGTGCCATCGCGATCGATATGGAATCCGCGACCATCGCCGCCAACGGCTATCGCTACCGTGTGCCCTACGGCACGCTGCTGTGCGTTTCCGACAAGCCGCTCCACGGTGAGCTGAAGCTGCCGGGCATGGCCAATACCTTCTACCAGCAGCGTATCGGGCAACACCTGGAGATTTCACTGCGGGCGAACGATGCGCTACGGGGAGAAGCGGAGGCCCGCTCCCTGCATTCGCGCAAGCTGCGCAGCTTCGACGAGCCGCTGTTTCAGTAGCGCGCGCCTGGGCGCGTTCAGGCCGCCCACAGGCGGCGGGCCAGATCCTGGTGCCGGGCCCGCAGAGCCCCCTCGTCGATGTCGACCAGCGCGCCGTCCCGGACCCGCCAGCGGCCATTCACCATCACCGCGCTGGCGCGCTGCGCGCCGCACAGCACGAGGGCCGCGAGCGGGTCTTCACTGCCGCTGAAACGCAGCTCCGACAGGTCGAACAGCGCCAGATCTGCACAGGCGCCGACCCCCAGGTGACCGAGGGCGGGGCGCTGCAGCAGCCGGGCACCGCCGGCCGTGCCCCAGCGCAGCGCGTCCATGTGCGAGACGCTGGCGCCGTGGCCGAGGCGCTGTAGCAACAGGGCCTGACGCACTTCCGCGATCATGTTGGAGCCGTCGTTGGAGGCGCTGCCGTCCACCCCGAGGCCGACGGTCACGCCGGCGCGCTCGAGCGCGGGTACCGGGCAGATGCCGGAGGCGAGCACCATGTTCGAGCTCGGGCAGTGGCTCACGCTACAGCCCGCCTGTCCTAGGCGCGCAATCTCGTCCTCGTTGAAGTGGATGCCGTGGGCAAACCAGCTCCGGGGGCCCAGCCAGCCGCAGCGTTCCAGATGATCCACGGGGCGGCAGCCGAAGTGCTCGAGGCAGTAAGCGTCTTCGTCCTTGGTTTCTGCCAGATGGGTGTGCAACAGCACTTCGTGCTCGTCAGCGAGCGCGGCGCTGTCCTTCAGCAGCTCTGGTGTGACGGAAAAGGGCGAGCAGGGGGCCAGCGCGACCTGGCACATGGCGTCGTCACTGCGATCGTGCCAGCGGTCGATCAGTCGCGCGCTGTCGGCAAGGATCGCGTCCGTGTCCTGCACCACGTGATCGGGCGGCAGCCCGCCGTCGCGCTGGCCCAGACTCATGGAGCCCCGGGTCAGGACGGTACGAAGGCCCACCTCAGCCAGTGCAGCGGCCTGCGTATCGATCGCCCGGGTCAGCGCCGCGGGAAAGAGATAGTGGTGATCCGTGCTGGTCGTGCAGCCGGACAGCAGCAGCTCGCAGGCCGCCAGCCGGGTGGCGCTGTCGACCATAGCCTCGGTCAGTCCGGCCCACACCGGGTACAGAGCCTGCAGCCAGGGAAACAGGGGCTTGTCGAGTGCGGCACGATGCGCGCGGGTCAGGGTCTGGTAAAAGTGATGGTGGGTATTGATGAGCCCGGGCAGCAGGACCTGTTCGCTGGCATCGACCACCTCCGCCACCTTCGTTGCCGGTGACGCGCCGGCGGCAACCTGTTCGACGATGCGATTGCCAGCGATCACCAGGCCGCCATCGAAGCGCGCGCCCTGCGCGGCATCGAAGGTGATCAGGGGGTTTTTGATCCAGATGCTCATGCTCAGATGCTCTTCAGGGGGGGACTGCCTGTAGACTGACCCTTAAAACCGCCAGTCACGTTAGGGATTGGCCGAAGATTTGCAAGGTTCCTAGAGTGATGGCGCAAGCAGACGACAGCGCAGGAGAGCAGGCCCGGGCACCGATCGTAAACGGTCGGGCGTGCGTGCCGGTCGCATTCGATCCGAACACCAGCCTCCTCGCGTGGCTGCGGGAAGAGCTTGGACTGACCGGCACGAAGGAAGGTTGCGCCTCCGGTGACTGCGGGGCCTGCACGGTCATCCTGGCCGCCGCCGACGGCTCTGCGCCCTATTCGGTGAACGCCTGTATTACCCCGCTCGGGCACGCGCTCGGCAAGCAGGTCGTGACCGTCGAAGGGGTCGGGCGACCGGGCGAACTGCATCCGGTGCAGGCGGCGATGGTGACAGAGCACGGATCCCAGTGTGGCTTCTGTACGCCGGGGTTCATCATGTCCATGGTCAATGCGCAGCTGCAGCGGTCCACCGGAGCCACGGTCACGCGCGCGGAGCGGGTCCGCGCGATCAGCGGTAATCTGTGCCGCTGCACGGGTTATCGACCGATCCTCGATGCTGCAGACGTCGCGGACCAGAACGATGCGGGCCCCGTTACGCTAGACGCTATGCGTGCGGGTGCCACTGTAGATGCACCCATGATCGCAGCGCGCGGCTACGCCGCCCCGACTACGGAAGCGCAGCTGCAGTCGCTGCTCGGCGCAGGCCACCGGTTGATCGCTGGCAGCACGGACCTGTGGCTTGAGGTGAGTCAGCGCTATCAGGACTTTCCCGGCTTCATCGATGTGACGGCCGTTTCGTCACTGCGCGCCATCGAAGCCGATGGCGAGGGCCTGCACATTGGCAGCGCCGTGTCCCACGCGCAGCTCGAGGCCTATTTCGCCGACGGTCCGCATGCCTGCCCCTCTCTGGTCACGATGCTGCAGCGTTTCGGCTCGCCGCAGGTCCGGGCCCGCGGAACCCTCGGCGGCAATCTGGCGGGCGGGTCGCCCATCGCGGACTGGTCGCCGACGCTGCTCGCAGCGGATGCGCGGGTCAGCTTGCGCAACGCAGCGGGCGAATCGCGGACGCTGCCCCTCGCCGACTTTTTCCTCGACTATCGACGCACGGCCCTGGCCGCGGACGAGTATCTGGCGTCCGTCACGGTGCCGGGAACCTTTGACTGGTCGAGCCTCGCGGTCATGAAGATCTCCAAGCGCGAGGATGACGATATCTCCAGCGTGCTCGGCGCCTTTGCGCTGCCGGTGCACGATGGCGTGCTGCGCGGGGTGCGCATCGCCCTCGGCGGGGTTGCCGCCACCCCGGTTCGCATTGCCGCCGTCGAGACGGCGCTGGAAGGTGCGGCGCTGACGCCCGCCCTGATCGATGAGGCCTGTGCTGCCCTGGAAAGCGCGATCACGCCCATCAGCGACGTGCGCGCGAGTGCCGACTATCGGCGCGCGGTCGCTGGCAATCTCCTGCGCAAGGCGCTGCTGCGCCTGGACGGCGGCGCGCCCCTGACGCTCGATGAGCTGCTCGCGTCGGAGTCCGCATCGTGAACCGCAGTGATCGCACGGTCATGACCACCGCCGGGCCAGGCAACGCGCTCGCGCATGAGTCGGCCGCCGCACATGTGACTGG
>JBCDIK010000178.1:0-7803 GCA_038749065.1 Pseudomonadota bacterium | reverse complement strand
CCGTGACCGCAGGGTTGTCGTCATTGCGCCGCGCCAGTGGTGAGACTTCCGCCGGATATTCGGTGATGAACGTGGGCGCCTGGAGCTGCTCCTCGACTCGCAGCTCAAACAGCTCCGTGAGGAGCTTGCCCGGGCCCCAATCGTCGTGCACGGCGACATTGGCCTTTCGCAGCGCGTCGCGCAGGCGTGCCTCATCGGCAAGCTCGTCCGCCTGCCAGCCGCCATAGCGCACCAGCGACTCGACCATCGTCAGTCGCTCGAAGGGCGCTGCGAGATCGATCTGCTGCTCACCGACGGTGACCAGAGCGCCGTCCAGAACGCGCTCTGACAGGCGGGCAAAGAGTGCTTCCGTCAAGTCCATGAGATCGCGGTAATCGGCGTAGGCCCAATAGAACTCGAGCATTGTGAACTCGGGATTGTGCCGCGTGGACAGGCCCTCGTTGCGAAAGTTGCGATTGATCTCGAACACCCGCTCGAAGCCGCCGACCACCAGGCGCTTGAGATAGAGCTCCGGCGCCACCCGCAGGTACAGCGGCATGTCCAGCGCGTTGTGGTGAGTCGTGAAGGGGCGTGCCGTGGCGCCACCGGGAATCGCGTGCATCATCGGCGTTTCGACTTCCAGAAACTCGCGCTCCAGGAAAAACTGCCGCACGGTCTCGACGATACGCGAGCGCAGCTCGAACAGTGCGCGGGACTCGCTGTTGGCGATCAGATCGACATAGCGCTGACGATAGCGCGCTTCCGTGTCGGTCAGGCCATGGTACTTGTCCGGCAGCGGGCGTAGAGTCTTATTGAGGAGGGTGAACTCAGTGGCCGAAACCGTCAGCTCACCCTTGTTGGTGCGCATCAGGGTGCCCTGGATCGCGATGATGTCGCCAAGATCGCACCAGTCGCGAAAGGCGGTGTAGGCATCGCCCAGCGCGCCTTTGTTGAGGTAGCACTGGATGGCACCGCTGCGATCTTCGAGGGTCAGAAAGCTCGCCTTGCCCATCACGCGCCTGAGCATGACGCGACCGGCGACGGCGACCTCGATTGCGGCCGCCTCGAGCGTGTCCCGATCGTCCTGCGCGTGGGCGTCGTGCAACGCTGCTGCCAGGTGCGAGCGTCGAAACTGGTTGCCATAGGGCGCACCGGCCGCCTTCCAGGCTTCGAGCTTGGCGCGCCGCACTGCCAGCAGGTCTTCGGCACCCTGCGCAGTGCTGGCGTCGGGGGATTGATCGGTCATGGGCGTCGCGTGCTGTGGATCAGCGCGCATGCTACCGGGGCGCGGCCCCGGTGCCTATCACAGCCCGGCCTTGAGGCTGGCCTCGACAAACTCGTCCAGATCGCCATCGAGCACGCTGCCGGGATCTGAGCGCTCGACGTTCGTGCGCAGATCTTTGATACGGGACTGGTCCAGCACGTAGGAGCGGATCTGGCTGCCCCAGCCGATGTCGGCCTTCGCGTCCTCGATGACCTGTTGCTCTGCGCGCCGTTTCTGCAGCTCCAGCTCGTAGAGCTTCGCGCGCAGCTGCTTGTAGGCCTTGTCCTTGTTCTGGTGCTGGGACCGCTCGCTCTGGCACTGCACCACCGTGTTGGTGGGCAGGTGGGTCAGGCGCACGGCGGAATCGGTGCGATTCACGTGCTGCCCCCCGGCGCCGCTGGCCCGGTAGGTATCGACCCGAACATCCGCCGGGTTGATGTCGATCTCAATATCGTCGTCAATCTCGGGCGCGATGAAGACGGACGCGAAGGAGGTATGGCGCCGGTTGCCGGAATCGAAGGGCGATTTGCGCACCAGTCGATGCACGCCGGTCTCCGTGCGCAGCCAGCCGTAGGCAAACTCGCCGGTCACGTGCACCGCGGCGCTCTTGATACCCGCCACCTCGCCTTCCGAGACTTCTGTGACCTCGGCGCTGAAGCCGCGCTTTTCCGCCCACTTGAGGTACATCCGCAGCAGCATTTCCGCCCAGTCCTGCGCCTCCGTGCCGCCGCTCCCGGCCTGGATGTCGAGGTAGGCGCCGCTGTCGTCGAGCTCGCCCTGGAACATGCGCCGGAACTCCAGCGTGGCGAGCTCCGAGTCGATGCGGCGCAGATCGGCGGCGATCTCTTCGAGACTGTCCTCGTCGCCGTCGTCTGCTGCAAGGTCAGCCAGCTCGGAGAGGTCTGCAAGGGATTCGGTGGTCCGGGTCAGCGTTGCGACCAGCAGGTCGAGACTCGCGCGCTCCTTGCCCAACGCCTGCGCGCGCTCCGGATCGTCCCAGACCGCCGGCTCCGCAAGCTCACGCTCAACCTCTTCCAATCGCTCCTGCTTCAGAGCGAAGTCAAAGATACCCCCGAAGGTCATCGTCGCGACTCGACAGATCCTTGATCTGCTCGCGAATGGAAGTGATTTCGGCCATGGCGCCATGCCAGCTGCGTCGGGGCCGCGGAGTTTAGGAAGCCGCCGATGAATTCTCAACCCGGTTGCTGGCGACCGCTTGTCCGCTGGGCACTCATCAGGCAGGGAGACCGGCCAGGTGCTCGATCACCAGCTGCACCGTGCCCGCCGCTTTCGGATCGCGGACCCGATAGCGGTTCTCCTCCAGCCGATAGACGGCCCGAACGCGCTCATGGGTCACCGGGGGCGTGCGGAACGCGATGGCATCAAAGAGCGCATTGTCGCGCTGCAGTGTGAGCTTGAGATGGCCATCGCCAACGACACGCTGACTGACCACGGCAAAGTCGCCGTGGAAGCTTGGCTCCGGAAACTGCTGGCCCCAGGGCCCCCCCGCCGCCAGCGCCCGAGCGAGCGCGACGGTGAGTTCGGCGGTCGGGAGCGCGCCGTCCGTCTCGAAACTGCGCATCAGCGCGCTCGCTGGTAACTCATTCGCCACCGCGTCAGCGAAGATCTTCGAGAACTGTTTGAAGTGGATCTCGGCAATGCTCAGCCCGGCGGCCATGGCATGGCCCCCGAATTTTCGAATGAGCCCGGGATACCGGGTGGCAATCCCGTCGAGCAGATCGCGGATGTGAACTCCCGCGACGGAGCGCGCGGAACCTTTCAGTTCCCCGGGCGCCGCATCGCCGGCTTGCGCAAAGGCAATCACCGGCCGCGCCAGGCGATCCTTGAGGCGACCGGCGACGAGTCCGACCACGCCCTGATGCCACAGCGGATCAAAGACCGCGATCCCGCGCGGCTCGCTGGCCGGCAGGTCACCAGCGGCTGCCGTGGGCAGGGCCTCGAGCGCCTGCTGCAGTGCCTGCGCCGCATGCAGTTCCGCTTCGGCCACCATCTCCGCTTCCAGCTCCCGGCGCACCTGGTTCAACTCGTTCAACGCCTTGGCCAGCCGCCGTGCCTCATTCGGCTCGTCGGCGAGCAGGCAACGGATCCCGATGGTCATGTCGTCGAGCCGGCCCGCAGCGTTCAGGCGGGGGCCGAGCGCAAAGCCCAGATCCGCCGCTGAGAGCGCGGCGCGCTCGCGGCCCGCGAACTCGAGCATCGCCTTCAGGCCTTCGCAGCAGGCCCCGGCCCGCATGCGTCGCAGCCCCTGGGCGACAAGGATGCGATTGTTGTGATCGAGCGGCACGACGTCGGCCACGGTTCCGAGCGCGACCAGATCCAGATAGCGGGCCAGATTCACCGCCGGGCGCTCGGCAAACCAGCCCTGCTCCTGCAGCGCGGCTCGGGTGGCCCCGAGCACGTAGTAGATGACTCCGACGCCGGCCAGGGCACGGGACCCAAAGCGCGAGTCCGGCAGCACCGGATTGACGATCGCATAGGCGGCCGGGGCAACGGCGCCGGGGAGATGATGGTCGGTCACGATGACATCGATCCCCAGCGCATTGGCTCGCGCGACGCCCTCGACGCTGGCGACGCCGTTGTCGACGGTCACGATCAGATCCGGCGACTGGCGAGCGGCCAGCTCGACGATCTCCGGCGAGAGCCCGTAGCCGAACTCAAAGCGGTTCGGCACTAAAAACGCGGGGTCCTTAGCCCCAAAACCCCGCAGCACACGCATGGCCAGCGCCACCGAGGTCGCGCCATCGGCGTCGAAGTCCCCGACGATCAGGATGCGCTGCGCGTCAACTACCGCCTGTGCCAGCCGCGCTGCCGCGCGGTCGATGTCCGGCAGGTCCGCTGGTCGCAGCAGCGCCGTCAGATCCAGCGCGCGGGCCGCTTCCGGCTCGCAGGCACGGGCGCGGTAGATCTCATCCAGCCGCTGCGCCGGCGTTCGCGGCTCAAGCGCCTGGGGCTGCGCATCCGCGGCCAGGGGCACCGGCTCGCCCTCCGGCTGCCGGGTCAGAATGACCGCTGGCGCCGTCACTTAGGCTCAGCGGTCATCAAACTGCTCCACCCGAATCACGCGCACCGTGCCGACCACCGCCGGCAGCGCTTCCAGCTCCGCCACGGCCTGGCGCAGCGCGGCCTCGGCGACCCGGTGAGTGATCAGCACCACCGGCACCCGCGGCGAGCCGCTGGCCCGATCGACCGCCTGCTCCCGCTGAATGACCGAATCGATGCTGATATCGAAGGCGCCGAGCACTGTCGCAACCTTGGCGAAGACCCCGGGCTCATCGAGGCAGGGCAGATGCAGGTAGTAGCCACAGCGAGCCTGCTCGATGCCGACCGGGCGCAGGGATTCGGTCGCGATGCGCGGTGGCAGCACATCGCGCGCGAGTGCCACCAGGTCGGCAACCACCGCCGATGCGGTCGGCAACCGCCCGGCGCCGGGACCCACGTACGCGGTAATTCCCACCGCGTCCCCGCCGACCACGACCGCATTGGTCACGCCGTCGGTCCTGGCCAGCAGCGCCTCCTTCGGCACCAGCGCCGGATGCACACGGGCGTCGAGACCCTGCTCGTGACGCCGCGCCAGGCCCACGTGCTTGATGACGTAGCCGAGCTGCTGCGCGTAGTCCATATCCTCCGGGGTGACCTGCTCGATCCCCTCCACTGGCAACTGGGCGAAAGCGAACTGCGTATCGAAAGCGAGCGCTGCCAGGATCGCCAGCTTGTGGGCCGCATCGATGCCGCCAACATCGAAGGTCGGATCCGCCTCCGCGTAGCCCAGCCGCTGGGCATCGGCGAGGGCCTCGGCAAAGCTCTGCCCGCCCTGGGCCATGGCGGTCAGGATGTAGTTCGACGTCCCGTTGATAATGCCCGCGAGCCAGTCGATCCGGTTGGCGCTGAGCCCCGCGGTCAGCGCGTTGAGCACCGGAATGCCGCCGGCCACGGCGGCTTCGTAGGCCAGCCGCACGTCGTGCTGGGCCGCCAGCGCTTCCAGCTCATTGCCGTGCTCGGCGATGAGTGCCTTGTTGGCTGTGACGACAGACTTGCCGGCGGTCAGCGCCGCCGCCACCAGGGACCGGGCCGGCTCGATTCCGCCAATACACTCGACGATCAGGTCCAGCGCCGGTTCTGCGACGAGCGCCTCGAGATCGGTACTAAAGCGCGCCCCGTGGAGCGTTGCCTCCTCGCGCAGGCGCCGGCTGGCAACGGCATCGACCTGCAACGGCCGCTGCGCGCGAGCGGCGAGGCGCGCCGGCTGAGCGCCGATAATGTCCAGCACACCTTGGGCGACGGTGCCCAGTCCGAGCAGGCCGATCCGCAGCGGTGCAAGCGCGGACCCGAGGACAGGTCCGTACCCGTCCTCGGGTCCGCGGGCGCTTTGATGGTCAGCTGTATTCTGAGCGGATTTCTCCAAGGTCCCTGCGCCCGTTACTCATGAGGCGCGCACGGTACCACGGTCCGGCGGGATTCAGATGCCCATGGTCTCCGCCAGCTGCTCGGCAGGCAGGTAACCGGGCAGGAGCGTGCCGTCCTGCAGAATGATAGCCGGCGTTCCGCTGATACCGAGCGCACGTCCGAGCCCGTACTGATCGGCAACCGGGTTGGCGCAGGTCCGATCGGCGATGGTCTGCCCCGCTTTCAGTCGCGTCAGCGCGTCCTGCCGGTCATCCGCACACCAGGCCGAAACGATCTTGTCGTAAGACTTCGAACCGACGCCGGCGCGCGGATAGGCGAGGTAATGCACCGCAATGCCCTTGGCGTTCAGCGCCGGAACTTCCTGGTGCAGCTTGCGGCAATAGCCGCAGTCGACATCGGTAAAGACGTACAGGGAAGCCTTGGTTTCCTTCGCCGGTGCGAAGGTCACGGTGTCCCCAGTGTTGATGGCGGCCAGGACCTCGCGTCGTTTCACCGACCGCTCCGATTCCGAGACGTTAACGAGCTCGACCCCCGTCAGGCTGAACAGATCACCGCTGAGCAAGTAGCGGCCATCCGCAGTGCCGTAGTAGGTCGAACCGTCACTCAGATTCACGGCCACGATCCCGTCAGCAGGGGTCGCTGTGACGGATTCGATCGGCAGGTCCGGACGCAACCGCTTGAGCTGGGCAGCGATTTTCTCGCCCCCCTTCACGCCGATCGCCACCTCTTTTTCTTCGGGCTGAGGCGCCGCCAGCAGGCTGGTGCTGAGGAGCATCGCGGTCAGCACGGCGGTGACCCCGGCCAACAGCATGGCTCGGGCGCGGCTAGGGGAGACTCGGTTCGACAGGCTGGTCATGACTTGGACTTCCAGGTTGCTCGCACCCGACCCCGTTCAGGGCCGACGGCGAAATGATGCATCAGGCCGCATGGTACCGCAGGCCCGTTACTGTCTGACCACAACGGCGCCGCAGAATTCCGCCGCAGCGTTCGCTCCCAGGTTGGGGCCTAGCCGCGGGGGTGATGCTCGGCGTGGAGAGATTTCAGGCGTTGGGCCGCCACGTGAGTATAGATCTGGGTGGTGGAGAGATCCGCGTGCCCGAGCATGAGCTGCACCGCCCTCAGGTCGGCACCATGGTTGACGAGATGGGTGGCAAAGGCGTGTCGCAGCACGTGGGGCGACACCGGTGCCGCGATGCCTGCCTTGAGGGCGTACTTGCGGATCGCGTGCCAGAAGGTCTGGCGGGTCATGGCCCGACCGCGGTTGCTGGGAAACAGCGCCGCGCCCGCTAAGGGTGCGCCGACGCTGGCGTCTGTCCGTGCTGCCAGGTACCGCGCGACCCAGGCTGCGGCCTGCTCACCCAGAGGGACCAGCCGCTCCTTGCCCCCTTTGCCAAGCACCCGCACCACCCCTTGGCGCAGGTTGACCGCCGACGGTGTCAGAGTCACGAGTTCGGAGACCCGCAGACCGGTCGCGTAGAGCAGTTCCAGCATGGTGCGGTCCCGAAGCCCCTGGAGCGTGTCCACTGCCGGTGCAGCGAGGAGGCGCTCGACGTCCTGCTCGGAGAGCGTTTTCGGTAGCGGCCGACCCAGCCGGGGGGACTTCAGGCCGGCGCTTGGATCCGTGTGCATTCTGCCATTGGCCACCGCCTGCCGATAAAACCGGCGAACGCTTGAGAGCCAGCGGGCAGCGCTTCGGGCGCTGCTGCCGTTTTCGAACCGGGCGGCGAGAACCCCTTCGAGCGCCGCCGCCGAAGCTTGTAGCAGGGGGCTGCCCAGCATGTTGCGCAGCGCGGTGAGATCGCGCCGGTAACCCGCGAGCGTATTGTCACTCAGCCCGGCTTCGAGCCAGACCTCGTCCAGAAACTGCGCGATCTCCGGATCGAGTTCGCGCGGTGGCGAACCCGGCAGGAGCTACACCTTTTCCTTGATGCGCGCGGCGCGGCCAGAACGTTCGCGGAGGTAGTAGAGTTTGGCCTGGCGAACATCGCCACGGCGCTTCACGGTGATGGACTCGATGAGCGGCGAATGCGTCTGGAAGGACCGCTCAACGCCCACGCCGTGGGAAATCTTGCGCACAGTGAAGGCCGAGTTGAGGCCGCGGTGCTTCTTGCCGATCACGACGCCCTCGTAGGCCT
>JBCDIK010000177.1:0-7818 GCA_038749065.1 Pseudomonadota bacterium | reverse complement strand
GTGCTGAACGATCTGGGGCGGGCAGAACCCATGCTGCGGCTGATCCAGGGCGACGTCGGCTCTGGCAAAACCGTGGTCGCCGCCTTCGCCGCGATTCGCGCAGCGGAACATGACGCTCAGACCGCGCTTATGGCGCCAACGGAGATCCTGGCAGAACAGCACTACCTGAACTTTTCTGCCTGGCTGTCGCCGCTGGGCATCGAAGTGGTGCTGATCACCGGTGCGCTCGGTGCCCGGGAGCGGCGGGCGCGGGAGGCAGCCGTGGCCAGCGGCCGAGCACTGGTTGTGATCGGCACCCATGCGCTGTTCCAGCACAGTGTCAGCTTCCACAAGCTGGGGCTGACAGTGATCGATGAGCAGCACCGGTTCGGCGTGCACCAGCGCATGGCCCTGCGCGACAAGGGGCGCCTGCCGCACCAGCTCATCATGACCGCGACCCCCATTCCCCGCACGCTGACCATGGCGCTGTATGCCGACATGGCGGTGTCGCTGATCGACGAGCTGCCCCGGGGCCGGCAGCCGATCCAGACCGTCGCGATCAGCAACGATCGGCGCGAGGCCGTGATCGAGCGGCTCAGCGCGGTGTTCGCGCGCGGGCAGCAGGCCTACTGGGTGTGCACGCTCATCGAGCCCTCCGAGCAGCTCGAGGCCGCCGCCGCCGAGACCGTGTTCGAGGAGCTGGCCGCGCGCTTCGGTGCCGATCAGGTCGCCCTGCTGCACGGGCGCATGAGCGCGCAGGACAAGGCGGCCGTCATGGCGGCCTTCAAGGCGGCAGAGCGCATGCTGCTGGTCGCCACCACGGTCGTGGAGGTGGGCGTCGACGTGCCCAACGCCACGCTGATGGTGATCGAGGATCCCAACCGCCTGGGCCTGTCACAGTTGCATCAGCTTCGCGGTCGGGTAGGCCGCGGCAGCGAGGCGTCGCACTGCGTGCTCCTCTACCGCACGCCCCTGGGCAAGATCGCCCGGGAGCGGCTGAGTGTCATCCGCGACAGCCAGGACGGGTTCTTCATCGCCGAGCAGGACCTCAAGCTGCGCGGTCCCGGCGAACTGCTGGGCGCACGGCAAACGGGGGAGCAACAGTTCCGCATCGCCGATCTGCGCCGCGACGCCAGCCGTATTCCCGAGGTGATTGAGCGTGGTGATGCGCTGCTGGCGGAGGACCCGCAGCGCGCCGCGGCGTTGCTGCGCGTCTGGGCGCCCGCGGATACCGGCGCGATCAATGTGTAGCGGCAGCCAGCGGCTCGCCCGTGAAGTATGGGTTGTAATGCGGAGCCCAGACGCCGTAAACGTCTTTGAGATAGTGCGTGATGTCCACCAGTTCCCGCACGGTCATGCGGGCGTTGTAATCCGGCATCGGTGAGCGTCCCTGGGCATCGGCGTAGGGCACGTTGGGACCGCGGGCCAGCGACGCCTGCGGGTGAATCACCGCCGTGACCAGTTCCCCGTAGCGCTTCACGCGGCTCACCGGCCCACCGAGGCGTACGCTGATCTCACCAAAGCCCAGAGCCGGGTTACGCTCGATATCGCCCGGCACGAAGTGACAGCCCGGGCAGCCCAGCGCGACGAAGGCGGCTCGCCCAGCCTGGCTGTCTCCCGGCGGCAGCACGAAGCCGCGGCTTTCCGATTCGCACCCGCCGGCGCTGGCCAGCACCAGCAGCACGAGCCAGGGCGCCAAACGGTCAATCCCCATCGGAGATTCGGATCACCAGCACATCGCGAGTCACACCGTGCAGCACCGCGTTCGCCGTTGAGCCCAGCAGGCGCCCAAGCCCATGCCGGCCATGCGTGCCGATCACAATCACGTCCGCGTCCAGCTCTTCCGAGGCCCGCCGAATTTCATGGGCCGGCCCGCCGAGCACCACATGCTGATCCGAGCGCTCGATGCCGTAGATGCCGCCGAACGCTTCCAGCTTGCCGCGTGCCTGATCGATCGCCTGCTGCTCAAAGGGCACGGTGCCCTGGCTCACCGGGGCCATGTCAAAGCCATACACGCCGGCCAGCGGGCGCACGACGGAAATGGCGGACAGCCGCGCCCCGTATCGATCTGCCAGCGAGCGCGCCGCGGTCAGGACTTCGTCCGCTTCATCGGTCATGTCGATCGCGACCAGAACGTGGTGGTAAGTCATCTTCGGATCCCTGCAGTGGTGACGGGAGCTGGCACAGTAAGCGGGCGCAAGCGCACGCCATATCCGCACTTCCAAGGACCGGACTTCGGAAACTACCTAGCTGCCGGGGACCCTCTGGGGGGCCTGCGATCGTGCTATGTTGACCAGCAAGGTAACGGCGGGAACCCACGACGATTATGCCGCCCGATGACGGCAGCGCCTGGCTGCAGGACAACGCCCTTAAAATTCTCGATGCCGCCGTCGACGCCATCATCATCATCGACGCGCTGGGCATGATTCACAGCGTCAACGCGGCGACCTCCCGCATGTTCGGCCACGAGGCGCAGGCGCTGCTCAATCAACCCGTCGGCGCCCTGATGCCCGAGCCGCATCGCTCTGCACACCAGTCCTTCATCGAGCACTATCTGCGCACCGGCAATGCCAAGATCATCGGGATCGGGCGCGAGCTGACCGCGCAGAAGGCCGATGGCTCGCGCTTTCCCATCTCATTGGCGATCAGCGAGATCAACACCGGCAGCGAGCGCTATTTCGCCGGTGTTATTCGCGACCTGACGGAGCAGAAAGATGCGATGGCGCATATCGCCGAGCAGCGTGAGCGCCTCGCCCAGGTCGGACGTCTCAGCACCATGGGCGAGATGACCGCCAGCATCGCCCACGAGATCAACCAGCCCCTGACCGCGATCGCCATGTACTCCCAGGCCTGTCAACGTCTGCTGGACCGGGAAAGACTCGACCGGGACAAACTGGCGGAGGCGCTGGGCAAGTTGAGCAAGCAGGCGCTGCGCGCCGGAGCAGTGATCGAGCGGATCCAACGCTTCGTGCGCAACGAAGACGGGCAGCGGGAGTGGACCGACCTGTCGCGCCTGCTGCGGGAGCTGATCCTCTTAACGGAGCCTGATGCCAAGCTCCACAGCATTGCCCTGGCGTTCGATGTGGACCGCACGATCATGTGTCATTGCGACCCGGTGCAGATTCAGCAGGTCGTCATCAACCTGATCCGCAACGCCATCGACGCGATGTATACCCAGGGGTCGACGGGGCCCGCCCGAGTTCGCGTCGAGCTCCATGAAGCGGACCAGCAGGCGCTGATCCGCGTGATCGACAGTGGCCCCGGGATTGCCGACGATGATGCCGACGCGGTGTTCGAGGCGTTTCACAGCACCAAGGCGGATGGCATGGGGATGGGCCTGTCGATCTGTCGCTCCATCGCCGAAGCCCATCGAGGCGCCCTGAGCTTTACCAACAACCCGGATGCAGGCTGCACTTTCGAGCTGCGGCTCCCGCTGGACGAGACCGATGACTGACACCCGCACCGTATACGTGGTCGATGACGATGAGCCGGTTCGCGATGCGATCGGCATGCTGTTGGACTCCGTCGACATTGCCCATGTCGCCTTCGACAGCGCGACCGCATTCTTAGAGCAGCACACGGCCGACCAGGGCGGCGTGCTGGTCCTGGACATTCGCATGCCGGGAATGAGCGGTCTCGATCTGCAGCGCGCCCTGGCGGAGCAGGACTCGCCACTGCCCATCATCTTCATCACCGGACACGGTGACGTGCCGATGGCGGTGGAAGCCATGCGCCGGGGCGCGGTGGACTTTCTGCGCAAACCCTTCCGGGACCAGGAACTACTCGACTGCATCAACGAAGCGCTGTCCGTGGCCGACAATCGCCTGGAACAGGCGACCGCGGCAGCGCAGGTCCGCGAGCGGGTGGCCACGCTGACGCCGCGGGAGCAGCAGGTCTTCGGGCGCGTGGCGGCCGGGCAGGCCAACAAGGTGATTGCCATCGAGCTGGAGATCAGCGAGCGGACGGTGGAGATTCACCGGAGCGCGGTCATGAAGAAGACCGGCGCCCGTTCCCTCGCCGACCTGGTGCGCCTGAGCCTGGCGTTGGAGGATCTGGACTCCGAGCCGTCCTGAGATGGGGGGCCGTGCGTCCACGGTCGCGCATCCACAGTCGCGGGACCCTAGTGGAATCTACGCATAGGCAGCCGAAACACGCCTTCCTATGGTGTTCACCATGGAAGGCTCGCCCCTCAGCACCACCCCCGAGCAACCGCAGATCTGCGTCATCGAGCCGGACTTCGCCGTGTGCGACAGCGTCTCGGGCCTGTTCGACCTGCTGGGCCTGCCCTGCCAGACCTTCGCCAGCACGGGCCAGTTTAAAGGCCGCTGGCCCCTGCCGGAGCCGGCCATCGTGCTCTGCGCGGCCGGTGCCCGCGGCAGCGAAGGCATCGATCTCTTTCACTGGCTGCGCGCCCAGGCCAACCCCAGCCCCTTTGCCCTGACGCTCTCGCGCCACGAGTACAGCCTGCAGCGCGATGCCGCCGCCGCGGGGATCGAACACATTTTCTACAAGCCCCTGCTGCAAAGCGGCGAGCTGCTGCGCTTTGTTGCCCCGGGGTTACCCGTCATTCTGGAAGACGACCGATGAAACGTATCTTCACGATTCTCGACAAGCCGAAGCACCCCCAGGCCGCGCTGGATCTCAGCGTAAAACTGATGGAGCGGGCGGGCAGCGCGCTGTCCCTTGCAAGCTTCTGCTATGACCCCCTGGCGGACGATGAGAACGTCGCGGTCGAAACCCGGCGCGTGCTTAAGCGCGCTCTGCGCGACGATCGCCGTCGCTGGCTGCAGGCGTTGCTGCAGGACGATGATCGTTTTACCGGCCGCACTCTGCCGCAGCCGATACGACAGCGCGTGGTGTGGACCGCCGCCATCGACGACTGGGTCGCGGCCAACGTTTCGTCGACGTCGGCAGATCTGATCATCAAGACATCGCACCCGGCGGGCGATCGTTTTCTGCACGAGCCGCTCGATTGGGGCCTGCTCATGAAAGCGCCAGTGCCAATCTGGTTTGCGAACAGCAAGCCCCGGCGCCGGAAGCAGCTTTCCGGGCCGGTGCTGGCAACCATCGACCTGCGCCGCGACGATTCGCAGCACGAGCGCCTTAATCGCGCTGTGCTCAAGGCTGCAACGCAGGCAGCGCAGGTGCTCGAGACCAACGTCCACTGCGTATGTGTGGTTGAAAGCTCAAAGATCCTGCGAGATCTGGACCTGATCGACAGCCGGGCGCATCGCCAGCGCTTCCTCAAGCGCGCACAGCCACGGCTGCAGGCGCTGTCGAAGGAATATGACATTCCCAAATCGGCCCTGCACTTTCCTACCGGCAAAGTGGGCCAATGCGTGATGCAGGTCGCCGGCAAGATCCGCGCGCCGCTGCTGGTTGTTGGCACCAGCGCCAAGCGCCGCCGCCAGAAGTTTGGCATCGGCAACAGCGCGCAGAAGATCGTCAGCCGCATCGACCGTGACGTGCTCGCCGTTCATGGCTGATTGCGCACTGCCCTAGGGGCATCCCCGTATAGCGCCTAAGCACGGCGTCGCTAAGCTGCCGTGCCATATCAAGAAGCCTGATCGCCTGAGGGCGAGAGTGAAGAGGACGCCTGTGTCGACGACTGAAACCTATGATCTGACGACTGTGCGCGGCTTTGCCATCATGACCGTGGTCTGGGGCATTGTCGGTATGGGCGTTGGCCTGCTCATTGCCGCGCAGCTCGCCTGGCCCGCACTCAACTTCGATCTGCCCTGGCTGTCCTACGGGCGCCTACGGCCCCTGCATACCAACGCGGTGATCTTCGCCTTCGGGGGCTGCGCACTCATGGGCACCGCGTTTTATGTGGTGCAGCGCACCTGCCAGACGCGGCTGTTCCTGCCCTGGCTCGCCAGCTTCGTGTTCTGGGGCTGGCAGCTCATCATCCTAAGCGCCGCCATCACCCTGCCCCTGGGCATCACGACCAGCAAGGAATACGCAGAGCTCGAGTGGCCCATCGACATAGCGATCGCCCTGGTCTGGGTCGCGTTCGGCATCGTGTTCTTCGGCACCATTGGTCAGCGCAAGGTGTCACACATCTATGTGGCCAACTGGTTCTACGGCGCGCTCATCGTGGGCGTTGCGGTGCTGCACATCTTCAACAGCCTCGCGATCCCCGTGTCGGCGTTCAAGAGCTACTCAATCTTCTCAGGCTCCGTCGACGCCATGGTGCAGTGGTGGTACGGCCACAACGCCGTGGGTTTTTTCCTGACCGCCGGTTTCCTGGGGATCATGTACTACTTCGTACCCAAGCAGGCGGAACGTCCGGTGTACAGCTACCGGCTGTCCATCGTGCACTTCTGGGCATTGATCGCCATCTATGTGTGGGCGGGGCCCCACCACCTGCACTACACCTCGCTGCCGGACTGGGCGCAGAACCTGGGCATGGTCATGTCGCTGGTCCTGATGGCGCCGTCCTGGGGCGGCATGATCAACGGGATCATGACGCTGTCCGGTGCCTGGGACAAACTGCGCACGGACCCGATCATCAAGTTCCTGATCGTGGCGCTGTCGTTCTACGGCATGTCGACCTTCGAGGGGCCGATGATGTCCATCAAGACGGTCAACGCGCTGTCTCACAACACGGACTGGACCGTCGGCCATGTGCACTCCGGCGCCCTGGGCTGGGTGGCCATGGTCAGCATCGGCGCCATGTATCACCTGATCCCCATCGTCTTCGGGCGTCGGCAGGGCGATATGTACAGCGTGACGCTCATCAATCTGCACTTCTGGCTGTCGACGCTGGGCACGGTCATCTACATCGCCAGCATGTGGGTGAACGGCCTGCTGCAGGGGCTCATGTGGCGCGCCACCAACGTCGACGGCACGCTGACCTACAGCTTTACGGAATCCGTCGACGCGAGCTACCCCGGCTACTACGTGCGCTTCCTGGGCGGCGCGATCTTCTTCGCCGGGATGCTGATCATGGCCTACAACGTCTATCGCACAGCCACCGGCGACCGCGCAGAAGAAGCGCCGCGGCCAGCGACACCGCTGGTCCCCGTGAACGCGACACCGGAGGCTGCCGCAAATGCATGACTGGATCGAACGCCACGTCGGACTGCTGATCGTCCTGACCCTGGGCGCCGTGAGCTTCGGCGGCATGGTCGAGTTGCTGCCGCTGATCTTCAACGAGCATCGCACCCCGGCGCTTGAGACCCTTGAGCCCTACTCGCCGGTCGCCCTCGAAGGGCGCGACATCTACATCCGGGAAGGCTGCACGGTCTGCCACACACAGATGGTGCGCTCCCTGCGCGAGGAAACGGCTCGCTACGGTCACTACAGCATCGCCGGCGAAGACGTTTACGAGCATCCCTTCCTGTGGGGCTCCAAGCGCACCGGGCCGGACCTGGCGCGTATCGGCGGTCGCTACAGCGACGACTGGCACGGTGCGCACCTGTACAACCCCCGCTCCGTGGTGCCCGTATCGAACATGCCCGCGTATCCCTGGCTCTTTGACCGTGAACTCGATGGCCGCCACACCGCCGCGAAGCTCGAAGCCCTGCGTACCCTCGGCGTGCCCTACAGCGACGCGGACATCGAAGGGGCGGCGGCGGCGGTCGCCGGTGTCACCGAAGCGCAGGCCCTGATCACTTACCTGCAGAACCTGGGGACGGACATGCGCCGCTATGGAGCGCAGCCATGACCGCGACTCTGTTCTCCCTAATCGCCCTCGCCCTGGGATTCTCGGGCCTGGTGCTGTGGGTCTGCCTACCCGCGAACAAAGCGCGCTTCGAGCAGGCGAGCGAACTGCCCTTCGCCGGGCCGACGGAGGCCAGCGATGATGAGTAGCCCCTGGCACTGGTATGTGGTGCT
>JBCDIK010000176.1:0-7927 GCA_038749065.1 Pseudomonadota bacterium | reverse complement strand
CACGCTCGCCGTCTTCGCCGTTGATCATGATGAGCGGCATCTGCGCTGGCCCGGTCTGATCGATCGATAGCCCGGATTGGCGGGCCACTCCCTCCAGACCTGCGCGCAGGCGCTCACCGAGCCGAACGGTGACTTCAAGGTAGTCGCTGGTCCGGAGGTGACTTAAGGTTTCCAGCCCGGCAGCGAGCGCGGCGGCGCCCATCCAGAACGAGCCGGTGACAAAAATATCGGACGCCGCCGGACGGCTGCGCTCGTTGCCAGTCACGGCCGAGAGCGCATGGCCGTTGGCGAGCGTCTTGCCCCAGGCCACCAGATCCGGTGCGACCCCAAAGGCGGCCCAGCTGCATTCTCGCGACAGCCGCAGACCGGCCCGGACATCGTCCAGGATCAGCAGTGCGTCCGCCCGGTCGCAGAGCGCGCGGGCCTCCTGGGCAAACACGGCTTCGGGCACGAACTGAGGCTGGATGACCTCGTGGCGAAAGGGGGTGGCGATCACGCCGGCCAGATCATCACCGGCGAGCTCCGCCGCAGCCCGCAGGCTGTCGACATTGCCGTACTCGTAGTTGATGAAGTGGGCCTTTTCTTCGGGCAGCGTGCCCGGTTCCATGGGCGTGCACCAGGTGGTCGCGCCATGATAGGCACCCGTTGCCCGCAACACTTTTCGCTTGTTGCGAAAGGCTCGGGCACTCATGAGCCCGATGGTGGTCGCGTCCGTGCCGTTCTTGCAAAACATCGCCCACTGCGCGTGCTGGAACTGCTCGACATAGGCTTCCGCCAGTTCCACCATGCGGGCCGAGGGGCCAACGCAGGTATCCACGTCGCGCATCTGGCGCTGATACGCCTCGTCAATCGCCGGATGGGCGTAGCCGAGAAGGTTAGGGCCGAAGGCGCACAGGTAATCGATGTAGCGGTTCTCATCGTAGTCCCAAACGTGCGCGCCGCGGGCGCGCGCGAAAAACTGTGGTGTCCGCCTGCTGTGCGCCTGCACAGACTGATGACCGTAGACACCTTTCGGGATGACCTTGGCCGCTCGTGCTTTCAAGGCGTCTCCCTGACTCGTTGCGATCCGGCTCATGCCTGCTCTCCCTGCGCGGTCGGGTCGATGTCGCGCGGTGCGGGTCGACCCTGCGCGCTGCACACCGCATGGATCGCAGCGATGATCGAGCCGGCATTGCTATCGGCATGGATGTCCAGCGTTTTGAGCCGTTGCGGTTCGAGGATGGCGGCGGGGACTCCCATGGACTTGCTCCTTTCGATCTGTGTTCAAAAAAGCGATCAATGATCATATTTAGAGCGTGATAATATGAGCATTGATCTTATTTCGTCAAGGAGAATCGATGACGTCACCGCAGCCCCGCCGCCTGCCGAAGCAGAAACGCAGCCGGGAGCGCTTCGAGCGCATCCTGGAAACGGCCCGGGTGCTCATCGCTGAGCGGGGCAACGATGCGGTGAGCATGCGGGAGATCGCGGAGGGCTCAGGGGTCGCGATCAGCTCGGTCTACCAGTACTTTCCGGACAAGAACGCGCTGCTCTGGACCATCCTGGCTGTCCACTTCGATCAGATCGAAGCGGACTGGCAGGAGAAAGTTGCTGCGGCGGGTTCCCTGGACGCGCTGAATGAGGCTGCCCGCTGGCTGTTCGAGCAGTTCGTTGAGGTGTGTGAGAGTGATCCGACGTTCCTGCGGCTGTGGATCAGCGCGCAGGCCAACACCGTGCTGGGTGAGGTTGACGCCGCGCATAATGACCGCATCGCGGACAGCTACGCGGCCCGCATGGCTGAACTGGAGCCCGGTACCGATGTTTCAATGGTCCGCCGCCGGACCTACCTGATGGCGAGCCTGGGGAGCACCGCGCTTCGCGTGGCCTATGGTGCGGGGACGGAGAAAACCGCCGTGCTCGCTGACTTTCGCGAGTTGATGCGACGCTGGTCGCTACCGGCATCCCGCTAAAGGAAGGAGACTCTCTATGAAATGGTTGCTGATCATCGGCGTCACCCTGGCGGTGCTGTACCTGGGCGCGAAGCTGTACTTCGCCTTCGTGATGAACGCGAACGTGCTGTCGGAACTCAAGTCCCAGCCGGACGGTGAGCGCGCGGAGATCGTCATGATCCTCACCTTTCCCGATGGCCGGGAACTGCCGGTGAACTATCTGCGGGAGGGCGATCAGGTGTTTGCCGGCGCGGATGGTCGCTGGTGGCGGGCCTTCCAGGACGGCAACGTGCCCGTGTCCGTCTTCATCAAGGGGGAGACCTACACCGGGCGTGCCCGCACGGTGCTCGATGACCCGGCCTATACCAAGGAAGTGTTCACGCGGCTGCGCCCGAACGTGCCCAAGTGGATTCCCGATTGGGCCGACGCCAATCTGGTGGTCATCGATCTGGACACCTGACGGGCCGAACGGTGGTGGCCAAAGCGCCGACGGTCTCTGACACTATTATCCTCTCTGGCGCGCCGGCGTCGGGCAAGACGGCGCTCGGTCGTGCGCTCGCCCAGCGACTGACGCTACCCTTTCTCGATAAGGATGAGATTCTGGAGAGCCTGTTCGAGGCGTTGGGTGTTGGTGATCCCGCCTGGCGCCAGCGGCTCAGCCGCGCAAGCGATGCGCTGTTTCTGCATCAGATCGAGCAGCGCCCCGCGTGCGTTGCGGTCTCCTTCTGGCGCCATCCCGGATCAGCCCGGCGCGAGTCTGGTACGCCGGTGGATTCGCTGCGGACGCGGGCGCCGCACCTGATCGAGGTGCATTGCGAATGCCCCGCGGATCTGGCGGTGGCGCGATTCCGGCAGCGCGTTCGGCACCCGGGACACCTCGACGATGCCTTGGTCGTGGACGGCATGAGCGATGAGGCGATTCGCTCGCAGGCGGCTCTGGGCCCTCTGGGGCTGGCGACGGTTCTGAAAGCAGACACATCGCGCCCTCTGGATCACCTGGTCGATGAGCTGAGTGGCGCGATCACATCGGCGCGGGATCACTCATGACGTCAGCGGCTTCGGGTCGGGGCGAGTCTCTGAAAGATCTGCGGCGAGACTGTGCGTGGCCTGCAGGCGCTGATCGACAAAGGCGTAGAGCTCCCGGCGCGAGAAGGGCTTGTTCAGCATCTCGACGCTGAGCGGCAGCCTGGAGGCTAGAGACGCGTGCCGGTCGTAGCCTGAGACGAAGCCGAAGCGGATGTCTGGCCGCAGGGCAGAGATCTGCGCCATCATGCTGACGCCGTCCATGTGAGGCAGTACCACATCGGAGAGCACCAGGTCGAAGGCGGTCGGGTCCTGTTGAAACAGCTTCAGCCCTTCGCGACCGTCTTTGGCGACGGTGATCTTATAGCCCGCCATCGTCAGCAGGTTTTCGGTGGTCCGGCCCACCCCGGGCTCGTCCTCGACCAGCAGTATGGCGCGCTCCTCCCTGGGCAGTGTGGTTGCAGGATGCGCGGGCGGGGGCCGCGGAGCCGCGCCTTCGGCATCGCTTAAGGGCCAGCGAATGGTGAAGGTGGTGCCAACACCCGGTGTGGAGTCGTAGTCCACGGTGCCGCCGCTGGCGGTTACAATCCCGTACACCGTCGACAGTCCCAGACCGCTGCCCTCACCGACCTTCTTGGTGGTGAAGAAGGGCTCGAACAGGCGCTGACCCGTTGCCCGATCAATGCCCACTCCGGTGTCCTGCACGGTGAGCACAGCGATCTTGCGCCCATCATCCAGCGTTTGCGCGGTTTCGATCGCGATGCTGCCGCCGTCTGCCATGGCATCGCGGGCATTGAGCACCAGGTTCGTCAGCACCTGCTCGATATGAGCGCTGCTCAGCGCGACCGGCAGGGGCTCGTCGTGGAGGAGGGTGACCAGTTCGTGATTCGGCCCGATCAGGCGCTGCAGCAGTCGATGGGCGTGGCCGATGGACTGGTTGACATCGATGACGCCGGCGATGAGCGGCTCGGGCCGGCCGAAGGCCAGCAGCTGTGAGGTCAGGTCCGCCGCTCGGGCACCCGCTTCGCTGATGTCGCTGGCGATCCTGCGGGTCGTTGCATCGTCCGATAGATCCGCGATGAGCTGTGCGTTGCAGTTGACGATGGTCAGCAGGTTGTTGAAGTCGTGAGCGATCCCGCCGGACAACTCGCCCAGCGCCTGCAGCCGGTGCTGCCGTGAGACTTCCTCTTCCAGCTGCCGGCGGGCGGTGATGTCGGTGCCCACGCCAACCACGGTGCCCGTGCTGCTGCGTGTCATCAGAATGTCGACGGTGCGCGGCGGGCTGCCGACGATCTCGATCTCAACGCGCTCCCGCGCCGCGCCCGCAGTGAGTCGCTTGAGCGCCTCGGCAAAGGCCTGGCGGCTCATTGCGCTCGCTGGCGCCTCCCAGTGCTCACTGGACAACGGTGCCGCGTCGGAGGCGTCGAACAGCTCAAGCCAGCGTGGGGACGCGTAGCTTTGACTGCCTTTGAGCTCGAAAACGCCCGCGTTGTGTGCCCCGAGCGCGGCCGCCAGCCGGTGCTCGCTGCGGCGCTGGCGCGCAACGGTGGCTGACAGGGCCAGGATCAACAGCGCCGCAGCCAGCAACACGGCAGAGGCAGGCAGCAGCACGGTGCGATGCTGGTCCCAGTAGCTGGGTGTGGTGAACAACAGTTCTGCCGTCGCGGGCAGGTCCGCAGGCGTCCAGCCGAAGCGGGCGAGTTCGCGCGCATCAAAGGTCCAGCGATGTGCTGTCGTGTCCCGGAAGGCAAGGCTCGCGGCGGAACGACCGCGCAGAACTTCGGCAACCAGCTCACCCGCCTGGCGCCCGTGGTCCGTGCCGGAGAGGTTGTAGCCGCCGACCACGCCGCTGCCCATGAGCCACTCCACGTCATAGAACAGCGGATTTGGCAGGGCTTCCCGCAGCAAGGCCACGGACTGCAGCTGCGAGAGCATCGGTCCATCGCTCTCCTGCTCGCGCAGGGGCAGCATGGGAATGATCGGCCAGTCTGCGGGGACATCGTTCAGGCGCCCCAGGCGTGACGCGGGCAGGTCACGCTCAATGCGTACCTTTCTATCGGGATATTTGGCGACGAGTCTCTCGAGGGTCGGCTCGTTGGCCAGACCCGTCTCCGACGTATCTGTGATGACGACCATGCCCCCGGCCTGGGTCAGTGCCAGCGCCAGGGCGACCGTGCGATCCGTTTCGTGCCGCTCGAAGATGCCGGTGAGGCCCGGGGTGCCCGGTGCCAGATCGCGGCGCCGGCCGTTCAGACCCATGAAGACGATGGGAACGTTCGGGAACAGGGCCTGGCGCTTCGGCCAGAGCAGGTCGAAGGCGGGATCATCGGAGATCAGGATCACATCAGGCGGCCGCGCGAAGTATTTCACCCGCAGTAGCTCCACAAAGCTCTCGGCGTGCTCCAGCTCGGGGCGACGCTTGGCGTCCAGGTACTCCGTATCGATGCGCAGCGCCGGCAGTGGCCGGAGGGCGTCTGCGACGCCGGCGGACAGTGACTGCGTCCATTTCAGCGCCGGGTGGTAGGAGTGTATGAGCAGGACGGCACAGTCCCGTGGCGTCCCGGCGCTGTCTCGACAAAGCGCCTCATCGAGCACGCCACTCACCTGTGCGCTCGCTGGCAGCCAGCAGACGGCAGCGATGATCAGCGATGTCAGGCTCGTGCGTTGTGGGCTGCCCTGTCGCAGACCCGCGCAGCGCCGCAGCTTCGCGTCTGAGGTGCCTACCGTTGCGATGGCTGAACTCGCTCTAAAATTGAAGTGTGGGGTAATCAGGACGAGCATAGCGCCCTAGGGCTGCCGTGTAACTGTTTGTCAGTGCCACAGATCCGCCACGCAACGACCGTCGTCGGGGAGATCGGCGAACGTGTTGAGCCCATCGAAGTGATAGACCTTCAGGTCCGCGATCGGTCCCAATTCCGTCAGTCGCATGTTCACGGCGCTCCAGAATCTGCCGTCGTCACCCGCCACGTTTGAGATGTAGTGTGTCACGCAGCCGCAGTGCGCGCAGAAGTGGAAATCAATGTCGCCATCGCTGTCGCCGCCGCGGCGATAGCTGCGGGTTGGGCCGTCGACATGAATGTTGTGATCGATGTAGCCGTAGGCCCAAAGCACACCGTAGCGGGCGCAAAGGGTGCAGTTGCACGCACTGACCGAGTTCGGCTTCTTGTCCATGCGCCAGCGGACCCGCTGGCAGTGGCAGTGCCCTTCCATCTACAGGGCGTCTCGCGTATCTGTCGCTAGCTCGCGTAGCCGCACATCTGCCGCACGGTTTTCAGGAACAGCGCGTGGGCGCCTTCCAGGTCGATGTCGTCGTCAAAGTACACGGCGGAGCGCAGACCGATCATCATCGAATAGGCCAGCTCGGCGTTCTCTCGAGCGCGCTTGTGCGTGATGCGCTTGGGCTGTGGCGCGCTTTTGAAGATGCGCGCCAGGTGCGCTTTGCAGTAGCTGTCGAACTCCGCTTTGGTCTGTCGCAGGGTCTCGTCGTGAACCGCGGCGCCAAAGCACTCGAGCATGAAGCCAATTTCGCCTTTGGTGCTGGTCTCGCCGCGGAACCAGAAGTCGACGAGCGAACTGATCTGGCCAGCGTGACTGCCGCTCTCAAACTCGGCGAGCCGCTCCACGAAGCGCTCGGAGACGAGCTGGAAGTATTGCTCGAGAATGTCTTCCTTGCCCTTGAAGTAGTAGAGCAGGTGGCTGGGTCGCATGCCCGCAGCTCTGGCGATGTCTGCCAGCGTCGTTCTCACGTAGCCCTGCGCCAGCACGCAGTCGTGCAGCGCGCTGAAGATGCGGCGGCGGCGCGCCACGCCGCGGGGGTCAGAACGGGTCTTCGGTAAAGCAGCACTGGCAGTCATCCGGTCGATTATCGCCTGTGCTCCCGGGTCTCGCCAGATCTCCCTATACTTGAATAAGATTCAAATTGGCGTACTATCGATTGGCCACCTGGGGAGAGGGGGGCATTGCTCGATCGTGAACATCGGCTTGATTCCCGCCAAGACTGCGCGTCTGGCGCCCGCGCGCGAGTCACTCATCGACGTGCCGACCGGTCGTCGCATGACCTTTGGCGAACTCGACCAGCGGGTCGTCCGACTCGCCAACGCACTGCTCGCCAGTGGCCTGGTCAAAGGAGACCGGGTGGCGATCCTGTCGAAGAACTGTATCGAGTATCTCGAGGTGTACTTCGCCTGCGCCCGCGTGGGCCTCATCGCGCAGCCGCTCAACTGGCGTCTGGGGACGCCGGAGCTTGCGCGCATCGTCGCCAACGGTGAGCCCGCGGCGTTGATGTATGCCCCGGAGTACGAGGAAGCCGCGGCCGCGCTGGCACCGTCGCTACCGGCCAGCTATGTCTTCGGGTTTGAAGAGGGCCGCAGCTATGAAACGCTGCTCGCGAGCGGCAGCGACTCCGAGCCCGCGGTCTCTGCGGACATCGGCGACGATGACCCGGTGCTGATTCTGTACACCGGCGGCACCACCGGCGAGTCCAAGGGCGCGCTGCACACCCATCGCTCGCTGTTCATGGGCATGCTGAACCAGACCGTCGCCGAGCGTATCGTGCCGACGGACGTCTACACGCTCACCGGGCAGATGTTCCACATTCCCGTCGGGCTCGCCATGAACTATCTGGCGCACGGTTGCCCGGTGGTGTTGATCAATTTCGAAGCGCGGACGGCGCTCGAGGTGATCGAGCGCGAGCGGGTGTCGGCGTTCCTGGGCATCACCACCATGCTCAACTGGATGATGGCCGATGAGCGGTTCTCGGAGTTCGACCTGTCGAGCCTGCGCAATATCCAGTACGGTGGCGGCCCGATGCCGCACAGCGTCGTGGCGGCGGCGCTGGACAAGTTTCCCTGTACGCTCATCCAGGGCTACGGCCAGACCGAAGGCATGACCATGTGCTTTCTGTCGCAGGAAGATCATCAGGCTGCCATCGCCGGTGATCACCCGGAGCGTCTTTCCGCCTGCGGCCGGGAAGGCTT
>JBCDIK010000175.1:0-8089 GCA_038749065.1 Pseudomonadota bacterium | reverse complement strand
CCGTGCGCCGCGCCGACGGCGGTGATGAAATGATGCAGGTGCGTCCTCGGCAGCGTCGCCGGGTCCGGCAGCCACAGCGGGTCTGCGCTCATGGCCGGTTACGGGCTCAGGGTGGCCTGCCGGAAGCAGTCGCGCACCTCGCCAATGAACAGCTCCGGCTGCTCGAAGGCAGCGAAGTGACCGCCCTTGTCCAGCTCGTTGTAGTGGATGAGGTTCTTGAAGCGTGTCTCCGCCCAGCGTTTCGACGTGCGGAAGATCTCCTTGGGAAACTGGCTGATGCCCACGGGCAGGGTGACCGGATCCTGATTGCGCGGGCCGGCGAAGCTCTCCCAGTACAGCCGCGCGGACGAGGCGGCGCTGCCGGTCAGCCAGTACAGCGTGACGTTGTCGAGCAGCTCGTCGCGGCTGACGACGTTCTCCGGATGCCCGTCGCAGTCCATCCACTGATAGAACTTCTCCAGGATCCATGCTGCCTGGCCAGCGGGGCTGTCGACGAGGCCGTAGCCGAGCGTCTGCGGGCGCGTGGACTGCTGCTTGGAGTAGCCGCTGTCCTGCGCCTGGTAGAACTGCATGGCGGCGAGCGCACCCTGTTCCCGCTCGGTCAGATTGTCCATCAGGTCAGCCGGCGGGGCGACGATGGGCATGTTGGTATGGATCGCGGCGCAGTGCTGGGTATCGAGCAGTGCGATCGCCTGGGTCACGATGGCGCCCCAATCGCCGCCCTGGGCGAAGTAGCGGTCGTAGCCGAGGCCGACCATCAGCTGGGACCAGGCGCCGGCGATCTTCTCAATGCTCCAGCCCGTGCGCTCCGGCTTGCCAGAGAACCCGTACCCGGGCAGGGCGGGGCAAACCACATGATAGGCATCGGCCGCATCGCCGCCGTGGGCGACGGGATCCGTGAGCGGGCCCAAGACCTTCATGAACTCGAGTACCGAGCCCGGCCAGCCGTGGGTGATGAGCAAGGGTCTGGCGCCTGCTTCCTTTGAGCGAAGGTGGATGAAGTAGATCGGCAGATCGTCGATCACGGCCATAAACTGGGGCAGCGCATTGAGCTCCGCCTCCACCCGGCGCCAGTCGTAGCCGGTGAGCCAGTAGTCGACCACTTCTTTCATGTAGGCGAGCGGGACGCCCTGGGTCCAGTCATCGACGGTCTCCCGCTCCGGCCAGCGGGTCGCAGCCAGACGCGCCTTCAGATCGTCCAGCGCGGAATCGGGGATGTTGATTTCAAAGGGCTCGATGTTCATTGCGGTAATCCTGCACAGACGTGGCCACCGTCAACGGTCAGTACCGAGCCGGTCATGTAGCGGCTGGCATCGGAAGCGAGCAGCAGGAGCGGGCCGTCCAGATCCTCGAAGTTTCCAAAGCGCCGCAGCGGAATGCCTTTTTTGAAACCCGGCGCGGCTTCGCTTTCCAGCAGCACCTTGCTGACGTCCGTCAGGATGTACCCTGGTGCGAGTGCGTTGACGCGAATCCCGTAACGTGCCGCTTCGAGTGCCATGACCTCGGTCATGCGAGTCATGGCGCCCTTGGACACTGCGTAGGGGAACTGGCCCTTGATCGTGCGCCGATCGGTGATGGAAGAGACCATGATGATGGTGCCGCCATCCTGCTTGTTGGCCACCACGCGCTCCGTATAAAGCTTTGAAAGCAGCCAGGCGCTCTTCAGGTTGGTGTTGAGGACGTAGTCCCAGTCGTCCTCGTCGATCATGGCGTAGGTCTTGGCACCCGCTTCGACTCCGGCGTTGTTGATCAGGATGTCGATGGGGCCATGGCCGCTTTCGGCGGCGGCGATGAAGTCGTCCAGGCTGCTGCGCTCGTTCACGTCCAGGGGTGCCGCCAGCGCCGCGCCGCCCGCTGCGGTGATCTCCGCTACGCGCGCTTCGAGCTTGTCTGTGCGCCGTGCCCCGAGGGTGACTTTAGCGCCCGCGGCGCTCAGCACTCCGGCAAAGTGGTGGCCGAAGCCGGACGAGGCGCCGGTAATGACGGCGTGTCGGCCGGTCAGGTCGAAAGGGTTCATGATGGTCCGTGATCGGTCTGCGTGCGACCGATGCTAGGGAGCCGTCAGGGGATACGCAACCGTGCGCCCGCTCCCTGCGGGTCAGCGGTCCTCGACGACGAGCTCACACTCCACCAGCGCCCGGGCGACACTGAACGCCTCGCCGTAGACCTGGTCCATCAGGTGCTCGGAGAACTTTTCAATATCGACGGAGGCGCTGTCCTGGATATGCAGGTCGAAACAGCCATCGGCACTGATGGCCAGGGTCTCTGCGGGACCGAGCTCGGCCTGCAGCCGGGCGAGGACCTGGTTCTGCAGTTCCGTTGCGAGTTCCTGGCCCAGGTCGCGCTGGTGCAGGTCGAAGTCGAGAATGCGCAGCCGTACCCGTTCCTGCTCGCCATCGGCCAGGGCGCCTGCGGGCCTGCCGGCGAGCCCATCCCAGCGGGGGTCGTTGGCGGCTTCGCCCACCGACAGATGGCTGCGAAACAGACGATTGAAACTCAGCAGCGCCACGGCGATCGCTCCAAACAAGACGCCGCCAGTCTGCCCAGTTGGCCCCGGCGCTGGTGTTAGCTGGATCACGAAAAGCAGGATCAGGCCGCCGTCGCGACATCCGGTTTGCCACCCTGGCTCGACGGGGGCAGGGGCTCGACAGCCCCCGGCGTCGAAATCAGAGTGCCCAGGCCCTAAGCTAGAGCAAATTCCTGCGGAGACTCCCTGTGCCTGAAGAAAGCTACGTCCCCCCGAAGGTCTGGACCTGGGACACGGAAAGCGGCGGTCGCTTTGCCAACATCAATCGGCCCATCGCCGGTCCGACCCATGACAAGGACCTGCCGGTCGGCGAGCACCCGATGCAGCTCTACTCTCTGGCAACGCCCAATGGCGTTAAGGTCACCATCATGCTGGAGGAACTGCTGGCCCTTGGGCATAGCGGGGCGGAGTACGATGCCTGGCTGATCAAGATCGGTGACGGCGATCAGTTCGGCAGCGGATTTGTCGCCGCCAATCCCAACTCCAAGATCCCGGCGCTGATGGATCACAGCACGAATCCGCCCACGCGGGTGTTCGAGTCGGCCGCGATCCTCATGTACCTGTCGGAGAAATTTGGCGAGTTCCTGCCCACGGGTCCGGAGCGGGCGGAAGCCCTGTCTTGGTTGTTCTGGCAGATGGGCAGCGCGCCCTATCTGGGCGGCGGCTTTGGCCACTTCTACGCCTACGCGCCAGAGAAGTGGGAGTACCCGATCAACCGCTTCGCCATGGAGGTTAAACGCCAGCTCGATGTGCTGGATCGACGCCTGGCGGAGGCGGAGTACCTGGGCGGCAGCGAGTATTCCATCGCGGATATGGCAACGGTCCCCTGGTACGGCGCGCTCGTGAAGCACAACATCTACGACGCTGCTGAGTTTCTGGACGTGGCGTCCTACAAGAACGTGGTGCGCTGGACCGAGCAGATCGAGGAGCGCCCCGCCGTGCAACGGGGGCGGCGCGTCAATCGGGTCTGGGGCCCGGAAGAAACGCAGGTGCCTGAACGGCACAGCGCCAGCGACTTCGACTAGCGGCCCTCGCTGGTGGGCGCTCGCAGGTCCGCGCTCACCTGAGCGCACAGACCAGCGCGTCCATCAGCCGGCATCAGCCGTTCGCGCCTGCGGCCCCGGGAGCATGAGCACTCGGTCGCAGGCAGCCAGCGTTTGAGCCCGGTGCGCGATAATGATGCGCGTCATAGGGAGCGCCGCAAGGCGCGAACAGATGCGCGCTTCGCTGGCGGCGTCGAGGTGACTGGTCGCCTCGTCCAGTAGGAGTAGCCGGGGCCGCCGATACAAAGCCCGGGCCAGCAGCACACGCTGGCGTTGACCGCCGGAGAGGTGACGCCCGAGTTCCCCAACGGGTGTCTGATACTGCATCGGCAGCGTCATGATCGCGTCGTGCACGTCTGCGAGCTGCGCGCTGCGGGCGATCCGGTCAAGGTCTGGTTGAGCGGCAAAGGCGCAGATGTTGTCGGCGAGGGAACCACTCAGCAGGGCGTCATCCTGCATCACCGCCGCCACGGTGCGTCGAAAGTCTGCCACCTCACGCAATGGTCGCCCGTCGTACAGCACCACGCCGGCGCTGGGGGATTCCAACCCCAGTAGCAGGCTCACGAGCGTACTCTTGCCACAGCCGCTTGGCCCGCTCAGGCCGAGGCTCTCCCCGGGGGCCGCGTGCAGGTTGAGCCCTGCGAGTACCCAGGGGGCATCGTCGCCGTAGCGAAAGCTCAGGTCACGAGCTTCGAGGCGTGCACCGGCAATGAATTCCGCGCTGGCGCGCTGGCTGACCGAGCAACCGGGCGACCGTGATTCGGCCGGTGCGAGCGCAAGGTCCGCCAATCGCTCGCGGTGCACGCCTAACATTCGGTAGCGCAGCCACAGGTCCAGCAACCCATCCCAGGCCTGCGCGAAGCGCTGCCGGTAGCTTAAGAAGGCGAGGAGCATGCCGATTGTCAGGACCCGTTCGTTGACCGCCAGCGCACCGCAGTAGATGAGCACCAGGTGCTCGCTGCCATTGATGAGCCGGAGCGTTGCACTCTCACCGACCCGCCAGCGCCCGAGGGTGGCCGCTTCGCCGAGGGCGTGACTACGCTGCCGTGCCCAGTGGCTGAACCGGTCACCTTCCTGCTGCAGTAGCTTGATGGGAACGAAGCTGCGCAGCGTTTCGAGAAAGTGCGTGTCGACCCGGGCCTCGGCCGCGATGAGGGCCTGTGAGTGTGCCCGCAGCGTGGGAAACAGCGCTGCGCGCAGCGCGGTCTGAGCGAGACAGGCCACTAGCACAATGCCCGCCAGCAGCGGGCTGTAGATCAGCAGCAGTACCGCGGTGACCAGTGCCAGTAGCGCATCGATAGCGCCGCTGATCACGCCCTGGGCCAGCAGCTCACGCACGGGCTCGATGGACTGGAAGCGCGACAGGAGATCGCCCAGGGAGCGACGGGCGAAGTAATCGGGCCGCGTTTGCAACATGCGCGCGAACAGTCGCTCACCCAGCTGGCGCCCCAGATCCGTAGAGAGTTGCACCAGCGCCGTGCCGCGCAGCCCTTGGATCAGGACCTCGAGGAGCAGCAGCGCTGCAAAGCCCAGCACCAGGACCTGCAGCAGGGTCAGATCCCCGCGGGTCAGCACGTGATCGATGACGAACTGCAGGTACAGTGGCCCGGCCAGCGGCAGCACCTGCAGGACCACGGACAGGGCTGCGATCAGACCCAGGGCCCCGCTGTGGCGGCGCAGCCCGCCCAGCAGGCGTCGCAAGGACAGGCGGGGCGCCGGATCTGGTGCGGTCAGTTGATCCGTGGGCTCAAGTTCCAGCGCGACGCCGGAGAAGTGGGTGTTGCAGGCCTGAAGGGTGAGTACCCTTCGGCCGAGCGCCGGGTCGACCAGCCAGACACGCTGCCGGCGAACGCGCTCGAGCACGACGAAGTGGTTGAGATCCCAGTGCAGGATGCAGGGCGTGCGCAGCGCGCTCAGCTCCTTCAGGGAAACCCGCAAAGCGCGCGGTTGCAGCCCGAGTTGCTCGGCCCAGCGCATGAGCGTGGGGAGCGCCGTGCCTTGCGCACCGCTGGCGAAGCGCCCGCGCAGGGTGCGCAGGCGAACACCTGGTTGCCAATAGCCAACGATCATGGCCAGGCACGCGAGGGCGCAGTCTGCCGGTTCGTGCTGCCGCTCCACCGGCACGCGCACGCCACTCACCAGCGGTCCTGGAGTCGGCGGATCGGTGCCAGCAGCCACTCAAGCCCGGTGCGCGGCCCAACCTTCAGGTCGGCCTCGAGGGTCATGCCCGGTTGCAGCGTCATCGTGCGCCCGTGCGCATGAACCTCCTGCGTGCACAATCGGCCGCGCAGAGCGTAATGCGGCCGTCCGGGTGTGTGCGGTTGCCCCTCGAGTTCCTGCGCGCTCAAGGGCGTGCGACTGATGCGTTCGACCACCGCGCAGAAGCTGCCGTAGCGCTCATGCGGAAAGGCGTGGTAGCGCAGGTTGATTTCCTGGCCTCGCTGGGCGAAGGCGAGGGCCGCATCCGGCACGAGCAAGGCGACCTGCAGCGGCGTGTCCGGGCGGCTGATGGTCAGCAGGGGCGCACCCGCCCGGGCGATCTGCCCGACATGCACGGCCACATGTTCGATTGTCCCATCGCGTGGCGCCTGAAGCTCGCGACCCTGCTGCGCCAGCCATCGCACGCGCTCGAGTTCGATGGCGGCGCGATCCCGTGCCACCTCTGCGCGCTGCGCCCGCAGCTCCGCGGGCAACTCGGCCAGGGCCGTATCAAGCTCGTCCCGTTGCTCGTGCAGATCTTCCATCTGCTGCGCATGTACGAGCTGCTGATCGCGCAGCTGCAGGGCCTCCTGCGCCAGCGCATCGAGCTGTACCGGCGCGATGGGCCCTTGCGGACCCAAATCAAGCCAACGGCGCCGCTGCTGCGCGAGCATCGTCAGTCGCTCGCGCAGTACGCGAGCTCGAGCGGCTCCGAGCGACAGCTTCGAGTCGAGCGCCTGCCGCTGCTGTCGCAGTCGATTCCGCCGTCGTTCCGCGCGCTCGGAGATCTGGTCGAGTGCGGCATCGAGCAGCTGCAGACGCGCTCTGAAACTGGTCTCGCCGAGGGCGGCGGCTGCGGCGCCGCTCTCAAGCACCAGGCCCGCCGACAGGCGCAGTAAAGGCTGTCCGCGGGTGACGCGGGTCCCGGGTGTGACATAGACCGCGCTGACGGTGCCGCCGGCCGGTGCCCGTACGCGAACGGTGCCCAGGGCGGGTTCCAGCCGGCCCTGGACCGTGGCCGTCGGGCTGAACGAGGTTCGCGCCAGCAGCACGATGGCGAGGCTCAGGATCGTAGTGATCGACGCGGCAAGGAGCCACTGGGTTCGTATGGGGCGCGTCGGTACCCCGGCCAGCGTAGGCTGTGCGGCCGCTGCCAGGGCCTGGGAGCGATAGAGATTCACGGCGTGGGGTTCCTGCGCAGCCTGGGTTGCTTGAGGACGACTCTAGCCCCGAGTGCGCGCAAGCCGCCCCGCAGGCGCCGCTCTCGCACGGCGCCTCACAGGGTTTGCTCAAGGTGAGGCCTTGGGGGCTACAGAAGAATGGCGGTGCGGTTGCCGCGCACGAAGATGCGGTGCTCGGCATGCCAGCGCACGGCCCGATTCAGCACCAGGTTTTCAACGTCGTGACCCACCTCGGTCAGACGTTTCGGGTCCATGCTGTGATCCACGCGCTCTACGGCCTGCTCGATGATCGGCCCCTCATCCAGATCCGCGGTGACGTAGTGGCTGGTGGCACCGATCAGCTTCACGCCACGGTCGTAGGCCTGAAAGTACGGACGCGCACCCTTGAAGCCCGGCAGGAACGAGTGATGGATGTTGATGCAGCGGCCGGCAAGCTGGCTTGCCAGCTCGCTCGAGAGAATCTGCATGTAGCGCGCCAGCACCAGCAATTCGCCGCGCTCCTGTTCGAACAACTGCAGCAGCTGCGCTTCCTGTTCGGCCTTGCCCGCGTCGCCGATGGGCAGGTGATGAAAGGGCAGGCCGTACCACTCCACCAGTGAGCGGTTGTTGTCGTGGTTCGAAATGACGCCGACGATATCGATGGGCAGGGACCCGTTGTTCCAGCGATGCAGCAGGCTGTTGAGGCAGTGGTCCTGTCTCGAAACGGCGATCATGACCCGGCAGCGATGATCCGCCGGCCACAGGTGCCAGGCCATGTCGAAGATTGCTGCAATGCTGGTGAAAGCGGCCTCGATCTCCCCCTGGCTTGACGCTGCCGCGGTGTTGAACAGGGTGCGCATGTAAGAGCGATCCCCGGCCGGGTCGCGAAAGTGTGAGGCTTCGAGGATGAGCCCGCCGCGCTCGGCGATGAAGGTGCTCACGGCGGCGACGACGCCGGAGCGGTCGGGACAGTCGATGGTCAGAATGTAGGTGTTGTCTGCCATGCACTCATTTGCCTGCGATTCACGGCAGGCATAGTGCGCGCTGGCGATTTCAGGTCAAGGCCCTGGTACTGGTGTTTCCTCTGCGGGCTAACCGGGTGGCGGGAAGGGCCCCCGGCGCACCGGTGCCTGGCCGGGGCGATCCGGCCGCGCATGCGG
>JBCDIK010000174.1:0-8093 GCA_038749065.1 Pseudomonadota bacterium | reverse complement strand
CGTCTAAGGTGCGCTTGGCAAGCGCACGAGGGCGGTCCCGAATACCCGGGTCTCGGTGGCCTCGTTCGCACGGTCAGATCGACTTCAACGACCCCTTCGTCTTCGTCGATATCGGTGACCACTGCGCTCACGGTGAGCGGCTGATCGACCAGGACCGGCGCCCGAAAGACCGTGTCGATCCGTTCGATGCTCGCAACCGGACACCAGCTGTGAATGGTCGCAGCGAGGAAGCCCTGGCTCATGATGCCGGGCACTAGCGCTCCCGGGAGTCCTTCGCCGCGCGCGGCCTCATGATCCGTGAACCGCGGCGCGTCCCAGCCTATGGCCTGCACGAACTCACGTACTGTCGCGAGGCTGGTGTCGACCGCGATCGTCGGCAGCTCCGCGCCGAACTCTACCTCCTGCAGGCTGCGTACTGTCACGACGCGCTCTCCTCGCCCGGCTCTTTCTGTTTTTGGGCACGCTCCCGAATAACCATGTTGGTATCCGCGCTGGCGATGAGCTGCTCGTCGGCGGTAAAGATGTTCATGCGCAGCACGATGAAGGTCATGGTCCCGCTGCGGCCCGTCTTGGCATACACATCCTCGATGTGCGTCCGGCCGGTGACAGTCTGCCCCGCGCGCAGCGGTGCATGGACGGTCACGACCTTGCCGCCATCCATCCCCATGCCCGGGAGCTTGGGAAATCCTTTGGGCAACCGGCGCCGCGCCTGGAACGATGAGACGAAGGTCGGAACCGCCTGGAAGTCCGCGTCATCAGGATTGGTGAAGCGCCCGCTGCGTTCACCGCACGCGCGCGCATAGGCCACCAACGTTTGGGCATTGACGGTGAACGTGGTCTCGTCGAACACCTGCCCCTGATAGTCGGCCTTGATGCGGTCCAGGTCCATCTAGTTCTGCTCCGGTCGTACGGCTTCGAACTGCCCCGCACGCAAGGCGGCAACCAGTTCCTGCTCGCTGCTGATCACCCCGGGAAAGCGGGTCGCGCAGCGGCCAATGTGGCTGACGATATGGGCATCGCTGCCGCCAATGCCGCGGTAGCCCTGTGCCTCCGCCAACGCTTGCGCCCGGTCGTCCTCATCCTCCCGACTGCCGCCGTTGCGCGTCTCGATAATCTCGACGCCCTCAGGAATACCGTAGGTCTCGAGATGGGCGCACATGCCAACACGCGTACGACCCGGGTGGCAGGGCACCGCGACCGCGCCCTCGCCTCGACAGGCGGCGAGCACCTCGGCCAGGGGCAGCCGGATATCGGCAAAGTCCAGAGCCCGGGTGAGCGCGTCGGTGACCCCGAACACCAGCACGTGACCGTACTCGGTCTCGACCTCGCTGCCTTTCAGGATAACCAGGCCATGCTGCTCGCCGAGCGGCCGATAGTCTGATTCGGCATCCCACTGCCGGTGCTCGGTCAGCACGAAGCCGTCCAGGGGCAACGCCTTGCTGCGAATCCACTGGCAGTAGTTGGCCACTTTGGCGCGGCCGTCATCGGACTTGATGGAGTGCGTATGCAGGTCCAGGAGCATGGTGATCGATGGTTGAGCGCAGCGCGAAGCCTAGCAGATCCGCTCCACTTTGCGGTCGCGTTAACGCTCCGGCACGCGCGGCGCCGCTATGCTTGAGAGACCCCTTCGCAAACTGGCACCCCGGATCCCGTCATGAAACCCTTCCTCGTGCTGTGTGGTGGCGCCGTGATTGCCGCAGTCATTGCGCCGTTCTTCCTGAAGATCGACGGCATGCCGCTCATGACCACGGACGAGCTCATCGACGACCACACCCCCGCAGCGCTCCGGACACCCACTCAGGTCTATCGCTGGCAGGATGCGTCCGGCACCTGGCACTTCGGCTCGGAGCCGCCGCCGGACGCGGTTGGTGCCCGGGTCGAAAGCATCGAGATCGAAGAGCGAATCACGACCCTCGAACGAGGCTGGCAGGGCCGCTCAGCGAAGCCCGCACCAGCGGCGAGTGCGCCCCCGGTACCGGGCATTGCTGGCTACGTGAGCGGCGGCAAAGCCGTCATGGACGATGCCGTGCGCGAGGTAGAAAAGTTGAACCAGCGCACAGAGCAGCTCGAGGCAATGCGGCAGTCTCTGCCGTGAGGGAGCTTTCCACCAGGTCTTGCTAACCGCGTCACGGCATTCGCCGGGCGGTTGCGCCACCCTGTGCGCATCAAAAACCCACACCCGCACGCAGCGGGCCCGAGGCAAGCAACCATGGTGCTCTCACCGATCTCCCGCAAGCAGTTCGCGCGCGGTCGTGTTCATTTCTTGGCAACCGGCGTCCTGCTGGTCATCTCCGGCATGTGGCTGGGCGCAGACCAGCTTATGGCCAAGGAGCCGCAGGTCGGCAGTGCTGCGGCCGAACGCGCAGCCATCGTTGAGAAAGCACGGTCGATCATCACCGAGGTCAAGGTCACCGCACCCCGCCTGAGCGAGCAGGACGACTGGTTTGCCAAGCCGGACGTCGACGTGGCCGTGGGTGAGCCCAGCGATCCCCGCGAGCACTGGGGCGAGCCCAGCAGCTAGCCGCTCGCCCGGCATTGGACCGGGCACTCACTGCTCTCTACCATGGCGCTCCCTGCATCGCTCGGAGTGCCCATGGCCAGTCCCCTGGAAGACCTGACCGTCATCACCATCGAAAGCTGGATGGCGGTGCCCAGCGCCAGCGCCATCCTGGCGGATATGGGCGCCCGGGTGATCAAGATCGAGCCACCGAGTGGGGATCCCATGCGCGGCATGGCGCGCAAGCCGAAGGTTGACGGAGCCATCGTCGACTACGACCTGCAGTTTGACGTCGACAACCGCGGCAAGCAGTCCATCGCTATCGCGTTGGATCAGCCGGAAGGGCAGGCGCTCGCCCGGCGTCTCATCGCCGACGCCCAGATCTTCATGTGCAATCTGCTGCCGCAGCGCCAGGCCCGTTTCGGCCTGGACCCTGCGAGCCTGAAAGCGGTGAACCCCACCCTCGTGCACGCGACCCTCACCGGCTATGGAACCGAAGGCCCGGAAGCGCGGCGGCCCGGCTACGACGTCACGGCGTTTTTCGGGCGCAGCGGGCTTTACGACGCGATGCGTGAAGGCGACGACGGCATCGTTCCCATGGCGCGGCCCGCGCAGGGCGACCACACCACCGGGCTGGCGCTGGTCAGTGCCATTCTCGCCGCGCTGAGACAGACCGAGCGCGCTCCGTCCTTTCAGACCGTCGAGACCTCACTGTACGAGGCGGCCGTGTGGACCCAGGCGACGGACTTCGCTACCACCGCCGTCGACCGGGCCCCGGTGCGGCGACGCAAGCGCGAGCAGATGCTGACGGTCACCGCCAACCGCTACCCCTGCGGCGACGGCAAGTGGCTGGTGATCAACAATCCGCCGCCGAGCGCCTGGCCGCATTTCTGCAAGGCCATCGAGCGGGAGGACCTGATGGCAGACCCGCGGTTTGCGGAGCCCCGGGGACGCTATGACAACATGGCCGCCCTGGTCGCGATCGTGGACGAGACCTTAAGCACGCGTAGCCGCGATGACTGGGGCAAAGCGTTCGATGCCAACGGCATCATCTGGGGACCAGTGCTGAGCCTCGATGAGGTCGCCAGCGACGCACAGGCCGAGGCTATCGGCCTGTTTCCTGAGATCGAGCACCCGGAGTACGGCAGCTATCGAACGGTCAATGCGCCCATGCGTTTTGCCGATCTGGAAGTTGCGCCGCGGGGACCCGCGCCCAGGGTCGGCGCACACAGCGGCGCGATCCTCGCGCGCGCTGGCCTGTCCGAGGAAGAGATCGGCACCCTGTTTGAAGAAGGCACCATCACCGGGCAGCGTGACGGCTGAGCGCGCACAGAGCGCGCACAGAGCGCGCACAAAGCGCGCCGGGAACACAGCATCGGCTAGTCCAGATGCCCGACCCGATAGGGTTTGCCCTGCAGAAAACGGTTGAGCTGCCGATCATGCTGCGCCATGGCGCTGCCGTGTGTGCTGCGCTCGAACGGTGACCAGCGCGGCGGCTCGCCCTCGGGCTTGTCGCCCATGACCGTGACTCGCTGGATGATGCGTTCACCGTCGAAGTCATTCAGGACGAAGTGCTGCGTGCAGCGGTTATCCCAGAGGGCAACCGTATCCGGCTGCCAGCGATAGCGCACTGTGAATCGCGGCTGCTGAACCCACTGCGTCAGAAAGTCGAGCAGCATCCGACTCTCGGGATCACTCATCTCGACGATGCGTCGGGTGAAGTGCTCGTTCACGTAGAGCACGCCCTCGCCGGTCTCAGGATGGCGACGCACCACCGGGTGAATCGCCATTTTCTCGGGCCGGTTGTGCGGCAGCGCATCGTGCAGCGCTGACAGGCCAGAGCACAGTTCCTGTAACGGCGGCGACAGCGCCGCGAAGGCCGCGGTCAGACTGCTCCACATGGTGTCGCCACCCACGGTTGGACAGGTCACCATCTTCAGGATGGACAGCAGCGGCGGCGCATCGCTGAACGTGATGTCCGTATGCCACTCGTCCGCAATCCCGCCCTGGGTCGCCGCCAGCTCGAACAGCTTGTCATGCTGGGTAAAGGGGTTCTTCAGATTCGGATGGCTCTCAACCACGCCGAAGCGCTCACCGAGCGCAACGTGCTCCTCTACGGACAGCGTCTGCGCCGGAAAAAACAGGACGCGGTGCTGTGTGAGGAGCGCCTTCAGGTGCTCGAAAGCGCCCTGATCGAGCGCTTTCAGTTGGACGCCGTCGACGCGTGCACCCAGCGCTGCGCCAAGCCGTTCTACCTGCCAGCCCATGGGATCCGCAATCGCCTTGGGATCTGGAGCCATCTTCCACCTCCGCCCGCGCTGCGGGACCTGTGCGCCCTGGAGGCACCATTGTAGCGCGCCCGTTTTGCGCCAGCGGAATAAAGGGGGTAATTTGAGAATCGAGGGGCCGGGAGCCGCCGGTCACGCGCCACGTTGCACAGGCGAGACACGCAAAAATGGGGGAGCGACCATGAGCGAAGCTGAGCATCTGACCGACGCGCCCGGGACCACCACGGCCGTCGACGAGGCCGCCAACCGAGCCAGAATCGAGGCCATGAAGGCCCGGGCCGCCAGCCTCGAGCTGCCCCCGGAAGATCCGGCGCAGATGGCTTTAGAAGACATCGACGTCTCCAACGCGCTGTTGTTCGAGCATGATCGGCATGCGCCCTACTTCGCGCGCCTGCGCCGCGAAGCACCCGTGCACTACTGCGCCGACAGCCTCTTCGGGCCCTACTGGTCCGTCACGACCTTCAACGACATCATGGCCATGGAGAAAGCCCCGGAGCTGTTTTCCTCAGAACCGGCCATTACCCTGCTGGATCCGCTGGCGGACTTCCGCACCACCAACTTCATTGCCATGGATCCCCCGCGCCACGACCTGCAACGCAAAACCGTACAGGGCGTGGTCGCGCCCATGAACCTGGTCAAACTCGAAGGCACGATCCGGGAACGGGCCGCGCGCATTCTGGACAGCCTGCCCGTGGGCGAAACGTTCAACTGGGTCGATGCCGTGTCCGTCGAGCTGACGACCCAGATGCTCGCCACGCTCTTTGACTTTCCCTTCGAGGAACGCCGCAAGCTGACCTACTGGTCCGATATGGCGACCAGCAGCGAGCTCACCGGCGGCACGACGAAGGAAGCGGATCGCCGTGCTGCACTCATGGAGTGCCTGGAAACCTTCACGGCCCTGCGCAACGAGCGCGCCCGCAAGCCGCTGTCGACGGACCTGCTGTCGATGATGGCGCACGGCAAGGACACCCAGGACCTGGAGCCGATGGAGTTTCTTGGCAATCTGATTCTGCTCATCGTCGGCGGCAACGATACGACCCGCAACTCCATCAGCGGTGGCGTGCTGGCGCTGAACCGGTTCCCGGACGAGTACGCCAAGCTGCGTGCCAACCCCGAACTGATCACGACGATGGTGCCCGAGATCATTCGTTGGCAGACCCCGCTCGCCTATATGCGCCGCACGGCAACGCAGGATCTTGAACTGGGCGGCCAGCAGATTAAGGCCGGTGAGAAGCTGGCGATGTGGTACGTCAGCGGCAACCGCGACGACAGCGTGATCGACCGGCCCGACGAGTTCATTATCGACCGCAAGAATCCCCGCCACCACCTGTCCTTCGGCTTCGGCATTCATCGCTGTATGGGCAACCGCCTGGCTGAGATGCAGCTGCGCGTTTTGTGGGAAGAGATCATGGCCCGCTTTGACAACATCGAGGTGGTCGGTGAGCCGGTGCGCATCCGCTCCAGCTTCGTGAACGGCTACAGCGAGTTGCCCGTAGTACTACACAGGGCCTGAGCGTGACGAGCGTGGTTGAAGTCGCAGATCTGGAGCGGCTCCATCAGGCCCGGGTGCCGCGGATGTTCTACGACTACGCCGCGTCAGGTTCCTGGTCAGAGACAACGCTGCGGGATAATCGCTCGGCCTTCGAGCGGCTGCGGTTCAACCAGCGCGTCGCGGTCGATCTGAGCAGCCGCAGCGTCGAGTGCGAACTGCTCGGCCAACCGGCCAGCCTGCCCATCGCGCTGGCCCCGATCGGGATGCTCGGCATGCAGCATTGCGACGGCGAGATTCATGCCGCCCGGGCGGCGGCGGCGCAGAACGTGCCTTTCATCCTGTCGACCATGAGCATCTGTTCCATCGAGGACGTGGCCGCCGCAAGCCCGGCACCGTTCTGGTTTCAGCTCTATGTGATGCGCGACCACGACTTCGTCAAGCGCCTCATGGATCGCGCGAAGGCCGCCGGCTGCCGCGTGTTGGTGCTCACGCTCGACCTGCAGCTGCTCGGCCAGCGACACGCGGACGTTCGCAACGGGCTCTCAGCCCCACCCAAACTGACTCTCAAGAACATCCTGAACATGACTCTGCATCCCCGTTGGGCGCTCGGCATGCTCGGCACCTCGAGGCGCGGGTTCGGCAACATCGTCGGCCACGTGCAGGGCATCGATGACATGAGCTCTCTCGCCAACTGGACCGCGCGTCAGTTTGACCCCGCGCTGAGTTGGCAGGACGTCGAGTGGATTCGCGACTACTGGGACGGCCCGCTGATCATCAAGGGCGTGCTCGATCCGAGCGACGCCGCCAAGGCCGCCGAGATGGGCGCCAGCGCCGTCGTGATCTCGAATCACGGTGGGCGCCAGCTCGACGGCGCGCCGGCGAGCCTGCTGGCGCTGCCGCCGGCCGCGGAGGCCATTCGCGCGCTCCCAGGGCGGGCGAGCCGCTGTGAAGTCTGGATGGATGGCGGTATCCGCTCCGGTCAGGACCTGCTGAAGGCCCTGGCGCTCGGTGCGGACGCAGCGCTCATCGGGCGCGCCTACGTCGCAGGGCTCGGGGCCATGGGACAACAGGGCGTTGAGCACGCTGTCTCCTTCATCCGCCGGGAGCTGGAGCTGAGCATGGCCTTCTGTGGCGTGACGGATGTTCGCCAGGTCGACTCGGGCATCTTCTGGCCCCCTCCAACCGGACATGTCCCGGGACAGCTAAGCGATTCGAATGAATCGAACCTGCCGCTTGCCTTTGCCCGAGCGGATAGTGCCACCGGCAGCAAGATGGGCAACCCATGAGTCACACAGAGACGTCGTCGCGCCCGATCGAAGTCTTTGAGGCCATGTATCGAGAAGAGCCTGCACGCTATCGAAGACGGGTGCGTGGCTGGATTGCCCTCGGCTACGGCTATGTTCTGGCCACCATCATCTTTCTGATCGCGATCACCGTGGGTGGCGGCTATCTGTTCCTATCCGGCGTACTGCCGCTTGCCTGGGTGGACTCGTACCTCAAGGCCGGAGTCCCAGCGGTGCTCTTAGCACTTGTCATCGCGCGCGGTTTTTTTGTCAAGATCCCGGAGCCCGATGGCCATCGGCTGACCGGCGCGCTGAAAGACCAGGTTCTCGCGTTCTTCGAGCAGACACGCAAGGATGCGGATGGTCCCCGTATCGACAATGTGTATCTCGATACTGAGCTGAATGCGGCCGTACAGCAAACACGCACCTACGGAATCGTGGGTGCAAGGCGAAACAATCTGATTCTCGGAACGCCCCTGCTGGAGCTGGCAACGGCGGAAGAGCTGAGGGCTATCATCGCGCACGAATTCGGG
>JBCDIK010000173.1:0-8110 GCA_038749065.1 Pseudomonadota bacterium | reverse complement strand
CGATACCGCGCACGGTGCCGATGAACCCGATCGAGGGTATGGCCCAGGCGATGTAGCGAACCATGGACAGCTCGCTGTCGAGGCGCTCAGACTCGGCGTCGCAAACGCTGCGTACGGCTTCCGACACATCCTGGACGTTCCGGGTCGAAGAAAACCGCTGCAGCGCCGTCATGAGCGCGCGCGGCAGCAGATACTGCTGCTGCTCCTCGGGCAGGGCCTGGAGCGGGCGCGTGTACTCCCGGGTTTCCTCCGGCAGCACGCTCATGCCCTCGCTGACGCGGACGATATCCTCTTGCAGCAGGCTGCGCTCCCGCAGCGCGCTGCGGCCCTTGTAGCCCATGATCGCCAGGGCCCAGAACATAAGGATGAAGCAGCTCTCCTGCTCGAAATCGCGCAGTACCACGAACAGGGATCGATCCTGCACGAAGGGCTCGCCACTTGCAGCAAGGGTAGCCTGCTCCTCGAGAATGGCGTCGGCGTTGGGGCGCACGACGGTGACGTAGACCAGGTGCACGAGGACCACCGCGAAGATGAGCGCCGCGAGCTGGTAGACGAGTTCGAAGGGAAGCTGACGTTTCACCGTTGGGGCGCCTTAGATGTCAACCGGGAAGGAGACGGCGAAGTCCTCAGAGATCTCTTCCGAGGGCAGGAACACGCCGGTCGAACCTTCCTCGCTTCCCTTCGCCGCAGCATTGAACGCGCCATCATCGGTCGGCGTCGTCACCGGTCCCGTTGTGGGTGTCTGCGCTGGCGGCGCCGCGGATGTGCCCGCTGGCGCAGGCGCTTCAGGCTGTGCCCTGGGTTCCGCGGACATGGCCAGGGCTGGGAGCATGGCGATCAGGGTAACTAGGAGGCGTGAACGCATCGACAGGTTCTCTCTGGGTCGTCGTTAACGGGGTTCTTCAGCGAAGCGGGCAATTCGGAAGCCAAGATCTTCGCGGCCATCCGTGCCGTAGTCTCTGTAAGACAGACGCAGATCGGTGATGGTTCCGTGCATCCAGCTCGCGCCTTTGATCATGTGGTACTCCCCCTGAGTTGGTCCCAGCGGGTCCTCGAAGGTTTTCGCCTTCGGGATCTCGTAGAAGTCGTGGATCCACTCAGCAACGTTGCCGCCCAGATCGTACAAGCCGATCGCGTTCGGAGCGTAGGTGCCCACCGGCGCGCTGGCGATGTAGTTGTCGTTGTAGCCGAAGATGATACGACCCACCGTATTGGCAGCCGAGCGGTCTGCATAGTTGCCGTGCCGGTCCGGCGGCGGCAGCCGAGCGCCCCAGGGAAAGCGCAGGGGCGGTTCCACGCTGGCGTCGACCCGGCGCGCCGCGTAGCCCCATTCAGCTTCCGTCGGCAGGCGGTAGCCCGTGCTCGCCGGGTTGATTCCCAGCAACTCGCCCTGTTTGATCCGGTAGAACGGCGTCAGCTCATCCTGCTCAGAAAGCCAGTTGCAATACAGAGCCGCATCGATCCAGCTGACACTGACCACAGGCTGATCGTCTCGGGACAAGGCCTGATCTTCGTAGGAACCGGAATCGTGCGCTGCCGAGAACGCCCGATACTGTGCATTGGTCACTTCATGTCGCGACAGATAGAACAGGCGCTTCAGCGTGACATCGCGTAGCGGCTCGTTGGCGCGTCGACCCGGCTCCCGTCGCGAGGCCCCGAGCTTGAGCGGCTCGGTAGGCTGGATGAGCACGAGTTCCTGGCCACCGGCGGCGGTGATCACCGGTTTCAGCGCCGCCAGCCTTGCTTCTTCGAGGGTGAGTAGCCTGATTCGCAGTTCCTGGGTCAGGCCTGCTTTCGGCGTGATCGTCGTGCTGTACCCCGCGTAGCCGGGCAGCTTCACTTCCACTCGCGCCGGACGCGTCGGCAGCTTCAGTGTTGCAGTGCCGTCTGCCTTGGCCCGGCGTGTGCCGGCGACGATCAGCTCGGCCTCGGCCGGCTGGGTGCGAACGACCAGGGTGCCAATGAGAGGCTTCAGGTTCAAATCCAGGGCCCGCTCCTGGCCAGGGTCCAGCACAATCGTGCGCGTCGCGTCGGCAAAGCCAGCCTTGAAGGCCCGCAGTTCGTAGCGAGTGCCGGACTTGAGGGCCAGCTCAAGCGGTGCTTCTCCCTGGAACTCACCATTGAGCACAACGCCGACGTTGGCCTGGGCAACAGCGACCCGCAGGCGTGCGTCCGCCCGGTTGAGCGTGACGGGGTCGAGGGTCATGGGGACCTGAGCAGCCGCGACGATGCGCCGTCGGTAACGCTCGTAGCCCTCGAGCGCGAGGCTCAATTCATGCTCCCCCGCAAGTACTTCGACGGTACCCGGCGTGGCGATGCCCGTCGGCTGATCATCGATCAGGATCTGCGCACCCGCTGGCTCACTGCGCAGGGTGACCTCCGCCCAGTCCGGCTCAAGCGTGAATGCCTCGCTCTGGGCGAGGTCCCGGCCCTCGACTTCGATGCTGACGGTCGCGTCCTGATAGCGGGCCTTCTGCAGGCCGAGGGTGACTGGCCCGGCGGGCAACGATATCTCGGTCAGCGGTGTGGTCCCGATACGCCGGCCGTTCAGGAAGATGTTGACCTCTGTCGGCGTTGTCGACAGCGAGACTCGCCCCGGTTTGGGTGCAAGGGCCAGCGTAATCGTCTGGTTAGCCTCGCGGCCGACCGTCACAGGCTGTGCAAAGGGCTCGTAGCCGGGCGCGCTGGCCTGGACGTCGTAGGTGCCGCGGCGCAACAGGTGAACGCCCTGAAACTCGAAGTGCAGCGGCCCCGCGACTGCGACCGACGCGCCCTCCGGCTGTGTTGCGAACACCACCGAGCGGGCCGTGAACAGAAACCACAGGACCACGGCAATGACGAGTAACAGGAGTCCGCCACAGGCGAGCAGGATCATGCGCCCACGCGAAGACTCGACCTCCGTGGTCGAGGGCACATAGGTCGCCGGCTCGATCACCAGGTCGGTGCTTGCAGGCGCCGTCTGCCGCTCGGGCTCTCCCTGGGCCGGACCGTTCATCAGGGCAACCGTTCTTCGCAGCGGATGTCGACTGGCGCCATGCGCGGCGCAACCACGACGGTCCGCCGCACATCCCGGCAACCGCTGCGGCTGCCAAGCAGCACGTATTCGCCTGGTCGCAACTGGAGCTCACGGTTGGCGAAGGTACCGAGCTTGCCGACGGTGGAGACCAGTACCTGGGTCTGGTTGTCGCTGGTGAGCTGCACGGTCACCGGTTGTGCATAGGCATCGAGCAGCGCGGCGCTGCGCTCGATGAGTGAGCGCAATTGGTCACCCTGTGGCTCGAGCTGGCGCGCCTGCGCAAGTGCTTCTCGCCCGGCATCCATGCGCGTCTGGGAAGAAAGCTTGTTGGGCTCGTCGACGATCTCCTGCAGTGTGCTCGCCGCAGCTGCCTGGGCGCGCGCCGTTCCGAGCCCGGCCTTGGCAAACTGGATGTTGCCGTCCAGACGCAGCGCTTCCTCATAAGCCTTGATGGCGCGTGGCCAGTCCTCGCTGCGCACGGCCGCTGCCGCCTCTTTCTCGAGTTGCGCCATCCGGCTCAGCTCCGTGCGCGCACTGACCTGCTGTAACCCCCCCAGGGCGATCTCGTTGCCAGGGTCAAGCTGCAGGGCGGCGTTGAACGCCTTGCGCGCAGTGTTGTAGCGCCGCGCGTCGAGCGCGGCAAAGCCGTCACTGAGGGTATCGCGGAGTTTCTTGTCGCCTACCGCAGCCTGTGCGTCTGCGCGAAGCTTCGCCAGTCCGGCAGTGCGCTCGTCAAGCGCTGCGATCTCGTCGTAACTGCTCAGCGCACGCTGCCATTGGCCGGCGAGTTCCTGGTTCCGCGCCTGGAGTAGCAGGGTCTGGACCTGGGGCAGCTTGTCCGCGCGGGCAAGCCCCGCCTTGGCGGTCTCGTTTTCCGGGTCGATCACAAGTGCGGTTTGGAAGGCTTCCCGGGCGCGGTCTTCCCGCCTGTCATCGAGCGCGGTGTCGCCGTCAGCGAGCGCTTGCGCGATCCGTTGCTCCCCCTCGGCGATGAGTGCGGTCAGCGCCTGGGCCGCCTGATCGTAGGCTGCAAGGGCGACTTCGAAGCGTTCGTCCACGAACGCCTCGTCGCCCGCCGCTGCGTCGGCCAGGGCCTGATCGAAGGCTTGCTGGCCCCAGGCGGCAACGGACATTGCTTCTTCCAGCGCCATCTGCTGCTCCACAAACCGCGCCAGCGCGGCCTGGGCTCGGTCCCTGGCGAGTGCCTGTTGGGACGCTGCGAAGGGCGGGAGCGCCGGGTCTGTGGTGCTCGTGGGCGCAGTGGTTTGCGTGCCCGGCGTACCGGTACTGGCCGGAGCTGTCACAACCGTTGACCGATGTTCGCCGCGGCCGTCGCTGCCCGCCCACCACAGCAACAGCGCACCACCGACCAGGAGCAGCGCGAGCCCTGCCGGTGCTTGCCAGTTCGCGGTCGACTGCTCCGGTGCAGCAGGCGCTGTTTCCCGGTGCGTCAGCGGAACTTCCGCTGGCGCGATATCCAGGTCGCGCTCGCTCATGAGCCTTCGGTGTCAGCGCCCTGGGCGTCGGCCGTCGTCTGCGCCTCCACCGGAGCTTCGGGTACCGGCAGGCCCAGGTCTTCATAGTAGAGGCGACGCAGAATGCCCCGGAGTTCATCGTACTGTTCATCGACGGTGCCCTGCAGGCTGACCGTGCGATTCTCGAGCTCGAGCGTGTGCGGTACGACCTCCGCTTCGGTGGCGGTGCCGAGTTCCTGCAGAACCTCGGCGTGGATGGATGCCTCAGCCCGTTTGGCCAGCGCGCTCTTAACCGTGAGCGCCCCGCTGATGACGCTGACCACGCCGCTGGCATCGACGGCCGCGTTGTCGCTTTCATAGATCGCCCCGATCCCTCCGACGATCGCAATCGCGCCGCCGATGGTGCGGTTACGCGCCTGCGCTCGCAGCTGCTTCAGCGTGATCGCTTCCGAGTAGGTCGCCTTGCGCCAGTTCTGATAGGGCGTGTACATGTTGCGGTAGAAGCTGTCGTAGTACTCGTCCAGCGTGTCGATGAACAGGTACTCGCGCTCACGGATCTTGCGCACCCGATCCAGCATGGGGTCGTTGTCCGCCGGGAGTCGCAGGATCTCCAAGCGATCACCGCGCTCGCCCAGGTGTTCGCCGAAGGCGTCCGGGGAGAACGCGCGCGCGAAGCGCATCTCAGCGACGGTTCGAATCTCAGTGAGCTGCTCGTCGGTCAGGGTCATCCGGTAGGCGAGCATGTCATTCGCCAGATCCTTGTAAACGGCCTGGAATGGGTCGATGTCTGCCGGCACCGTGTCCGAGTACGCATACTTGCTGGCGAGGGTGCTGTACTCCCGGGTGAACCAGGTGCGCCCGGTGGCATCGCTCACTGTGGCTTCAATCGCCATCGATTCGCCGTCTGAGTGCAGGATCCGCCCGCCGACGGTCACGTCAACGGCACTGGTGGGGCGCGGGATCACGCGCACCGCGCCCCAGTTGCCGGTGCTCTGGAGCAGGTTTTTGGCAAAGTACGGGATGTAGTTGGACTCGGCGCGGCGAACCTCAGGCTGTATGAGGCGTTCGACCCGTTCATCGTAGTCATCCGGCACATTGGGATCGAAGACCGAGATGCCCACGTCTAGCAGCAGCGCTTCTTCCTGCACACCTTCGTACTGCTCTGGCGGCGTCATGTCGACGATGCGGACTTCTTGCGTCACGCAGCCGCCGAGCAGCATGGCGAGCAGCAGCCAGGATGATCGAGCGTGCTTCATCACGACTTCTTATAGCGCCGGTACTCTTCCCAGAGCTTCTCCTTGAGGACCGGATCGGTTTCTTTCATTGCCGCTTCCCGCAGCTGGCGCGCAATGATGTCGTCATCCCGGGCATCGGGGATGTCTTCCGGCACAGCGCCGCGGCCTGCACCTCCGGGACCGGGGGGCGCATTGCGATTGCGCGGCACCGAGATCCCGGCGGTCTGTTGCGTGCCGCCACTGCCGGCGGTCTTTCCATTCCCGGTGGGCGATCCGCCGCCGCCACCGCCACGGCCGGCTCCTGTCGGGAGGCTGTCACCGCCGGCCCCGGCCTGCTGATTGCTGCGGTCACGCAGGACTTCGCGCTCGGCAAGAATCTCACCGTCAACGCCTTCCAGCGCCTTGTCGAGTTCCGGGTCTCCGCTGCCGCTGCCTTCAGCACCAGGTAGGCCGCTGCCTTCGCCGCCGGGCAAACCGCCGCTGCCGGACCCATCGTCGGTGCCCGTGCCCTGGCTGCCGCCTGGGCCACCCGGGCCGCCACCGGCGGTGGGCAGTTCGTTGCTGGTATCCCAGCCGTCATCGCCGGGACGCCCCCCGGGCCCTGTACCCCCCGGTAGCTCGCCGCCGGGCACGCCGCCGCTGCTCCCGCCGGGACGGCCCGGCGCGCCGCCGCTGCCGCCGGGCAGGCCACCACTCGAGGACTCGGTGGGATAGCTGCTCGGCTGGCCGCCGCCACCACCGCCGCCGCCTTGCTGACCGCCCTGTTGCCCGCCTTGCTGCCCACCCTGTTGGCCGCCTTGCTGACCACCCTGCTGGCCGCCGGGGGGCTGGCCTCCGGGTTGACCACCGGTCTGGCCGCCAGGGGTGCTGGGCACGCTACCGGGCAATCCGGGGATACCTGGGAGAGAGTTGGTCGGGCTGTTTGGCCCGCCGGGGTTGCTCGGCTGGCTGATGGGGGCAATGCAGCCGCTCAAGGAGAAGGCCAACAGGGTTCCCAGCGCGGTGGCTGTGGCCCGGCGACCCACGGTGGGAACGGGGCGTGGCTTCATGGGGACTCTCCCGATTGATCGTTGCCGTCAGCGACAGTCTTCAATTCGGACCCGGAAGGGGCCGATTCGTTCGTTCTTGGGTAGTACCAGAAATCGTGCCGATAGGTCTGTTCCCGGGCCTCGCTCAGGCGGCCTTCCAGCAGCGGCGGCCGGTATCGCGCGGCACGCAGGCTCTTGCGAACCCGGAAATCCATGAGCCCCTTGGGCACGGACTCGACGGTGACCAGTCGGGTGGTGGTGCCGCGATCGGTGACGGTGAACTTCACCGTTACATGGCCCTGGGCGCGGGCCGGATTGAGCCGGTTGCCCGGGGGCTTAGGATCGATGGGCCGCGGGTAGTGCAGAAGTGTTGGCTCGCCAAACAATGCTGCTGCTGCGTCCGTGTGCGCCGCGTTCAGAATTCGTTCTGCGTGCTGGTAGTACTGCCCGGCCAGTCGCACTTTCTCGAACAAGAGATGCCAGTCCGCGAGTTCCAGAATCGCCTCAGCCAGGGCGACGGGATCTTCTTCGGCGGTTTCCTGCCGGATCCGCACGATGCGCTCCAACGCCTTCTGCCCGGCGGGAAAATTGTTGAGGGTCAGGGGCCTCGGGCCATCATAGAGTTCCGCGCTCGGCGCGCCACCGCCGCCGGCTGCGGCGCCGCCTTCGCGATCGTAGACCGGCGGGAAACGCTCCAGGCGATAACTCTCCGCAAGGCCCTTGAGCGGCTTGATCAGGTTCTCGCTGGTACCGGCCTCATCAGCCGCGTCCAGGATCAGCAGTGCCTGCCCGTAGAGCCTTCGCGCACCGAAGATCTTGCGACGTTTTTCCTGCCATTGCGCCAGGTGATACAGGCCCGGGAGCAGGTCCTTGGAATAGCTGCCGTAGTGTTTGCGTAGTACTTCGTAGGCGTACTCTTCACGGCGATCCGCTTCGAGCAGCAGGCCCATTCGCTCCAGTGTGCGCGCTTCGCGATACACCGCAGCCACCTGCTCAGGGCTGTGCAGCCCATCGTTGACCCGACGGATATGGACCGATCGGCCATAGTCGTCGAGGGCATCCTCGAATGCGCCGCGGGCGAAGGCGATATCGCCGCGCAGCAGCAACGGCTCGGCGAGTTCCGCGTCGTAGCGATGGGTCTCCGCCTCGAGATCCTCAACCACAGCGTTCACGGCGACCTCGGCGCTGTCGAGTTCCTCGAGCTCGATCTGACGACGCAGCTGCGCGTAGCGATCGCTGTCGGCCTCACCCAGATCGCTCACGTCGATCGCTGCTTGCGCCGCTTCTCGCGCCGCTTCTTGCGCCGCTCCTTGCGCCGCTCCTTGCGCCGCTCCTTGCGCCGCTCCTTGCGCCGCT
>JBCDIK010000172.1:0-8197 GCA_038749065.1 Pseudomonadota bacterium | reverse complement strand
GAAGACGCGATCAGCGATTACAAGCGCGCGCACGGCAAGACCCTCGATGTGGATCTCACCGCCGAGGACTGGCAGGCTGTCATCGCTGTGTTCAAGACACTGACGGATTTTCCCCAGGACCCCTTCGAGCAGCTGAAGAAAGCCGTGGAGGCCGTGTTCCGCTCCTGGCACTCGCCGCGCGCGCACGTTTATCGGGAGATGACCAACATCCCGGAGACCCTGGGCACGGCAGTGAATGTGCAGGCCATGGTGTTCGGTAACTTCGGCGATGACTCCGGTTCCGGCGTCGCCTTTACCCGGGACCCTTCGACCGGCGAGCACCGTTTCTTCGGCGAATTTCTCTTTAACGCCGCCGGCGAAGATGTGGTCGCCGGCATCCGCACGCCGGAACCGGTGGAAGCCCTGCAGGCGCGTCTGCCCGAGGTGTATGACGAGCTGTACGAGACCCAGGCGCTGCTCGAGAAACACTACCGCGACATGCAGGATATTGAGTTCACCGTGCAGGAAGGGCGCTTCTATATCCTGCAGACGAGGGGCGGCAAGCGCACCGGCCGCGCATCCGTGAAGATCGCTGTGGATATGGTGAGCGAGGGCCTCATCGATGAGAAAGAGGCGCTGCTGCGCGTCTCTCCGGAACACGTGGAGTCGTTCCTGCACCCGATGGTGGATCCTGACGCGAAAACCGACATCGTTGCCAAGGGTTTACCCGCAAGCCCCGGCGGTGCGACCGGCAAGGTCGTGTTCTCCGCGGACGAGGCGGTGGCCATGGCGGCGGATGGCACCAAAGTCGTGCTCGTGCGCCGGGAAACGACGCCGGAAGACATTCACGGCATGAAAGCGGCCGAGGGGATTCTCACGGAGCTCGGCGGCATGACCTCTCACGCGGCGGTGGTCGCCCGCGGCATGGGGGTGTGCGCCATCACCGGCTGCGGTGCGCTCACCATCGACTACGCGGCCGGCACCGCCACCACGAACCACGGCGCCGTCATCGCCCGTGGGGATGTGATTACCCTCGACGGTGCTTCCGGCGAGGTGATGCTCGGCGACATCCCCAAGATCGAGGCCAGCGCCAACGACGATTTCCGGACCCTTTTGTCCTGGGCGGACAAGCACCGGCGTCTGAAGGTGCGCGCCAACGCCGATACGCGGGAGGACGCGGAGAGCGCGCGGGCTCTGGGGGCTGAGGGCATCGGCCTGTGCCGGACCGAGCACATGTTCTTCGAGGCGAATCGGCTGGCCGCGATGCGCGCCATGATTCTTTCCGAGTCTCGGGAAGAACGGCAGCAGCACCTGGATGCGCTGCTCAAGTACCAGCATGAGGACATGCTCGGCATCTTCATGGCGATGGATGGGCTGCCGGTGACCATCCGCCTGCTGGATCCGCCGCTGCACGAGTTTCTCCCGCACAGCGAGGAGGACATGCGCTCTGTCGCGGGCGCCATCGGCAAGCCCTTCGAGAAAGTGCGCGAGATCACCCGCAACCTTTCTGAAGTCAATCCGATGCTGGGTTTCCGCGGCTGTCGCCTGTCGGTGGTGTATCCGGAGATCACGGAGATGCAGGTGACGGCGATCATCGGGGCCGCCATCGAAGCCAGCGAGCAGGGTGCGCGTCCCTATCCTGAGATCATGATCCCGCTGGTGATCAACGTGCGCGAGATCCGGCTGATCAACGAGGTCATTGAGCGCAGCGTCAACCGGCTGCAGAAGGAGAAGGCGTCCTTCATCAGCTACAAAGTCGGTACCATGATCGAGACGCCGCGCGCCTGCTTAAGCGCAGACCGGCTAGCGTCCGCCGCCGAGTTTATGAGCTTCGGCACCAACGACCTGACGCAGATGACCTACGGCTTTTCTCGCGATGACGCCAGCAAGTTCGTGCCTGAGTACATGGACCAGAAGCTCATCGAGAATGATCCCTTCGTGTCCGTGGATACCCGCGGCGTCGGGCGCTTGATCAAGATGACGATCGAAGACGCGAACGCACAGCGCAAGGGCATCAAGTTCGGCGTGTGCGGCGAGCATGGGGGCGATCCCCGCTCCATCCGCTTCTTCCACGAGCTGGGGCTCGACTACGTGTCCTGCAGCCCCTATCGGGTGCCCGTCGCCCGGATTGCGGCCGCGCAGGCGAATGTGGGTCTGCCGGAGGATCCGGCCTAGGCGAGCGCGGCGGCGCCAACGAGGGCCAGGCCCAGAAGTGTCGCCTGCACGGCCCGGTTGCCGGCTTGGAACCGCTGCTCCATCTCCGTGAAGCTGATCCGGTGGAGCTGGCTCAGCATAAAGCCGGGCATCTCGATCAACCCGCGACTGCCGCGGTGCAGCAGCAGCTGAAACAGGAAGCGTGCCGTCCACAGCTTCAGGCGCCAGGGCACCTGGTTGTACTGGTATGGGTGCACGCGCTGTACCAGCCGCACCAGCGCCGCGTGCTCGGGCTCCCGCTCCGCGGCGTAAGCGCGCAGCCCGGCACCCAATGCTTGCGGGCTCAGGTGCGCTTCCAGCCGCGCGACGTCTTCGAGTGCACTGTTGACCCCCATGCCCAGGTCCGGTGGAAACGCGTGCGCGGCATCGCCCAGCAGCACACAGTGCATGGCCTGCTCGGATGAACCGCCGTTCAGGGCGGTATAGATGTGCCGCGTGTACTGCGGCTGCGGGAACTGCCCACGCTCGGCGTCCGCAAAGGCGGCGAGCTCTGCTGCGCCCGCGACTGCCGGCACATCAAACTGCGGGAAGTGCTCGCGCAGCCACTCGCTGATCGCCGGCACGCCCTCAAGGTCCCAGAAGCGGTGGTTGCGCGGCAGGATGATGTTGACCGTTCGCGGATCCTCCGCCGTGGCGACGGGCAGGGCAAACAGCGCCATACGTCGGTCCGCCTCCCGGTCGCGCCCAGTGAAGGCGTACGCCATGGCGTGATCGTCCACCCGGCAGCGGGGTGATTGCACGTCGAAAGACGGCGGCAGGTTGAGCACTTTGTAGGCCAGATCCGCGCTTGGGGACGGGTGCGTCACCCGATAGAAGCGGCTGGCCAACTCATCGCTATGCTCGACCAGGCCACGCCGGACCTGAGAGTGCAGACCGTCACAGCCCAGCAGCAGGCGCGGGCGAAACTCGAGCTGCTCGCCCGTCGTGGTGCGCACGCGGGCGACCTGGCCCGTGGCCGTGTCGGCAAAGCCTGCGAACCGGTGTCCTTCCAACAGCCGAATCGCGCCGTTCGCCAGGTGCGGCTGCAAGGCCCCATCGAGCATGGCCATGAGGCGTGTACGTGTCATCCAGTAGGGCGTTTGCCGATCCGGGACCAGGATCGGCGGGGTGATAACCTTGGGCTGTGCGCCTGGCGCGATGCGCGTCAGCGTGAAGTGATCATTCGGCAATCCGTAGGCGGCCATGGTGGCCTGGGTGATACCGATGCGCTCGAGCAGCGCCTGCCCGCGGCCTTCGAGCTGATAGTTGAAGGCGCGTTCCCGGTCGAAGCCCTGCTGCTGTGCGCGCCGCTCGACGATGACAATCTCGCGCCAGCCAAGCTGCGCCAGCAGGATGCCGGCGGCCACGCCGCTTGGGCCAGCGCCGGAGATCAGGACCTGGCAGTTCATGCGTTGCGCTCGTCGCTACGGTGATCAGGTCACCGGACTCTATCACTGTGCGAGCGCAGAGCGCGTCCTGCGGCCATGCATTCGGTGCATGACGGCGCGGGTCACGAGAATGACGCCGCGGTTACAGCACCAGGTGCAACAGATCGTCTGTCTGTTGCTGGCGGTACAGCCCGTGCCGGTCGATAAAGCTGCGCAGCTCCGCCAGCGGCAGGGGCCGGGAGTACAGATAGCCCTGGATTTCCCGACAGCCCATGCGCACCAGACAGTCGCGCTCAAACTCGTGTTCAACGCCCTCGGCAACGACCGCTTTCTCCATGGACTGCGCCATGTGCAGGATGGCCCGCACCACCGCCTGGTTGCCGTGCGCTTCCTGAATGTCGCGCACGAAGCTGCGATCGATCTTGATCACGTCCACGGGCATCTCCAGCAGCAGGTTCAGTGACGAGTACCCGGTGCCGAAATCATCGAGGGCAACCTGGACGCCAGCATCGCGCAGCTCCCCGAGAATGCCGCGAGCGAGATCGAAGTTGTCCAGCATGGACGACTCGGTAATCTCGACCTCGAGCTGCTCCGGGCGCGCGCCGCTGGTGCTGATGTTGGAGAGAATGCGCCCCGCCGTCGCGGGATCACACAGCTCAAGGGGCGAAACGTTTACCGACACGCGCAGCTCGTTCAACCCGCTCGCGGCCAGATCGCGACACACCTGCCCGATGATCCAGTCCGTGAGTCGATCGATAACGCCAATCTGTTCCGCGACGGTAATGAACTCCATGGGGCCGATCTGCCCGAGCTCCGCGTGCGCCCAGCGCGCGAGCGCTTCCACGCCGCTGACCTGGCCGGTCGCTGCGTTGACCTTGGGCTGGTAGACGACCTGCAGCCCGTTGCTGTCGATCGCGCGGCGCAGCTCCGAGGCGATGCGAGCGTTCTTGAGCGCCCGGGCGTCCAGATCGCTCGAGAAGTAGGCGCTGCCGGAGCTGGCCGGGGAGCGTTTGTGGGCAAAGCTGCGTGCAAGGCTGGCGTTGCGGATCAGCACCTCGGCGTCGTGCCCGTCGTTCGGATACACGGCGATGCCGCAGTGCACCTGATTGACGATCTCAGAGCTGTTTACATCGAACGGTGCTTCCAGGGCCCGGGCGATGCGGCTGACGATCTTCGGAATGGAGTCGACGCCATCCAAGTCGACGATCAACAGTGCCAGCTCGTTGCTGCCGATGCGCGACAGGGTGAGGGCCTGTTCGTTGAACGCCACCCCGATGCTGTCCACGGCGCGTACCACGGACTCGAGGCGCTCGGACGCCTGCTTGAGAATCGATTCGGCACTGTCATTGCCGCTCGTCTCGGTGACGTACTCGTAGGCGGACAGGCTGACGGACAGGACGGCGGCCAGGTTGTCATTGCGCACGCTGAGCTTGATGCCCTGGTTGACCCGGTCCAGGAACAGGTAGCGATTCGGCAGCCCGGTCAATGCATCGTGCATTGCATGGTGGGTCAGCTCTGCTGCCTGGCGCTTGATGATGGAGTTCATGCGGCTGACGCGATCCTTGAGCGAATCGATCAGTCCGACTTCTGCGGCATCTTCAGGCTCGACAGCAGCCGGCGCGACTGCGGACGCCGGATGTTCGCGCGCGTAGTCGGCGCTGTAGACGCAGACGCGATTCCGACCGGTCTCCTTGGCCTGGTAGAGCGCCCGGTCTGCGAGCTCGAGCAGCTCGGCCTCGGAGCGTTGCGTGCTGTGCTGCGCGGCGATACCCAGGCTTGCCGTGAGCGACGGCATGGGCAGACCCTCCTGGGCTACCAGCGCCGCGATGCGCTCGCGGGTGCGCTCAGCGAGCGTCTGCGCCTCGCTGATGGTCGCTCCCGGCAGGGCCACCACAAATTCTTCACCTCCGTAGCGGCCGACCAGGCCGATCTCCGCGTACTGAGCCTGCAGGGTCTCACCCATCAGGCGGATCACCCGGTCTCCCATGGGGTGACCGTAGTTGTCGTTCACCTGCTTGAAGTGGTCAATGTCGACCATCATGGCGCACAGTCCGGCCTCTTGCTCCGCGGCCTCCGCAAAGCTTGTGCGATAGCGCTCCATGAAGGCGCGGCGGTTCAGGCACCCGGTCAGGGCATCGTAGTTCGCGAGTTTCTCCAGCTCGCGGTTTTTCTCTTCGATCAGGTTCTGGGTGGTGCTCAGCTCGGCAAGCATTTCCGCCAGCTGCTCGTTCTTGGCTTCCAGCGGGGTGAAGTCGTCGAAGGTTACAAGTGCCCCCAATGAGCGTCCGGCGCCATCGTCGATGGGGGCGGCGTTCACCGTGAAGTTCAGCGGCGCGTCGCGATCCAGCAGGCGCAACGGCATGCTCTTGATCGATTCGCCCCGCTCCAGTGCCATCTGCCAGGGCAGCGCTTCCCGCTCATCGCCCTTGAGATCCCAGGCGTACTCGGACGGATTGCGGCCCACAAGGTTCGAGGGCTCTGTGCCGATGTGGTCGGCGAAGGCGCGGTTCGCCAGCAGGATGCGATCTTTCTCGTCGACGATTAAAACCCCTTCGGAGAGGGTGTCGAAGGCGGCGTTTACCCGTTGCGGTACAACCCGGGACGGGTTCAGCGTCGTCATGGCCTTGCGCAGCAGCAGATAGAACGACAGCAGACAGGCCATGGTCAGGAACCCCAGGAACAGTAGCGTGTCTTTCGGCATGCCGATCAGGCGCATCCCCCAGTCCGGCGCAGCTTCGAACTCGACGCGCACCTCGCCCCAGCGATCGCGGCCCTGGTAGACGGGAATGAGCAGGCTGTTCAGGGTCGAGCGCTCGAAGGTCAACGTGCTATCTGCGCGCTGGCCGAACTGTGCCACCAGCGAGCCGTTCTCGCGCACCATCGCGGCGTAGCGCACAGAGTCGTTACGGCGAACCAGCTCGCGGATGGTATCCCGCGCCACCTTTTGCGAGCCCTGGCCAATGGAAGCGGAGAGCTGGACCGCCAGCGTCTCGCCGATCAGCTGACGGCTCTCGCGCAGCTGCGCTTCCGGCCGCGGTAGGAGCTTTAAGAAATCGGCGACAAAGACCGTGCTGATCATGAGCGCGACCATGCACAGGGCAAGCTTGAACTGGGGTCCGACTCTCATCGTTCATCTCCGGAGGAGGGGTTTTCGCCAAGGGCGTCCTCGGCATCGGCATCAAAGATCGGCAGCACGTCGAACTCGCTCCAGGCCGGGCGGGTAGCCATGAGCCCGGCGAGCAGGGAGCCGGCGCGCATGAGCCAGGCGACGAAGCCGGCGGACAGGCTGATGGCGCCGGTGACCGCGCCGGCGACCTGCAGGGTGAGTGCCTCATCGTCGGCGTCGAAACCTTGCTGCAGTTCCTCCAGCGCCTGGGCCAGCGCAGCCGGCAGGGCGATGTCCAGAGCCAGGCCGTCCTCGGCATCGGCAATGGATAGGCCCTCGAAATTGGACCGGCTCTCAAACAGCAGACGCAGCAGTCGTCCGACAGACGTTTCGTTTATGGCGCGGGCGTCGTTCATCTCGTCGGACTCTGACAGGCTGAGCCAGCGTTCACCCATCAGCAACTCGGAACGATCGTTGTCGAAACCGGACGTGTCTACGACGGGGACTTCCGCATCGATTGGCTCGCTTGGAGCCTGCGCTTCAGAGGGTTGATCGGCCTCAGGCTCGGAGGTCCTGTGCTCCGTTCCCGGGTCCGGCCCGGTTTGCACACCGCGCGCAATGTCCGAATTCTTAAGGACCTGCGGCGCTGGCCCGGAAGGCGTGGGCGCCGCTGGTCCTTCCGGCACCGGATCCGCGCCCGGCTGGGAGCCGTCCAGCTCCAGCGGCGGCGGGGTCGCCTCCGGAATCGGGTCGATGTTCAGCGTCACCGCGGCGGTACTCGTCAATCCGCCGCTGTCGGTCACCTCGACCATGAGTTCATAGCTGCCTGCGGCCGCATCGGGTGTCGTGTTCACCGCACCGGTAGCCGGATCGACGCTGAAGAAGCCGTCGTCATTCCCTGCCAGAATTCGGAAGGTGAGCTGCTCGCCACCGTCCTGGTCCGCGACCGTCAGCTGCCCGGCGACCAGCGCATCCGGCTGCCAGTCCATGTTGATGGTGAGGTCGTCGGCGACTGGCGCTTCATTGCGGTCGGTGATCGCAACGGTGAGCGGGTAGCGAGTCTCCGCGCCCTGGCTGTCCGTGACCGTCACCTCGATCTCGAAGCGGTTGTCGCTATCGGCATCTGTGGGCGCCTCGTAATCGGCCGCGCTGCTCAAGCTGAGTGCGCCGCTGGCGGCATCGAGGTTGAAAGCGCCCGCATCGGCCCCGCCGGTGATCCGATAGCTGAGCGCATCGTCTTCCACATCGCTGCCGGTCAGGGTGGCGGTGGCGGTAGACCCCTCCACTTGGCTGAGCTGCGTCGGGCTGGTCAGTGTCGGTGCGTCGTTAACCGCGGCGATGCTTAAGGTTGCAACGGCAGTGTGGGTGCCGCCGCGACCGTCGCTGACGGTGTAGCTGAACTGGTCGGGGCCTGCATAGTTGGCGTCCGCCAGGTAAGTGAGCGTGCCGTCCAGGTTGTCGATCAGAATGCCGTGGTTGGGCTGCGCTAGGCCGGATAGCGTGAGCGTATCGCCATCGATGTCGGTGTCGT
>JBCDIK010000171.1:0-8255 GCA_038749065.1 Pseudomonadota bacterium | reverse complement strand
TGCGAATCAGAACCCGGCGCTGCTGTCCCTGATCGAGCTGAGCAGCTCGGCGGTCAGCACCTGGTACTGATCGGTGCCCGGCATCATCACGTACAGTGGCTCCGCCACCTGATCCAGGTCGTAGCCGGCCTTGCGCAGATCGCCCTTCACCATCTTGAAGGTGCCGGTCACATCCACGTCCTGCTGGACGCGCACGAACACGGGCACCGCATAGGGGGGCAGTTCCTTCCGCACATAATCGCTGAAACTCGCAAGATCGAGCTCGGGGACGCCGTCGTTCAGCGCCACCGCGACCATGCCGGCGCGCCCGTCGGCGTTCGGCACCTCGACCCCGTACACATTGCAGAAGCGAACCTGGTCATGGCTGTTGATGATCTCGCCGACCTCGTTGGTCGAGACATTCTCCGACTTCCAGCGAAAGGTATCGCCCAGCCGGTCCACGAACTGGTAGTGCGCATACCCCAGATTGAAGCCCACATCGACTTCGCGAATGAGATCCCCGGTATTGAACCAGGCATCACCCTCCTGCCGCAGGTTGCGAACGATCTTCTTCTCGGTCGCTGCCGGGTCCGTGTAGCCTTCGAACGCGGACTCCGCGGTGATCTCGCCGAGCAGCAGCCCGGGCTCGCCGGGGGTCACCTCGATCGCCTGTCCCTGCGCATCGCGCACGATCTCCTCCGCATCGACGTCGTAGCGGACGAGCGCGATGCTGTTGGCGGTCATGCCGATGGTTTGGTCCTTGTTCATGAGGTTGGCAAAGGACACGTTGCCCTCGCTCGAGCCGTAGAACTCGCTGATCCGCTCGATTCCGTAGCGGTTCTTGAACTCGTGCCAGATGTCCGGCCGCAGGCCATTGCCCATGGCCGCTCGTAGCGGGTTGTCGGCATCGTCGCCTACCCCGCGCGGAGTGTTGCAGAGATAGCGACACAGCTCGCCGATGTAGATGAGTGCCGTGCAGTGATGTTCACGCACTTCCGGCAGGAAGGCACTGGCGCTGAAGCGCCGGCGAATGAACATGCTGGCGCCGCTCTGCAGCGCCGCGCCGACGCCGATGATCAGGCCGGTGCCGTGATACAGCGGCAGGCAGAGATAGATCCGGTCCTCCTCGGTGCAGCGCAGGCCGGCGATCTGGCTCAGCGCGCCGCTCGCCAGATAGCGCCGATTGCTCAGCACCGCTGCCTTCGGTAGGCCGGTGGTGCCGGAGGTGAAGATGTACAGGGCATTGTTGCCAAGCGTCTGATCGCTCGTGCCGGGGAGGTTGTCCGGTGCCTCGTCATCGCTGAGCGCGTCGAGGTCTCGCGCCCAGTTCGGGCAGCTCGCGCCGTCGCGATCCGCCAGGTACAGAAAGTCCTCCCCCTCGCGCAGACTCAGCTCCCCCTGCACGTCGGCGACCGCGTCCAGTCGCTCGGCCCCGACGATGCACTTCTTCGACTCGGTCGTGGCGATACAGTGCGAGAGCGGTCGACCGGTGAGATTGGTGTTAATGAGCGCGCCAACCGCACCCAGCTTGTTCAGGGCGAACACCGCCGCCAGAAAGGCGATGCGGTTCTCCATCATGATGCTGACCGTATCGCCAGCGCCGATCCCCTGTGCCGCCAGTGCCCGTGCGAGCCGGTTCACCTGCTCGTTCAGCGCGCCCCAGGTCACCGTGTCGCCCTCGCAGACGATCGCCGGGCGATTGCCGAAGCGCCGCGCGTTGTCCTCGAGCCGGGCGCCCAGGCTGTCGCGCTCGGTCAGCGGTCTCGGCTTGACCGCCTTCTTCAGGGCCAGCAGCGTCGGCACGTTGCTCAAAGTGCTGATGACGTCTCGAATTCCCACGGCCCTTCCCCTTATTGGTCCTGCGCATCGACTCGCTGTGGCCGACGCTTGCCAGGCGACCATAGCGACGCCGCGTGCGCCCGCGCAAGCGACGACCTGGCTGGCGTGCGCCGCGCGGCCCTGCGTATCATCCACTGCGACCTTGAGCGCCTGGGGAGGGTGCGATGACCGTTGCTTCCGGTTTTAGCCAGCGTTGGCGGGTCGGGTCCGTGACCGTGACCCGGGTGGTGGAAATGGAGATGGCCGGGGGCAGCCGGTTCATTCTGCCGGACGCGACCCCGGAAGCCTGCGCGGAGCTTGACTGGATGGCGCCGCACTTCATGACCCCGGAGGGCAAGCTGATCATGAGCGTGCACGCCCTGATCATCGATACAGGATCCCGCTGCATCATGGTCGACACCTGCATCGGCAACGACAAGACCCGCAACGTGCCCGCCTGGAACGATCTGCAGACGGCGTTCCTGACCGATATCGAGCGGCTGGGTTATCCGCGGGAGCGGATCGATACGGTGCTGTGCACGCATCTGCACGTCGATCACGTGGGCTGGAACACGATGCTGGTGGAGGGCCAGTGGCGGCCGACCTTCGAGCAGGCCCGCTATCTCTTCGCAGAGACCGAGTGGCGCTACTGGGACGCGGCCGCAGACGAAGCCGTCTATGGGCCGGTGATCGCTGACTCGGTGCGCCCGGTGGTCGAGGCCGGGCTGGTCGATCTGGTTCAGGAATCCCATCAGGTCTGCCCGGAGGTGCGTCTTGAGCCCACTCCTGGCCACACCCCTGGGCATGTCAGCGTGCACATCAGCTCTGCCGGTCAGGAAGCGCTGATCACTGGCGACTGCATTCATCACCCGTGCCAGATGTCGCGCACGGACTGGTGCAGTAGCGCGGACTACGATCAGGCGCAGGGACGCGCAACACGTGAGTCGCTCCTGGCGCAATACGTCGATAGCGATGTGCTGATCATCGGCACGCACTTCGCGACGCCGACCGCCGGTCACATCCGGGCCCGGGACGGCGGCGGCTATTGGCTGGACTGCTCCGCGTCATAGCGCTCGATGCGCGCCTTGAGCCGACTGATGCGCTCGTCGATCGGCGCCTGCAGCCCGGGTACGTCCAGCGCGATGAAACACAGGCCCAGGGGGAACATCCAGAATCCCAGCACGGGTAGAAAGCCGAACACGCCGCCGATGCAGAACAGCACGCCGACCAGGCTCCGCACGCCGCGGGGTACCCGGTCACGGCCCCAGAGCAGGGTGCGGTAGCTGTAGCGGCGAATGCGCTGCGGCAGATCGTCGGCCACGGACAGTTCGAATCAGACCAGCATCGGGCCGCTGTCCGGCGCCTCGTGGGCATCCGGGTGCGCGCGGCGCGACAGATCCGGCGCGATGGCCCGGTAGCGGCAGGTGCCGCTGGCATCGGGTTCCGGCGCCAGGCGGTTGCGATGCACGAGCAGGTGCACGTGCGCGATGGCCTCCCCGAGCGCCATCATTGTCTGGCGCGCGTCGAGTTTGCGCTGAAACAGCACCGGCAGCAGCTCCCGGGCCGTTCGCGGCACCTCGCTGCAGTACTCCTCGATCGCGAGCATCCGGTCCTCGTGGTGGCTGATCAGATCCCGCAGCCGTTCGCGGACGCCGTAGAACGGCAGGTTATGGGCGGGCAGGACCAGCAGGTCGTCGGGCAGATCGAGCAGTTTATCGTGTGATTCCATCCAGTCCTTGAGCGGGTTTGCCTGCGGCTCACTGGCATGCACGCTGACGTTGCTGGTGATGATCGGGAGGATCTGATCGCCAGAGATCAGCACTTTGAGCTCCGGGCAGAGCAGGCACGCGTGTTCCGGGGAGTGGCCCGAGCCCACCACGATGCGCCACTCCCGACCGCCGATGGTCAGGGTCATGCCATCTCTTAGCCGCACGTAGCCATCGGGCATCTGCGGCATCACCATGGCGTCGGCGCCCCGGGCTTCCCACTGCTTCTTGAGCTCGTCGAGGAAAGCCTCGCTCATGCCAGCTCGCACGTAGAAGTTCCGGCTCAGCCAGCCGGTACGCGAGTCACTGCTCGATCCTGGCCCGGAGCCGAAGAACGCCCGCGCCTGATAGTACTCGGCGTGAGTCATGTACAGAGGACATTGGAAGCGATCGGTCAGGTAGCGCGCCTGGCCAATATGGTCCGGGTGAAAGTGGGTGCAGAGCACGGCGATAACCGGCGCACCGCCCAGTTCCTCGGTGAGGATCTGCTCCCAGTGCTCGCGGGTCTGCGGCAGGTTCAGCCCCGTATCGATGATCCACCAGCCCTGCTCATCCTCCAGCAGATAGAGATTGATATGGTTCAGGGAGCCGCCCATGGGCATGGTCAGCCAGCGCACCCCGGGCGCGATCTCCCGGGTGGTGCCCGGTGCCGGGTGCGTGTCGTAGGGGTAGCGGAGCTTTGCCGTTAACTCGTTGATTTCACTCATTGCGCCAGTATACCTGGGGGCAGGTGATAGAATCTGGCTGGATCCCTCAAGACCGGGAACGCCCCGCTCGCGCGACGGTCCAACCCGATTCGCCAATCAGTGCAGCTCAAACGCGTGACCGTCAAGCATTCAGATCCATCGACCAGCACCGCGACCATGAACTGTGCCAAGTGCTCGGGCACCCTAGAGCCCCAGCGCTACGGGGACGACATCGTCGTGCACCGCTGTGATCACTGCGCCGGTCTGTTCGTGAAACCCGACATGCTGGAAGCGATGAAGCAGGCCCGGCTCAGCGAGGCGGTCCTGGACACCGGTGACCCGAAGGTTGGTAAGACCCTGGATCGGGTTGGCGATATTGCCTGTCCCGAGTGCGGGCAGTGCATGGTGCCGACGGCGGATGAGCGGCAGACCCACATCTGGTTCGAGCGCTGCCCCAACTGCGAGGGCATCTGGCTGGACGCCGGCGAGTTCACGGATCTTAAATTCGAGACTCTGCTGGATCGCGTACGGATCCTGCTCAAGGGGCCGCGGCCCGCCGCGACGCCGCGGGCATCGGCAGGTGAGGAATCGCAGTGCTGAGGGCGGCTGTGAGGTTGCTGCTGATGATCTGTTGGCTGCCGGCCCTCGCGGCCGCCGACGTCACCGCGGTCAGCGAGCAGGGTTTCCGCTCGGAACACCGGCTGCTCCTCAACGCGACAACCGCCGAGGCCTGGCAGGCACTCACTGCGGATGTTCACCGTTGGTGGGACGCCGCGCACTCCTATTCCGGGGACGCCGCCAACTTCAGCCTCGATGCCCGCCCCGGCGGCTGCTTCTGCGAAGCACTGCCGGGCGGAGGCGTAGAACACCTGCGCGTGGTCCACGCCGATCCGGGCAAGCGCCTGCACCTGCGCGGTGGTCTCGGGCCGCTGCAGGCCATGGGCGCCAGCGGCACCATGACCTTCGTGCTGACCGGCAAGGACGAGGGCACAGAGCTGAGCTATCGGTACACCGTCAGTGGCTTTCATCCCCAGGGTCTCGCGGCCCTCGCTGAACCTGTGGATCAGGTGCAACTCGGCCAGCTCAAACGCCTGCAGGCCTACCTGCAACGGTAAGCCCGACCGTATTGGCGGCCCCTTTGACCGTCTCAGTGACGGTCGCGGAAGGCGCTGAAGCGGGTGCTGTGCCGGGGCTGCCTTTCGGAAACGCGCGCGTGTTCACACGCTTTCGCGAGCCTGTGCTTTACTTGAAGCAACCGCAGGCGCAGAATGCGCGCCCTGTTTCTGACACCCATGAGCGACTGACAAAGCCATGAACGCATCCCTGTACTCCATCGCGAACGCTGCTGGCCGCAATGCCCGCGGTCGCAGTGGCGTGTGCGTCGGTGCGCTGCTGCCATGCGGTGGTGACTGGTCGCAGATGGACCATGTGTTTACCACCTCCAAGCGCCCACCAGGAGGCCCTGACGGATAACTTTGCGATCGCCCAAGCGACCCACAAAGCCCCGAAGCGCCCCAGGCCTTCGGGGCTTTTTCGTTTCTGGGCCAGGACCTGGAACTCCCTTAACGATCTCATCGGAGCAGAGATCATGAATATCGAAGCTCGAATGAACCGGAACCTGAGTCGGACGCTGTGGCTGGCGTTCTTCCAGGTCTTCCTCATCTTCCTGCCGATTGCGGTGCCCTTCTTCCAGAGCAAGGGCCTGTCCATGCAGGAAGTGTTCGCGCTGCAGGCACTGTTCGCGGTGCTGGTCGTGGTGATGGAAGTACCTTCCGGCTATCTGGCCGATCTGTTTGGGCGACGCCGGATGCTCATCGTCGGGAGTCTGTTCAGCGGTTTGGGCACGACCGTGCTGTTGTTCGCCGAGGGCTTTGTGGGGCTCGCGCTGTTCGAGGCGTGCCTTGCGGTCGCGCACAGTCTGGTGTCTGGCGCGGATATCGCCATGGCCTACGACAGCGCGCTCGCGGCGCGGCGCGATCGCAATGAGCAGGCTCAGGTCGTCGGTCGCCTCTACGCGGCGCGGACCCTGTCCGAGGCATCGGCGGCGCTGCTGCTCAGCGCGCTGCTGATCTTCGTCGCGGTCGACACAGCCATGCTCATTCAGGCCGTGATCGGCTGGTTACCGCTGCTCCTGTCCCTCACCCTGGTGGAGCCACCGGGCCCGCGGCTGCGCGCCAGTGGGTCAGCCGATCAACGCCACGGCGCGGCGCTCCGCGCGGTCTGGGTGCTGCTGTGGCAGCACAGTGCTGTGCTGCGCCTGTGCTTTCTGGCGCTGTGCATCTGGTCCCTGACCACCTTCAACGCGGTGTGGCTGGTTCAGCAGCTGTGGACCGAGCAGGGGGTCGAACTCAAGCACTTCGGTTACCTCTGGAGCGCGCTGGCACTGATCACCGCGCTGTCCGGCCGCTACGCCCACCAGGCGGAGCGCGCGCTCGGCGTGGGTGGCTTGCTGTCCGTGATCGCACTGTTGCCGGTGTTCGGCTACCTGCTGCTGGATCAGCTCGGCGTGCTGGGCGGCGTGCTGGTGAGCGTGAGCTTCTTTGTTGCGCGCGGCCTCGGGCTCGTCGTTCTACGCGATGCGCTGAACCGGCGGGTGCCCAGTGAGATCCGGGCGACGGCGAACTCGCTGGCCAGCTTCGGTTTCCGCGGCGCGTTCGCGGTGACCGGTCCGCTCGTGGGCTATGCCTTTGATCTGTGGGGCATGCGCACGACGCTGCTGCTCCTGGCCCTCGTCAGCACGGTCATTGCCCTGGCAATCGTGCTGCCTCTGGCACTGGCGGTGCGCTTTGAGCGCGCGGATCCGAAAGGAGCCGCAGAGGCCTGCGGGCCCGCCGGGCCCTAAGGGGCGAACGGGCCCAGCGGCCGCCCCATCCGCGGGGTGCCCGGTCGACCGCGGGGCCTGGCGATGCATTGGGCTGCGGCCACCGCTGGGGTACCGTGGCGGCGTGAGCGGCAGCACGGACAACCCGGATCGCCGGGCGGCCAGGGCCCCGGTTGCCCGCGCATTGCGCGCAGTGGCCTGGGCCGGCGGCAGCGTTGTGCTGGTGCTCATGCTGCTCTGGGCGACGACCCCGCTCTGGGCGGCACCGCTGCTGGCTTGGGTCCTCAAGCCGCAGGGGATCGTCCTGGGCACGACCGAGATGCTGCGGCCACGGGCCGCGAGCTGGCAGCTGCCGCGGCTCACCCTCAAGCAGGCAGCGACGACCATCGAGTTGCGTGACGTTCGGATCGGCTACCACTGGCGCACGTTGGGCGAGGGTCGCCTCGAGGACATCAGCATCGCGAGCGTGCGGGTGGTGTCACTGGCGACCGCGGCCCCCTCCGCCGGTGGCGCCGCCGCATCCGCTCAGGCACCCCTGTCATGGTTGCTGCAACCGGATCGAATGCTTCAGCGATTGCCCTGGCGCCGCCTCAGCGTCGATGCGCTCGACGTTGAGGCGCGGGGCGATGGCGCGGCCCTGACGGCGCAGGGGGAGGCGCAGCTCGGGGCCGAGGCGCTGCGCCTCGCGCTGACCGTGCGCACGACCTTGCCCGCGCGCGCCGACGGCGCTGCGCCGCGCACCGTGGCGCTGCCTTTTGAGCTGCAGGCTGCTGCTGGTGAAGCGACCTCGCTGGCGTTGCTAGACGAGCAGGGTGCAGTGCGCATCGCTCTCCGTGCACGGGTCCGCGCGGCGGATGACGGGGTTCCTGCGTCACTCCAGCTTGGGGTGCGCGCAACGCTGGGCCCCGCAGAGGCGCGATTGCTCCAGATCCTGCTGCCCGGCGTCCCGGGCCTGACCAGCGACTGGATCGATGGCAGCCTGACCCTGCAGGGGCGGGTGCCGTGGCCGTTGCCGGAGGCCGCCCTGCGTCATCCGGCGGATCTGCTGGCGCTGCCTGGTGCGAGCGGTACCGCGCAGTTCGAGCTGGCGCTGCGGCTGCCGCAATCGCGGCTGGAGCCGCTGGCGGGGGTGGCCGTGCTTGGCCATGGCACAGCGACCTTGACCTTCGATGCGATGACCCTCGC
>JBCDIK010000170.1:0-8265 GCA_038749065.1 Pseudomonadota bacterium | reverse complement strand
GTAAAAGTCCATTTCGATATAGAGGCTGCCGGTGAGCAGGTTGCCGATGGACAGGGCCGCGCGCAGCCCCTGGTCGACGCCCTGGGCCAGGGTGCGATCCATTTCTTCTACGCCCTCTTGGGTATCGTTGCCGAGCCAGCCAGGCTCGATGCGCACCAGCACGGCGATGGTGCTGTCGCCCTCCGGGCCGAGCAGGCGCCGCTCGCCGTCATAGTCGAAGGCGACGTCCACGACCGTCCCGATTCGCAGCCCCCGATACTCGACCGGCGCGCCCTCCTCGAGCCCGCGCACAGAGGAATCAAACAGCAGCAGATAATCGGTCGAGTAGCGATAGGGATTGCGCGCCACGGACTCGTAGTCCGTGTACAGCCGGAACAGCGCGCCGCTTTCCACCGCCGGCCCGGGCACGGCGTCTTCCGGCAGGCCGAAGGCCACACCCCCGGTAAACAGCGACTCAAGGCTCTCGGTGCGCACGTTGAAGCCGGCAACCCCGGCGGAGACCGCGACGCCGCTTGCGTTCCAGAACCGTGTCGCGGTGTTCACCAGATCGTTGTAGGGCGCATCGATGAACGCTTTGTAGCGGGTCTCGCCGATCTGCGTATCGAGGTCCGCGCTCTCGATGCGACCCACTTTATAGCCGTGATAAAGCACGGGGCTACCGACGCTGATGGACGCCGCGTCTTCAGAGATCAGCTCGATCTGCACGCCGGGCGTATCAGGCGGTGTAAGGGGCACATTATCGAGACCGACGAAGTCCCGTTGCCCCTTGTTGCCAGAGCCCGGTGACAGCTCGATGTAAGCGCCGGACAGCAGCGTTGAGAGGCCGGAGATGCCGTCGCTGCCAACCCGCGGTCGCACCACCCAGAACTTGGTGTCAGTGCGCAGCAGCTCGGAGGCTTCGGGTACCAGCTGCGCCGCGATGGTCACGCCGCTGAGCGCATCGTTCAGGCGGACCTCTTTGACGGTCCCGAGATCGACCGAGAGCATCTTCACCTGCGTCTCATTGGGAACGATGCCCTCGGCGGTCGCAAAGTCGACGTAGATCATGGGGCCCTGGTTCAGATAGCTCTGCACCAGAAGCCACGCGCCGATGACCACGGCCACCAGTGGCACGATCCAGATCGGCGAGATACGGCTGCTGCTCGTCACCGCCGCCGCGGGAACGGCGCTGCTGTCAGGGGGCGTGCTCATGGTGCAGTGGCGGGCGTCCTTGCGAATTCACCGGGGTCGGACCCGGGCGCATCCCAGATCAGCCGGGGATCGAAGGCACGCGCCGCGAGCATGGTCATGACCACCACCCCGCAGAATGCCAGTGCCGCGCCCCCGGGCTCGACGGACAGGACCGTACCAAACTGAAACAGCGCGACCAATAGCGCGACCACGAAGACATCCACCATGGACCAGCGCCCGATGATCTCCGTGATCCGGAACACCAGACTGCGCTGCCGACGGGCCATGTGGTGCTGTCGATGCACCGTCCAGCAAAGCCAGGCGAGCAGGACGATCTTGAGGATCGGCACCAGCAACGAAGCGACGAAGATGACGATGGCCGTGGGGTAGGAACCGTCCTGCCACAGCAGCACGATGCCGCCGGCGATGGTGCTGCGGATGACCTGCCCGAACTCTGTAGAGGACATGATCGGCAGAAAGTTGGCGGGGAAGTACAGCACCACCGCGGTCAGCAGCAGCGCCATCGTGGCCTGCAGGCTGTGCGGCGGCCGATGCCGGAGCGGCTCGAAGCAGGTGCGGCAGCGGGGCATCGGCGTAAGCCACACAGCGCCGCAGCGATCACAACCGGTCGCGCCGGTCGTCGGCGCCGTCACCGGCGGCAGCGGGCCAAAACGCGCGCGCTCCACGGCGCGCCACAGCTGGTAGCGATCCAGGGTGACCTGGGTTGCCACGGTACACAGCGCAAAGCCGATGAAGCTCCAGAACGACAGCCCCAGGGACACGCTGGCAAGCGTGGACAGCTTGGCGATGCTGACGAGCACGCTCAGGACAAAGACCTCGACCATGTTCCACTCGGATAGACCGAGCACGGCACGGGCCAGCCAGGGCGTCAGTACCCGGAAGCGACCGAGCAGCAGCAGGGTCAGCAGCGCAAGCTGCAGGGTCAGCAGCACCGTGGGCAGCAGAAAGATGAAGGCGAACACCAGCAAGGCCAGCACCGCCTCCGAGTACTCGAAGAGCGCAACGGCGCTGTCGAGCAGCGTCATCTGCACCATCTGCCCCTCGGCACTGACGCCCAGGAAGGGGTACACCACAGACAACAACAGCAATAGCAGCCCCGCGGAGGCCAGGGCAAAGGCCCGTTGGAGTGGTTCCTTGTGACGCACGGTCATTTCGTGCCCGCAGCGCTGGCAGTGCGCACTTTGCCGCGGCGCAAGCTCCGGCAGCGCCTGCAGAAGATCGCAGCTCGAGCAGGCGATGAGCCCCGGCGCAGGCAAGGGTCCTGCTACCGGGAACGGTCGCGAAATTTCAGACGGTCGCTCCGATGCTGTCGGCTCAGATCTGATCGGGAGACACCATGCGCTGCGCCATCTCACTGTCGCTCAGGGCGACACCCTCGTCGGTCTCCGACGACAGGGAAAAGCCCTGGCCCTTGCGCGGCATGCGCCCGAGAGCGAGCTCCGGCGGCAACACATCACGCCCTGGCTCGGTGGATTCCGGATCGGAGTAATAGCCGAGTGCATAGTTGCCCTGGGTGTAGCCGAGCAGCTCCTGCAGCCTGGGCTCAAGGTCCCGGGCGATATGCGGTGGGCAGGAGAGATACTGGTTCTCTTCCTGGCGCAGCCATCCCAGGCAATAGGTGATGTTGAGCCCGAGCCGCGCCTGCTGCGCGCGATTCTCGCCACCGCTGTGTAGCACCGTGCCCGTGTACAAAAGCACCGAGCCGGCAGCCATCTCCGCCTGACAGATCTGCTCGGGCTCGGCGCGCTGCGCCGGGTCCCAGCGATGCGAACCAGGCACCACGCGGGTTGCGCCGTTCTCGGCGGTGAAGTCCGTCAGTGCCCAGATCGTGTTGCACTGCGGCTCGATGCTGTGCGGCAGGTGCGTGCCCCAGGCCAGGCGATCCCGGTGTAGCGGCTGCGCGCCCTGACCCGGGTGAATGCAGATGGTCTGGGTGAGGTGCAGGATCAGCTTTTCCGTAAACGGCGCCAGCAGCTGCTCCGCCACGGCCAGCACCCGCTCGTCCGTCACGAGCGTCCGGCACAGCGGAGTGCGTGCGACAAGCGCGCCGGTACGCTGCGTCGCGCGGCCGGAGAAATCATCGCCACCGAAGGGCGTGCGCTGGATGAACGGATCGAGCTGCGCCACCAGCGCTTCGCGCTGCGTCCCAGGCAACGCATCGGCCAGAATGACCGCGCCGTCGCGCTCCAGCGCAGCGGTCACTTCCCGGGTCGGCGTGCTCGCCGGCAGCGTCGTGAGGGCCATGGCAGATCTCCCGCAGTTCGGTCGCATCAGTGTACCGGGTGCGCGCTGGAAGCATCTAAAGCTCAAGGTGAGAAGGGGTGCGGTGCCCGGCCGAGGGGAGAGTAGCCGGGCACCGCGAGCCACAGTAAACCTGCGTCTCAAACATCGGCAGCGGGGTCGAGAGAGAGGGGAGAGCCAACCGACGTCTGACCCACTCTTAGCAATCGGTGTGCCAGCTACCGGGGAACGCGCAGGAAACGATCGAATTTTCCGGGGAGTCCACGGGGGACGGGCCGGATCTTTACCTAACTCACTGATCTATCGATAGATTCTAAATCACCGCAGCCGCTCCCACGGCAGCAACCGGCGACGACCGCCGGGCCCAGAGTGACCGGGCTCCCAGCGGCGACACTCGGCGGGACGGCAGGAAAGGCGCATGCGCACACGCACGGGGCGATCATCGATCAGCGCCGCGCGAAACCGCACCAAATGAGTGCAACTCCCGCTGACGCGCTTTGCCAACGCGCTCGCGGGGGCGCTAGGCTACCTTTTTCTGAACTGACGGTACTCGCTTGGCTTCACCAGAACCCTTTGACCCGCGCGCAAGCGAAGCGCCGGTCATCGTGTACGTCGACATCAAGAGTCCCTACGCCTTCATTGCCAAGGACCCGACGCGCGCCCTCGAGCAGTCTCTCGGCATGGCATTCGACTGGCGCCCGCTGACGCTTAACATTCCCAGCTACCTGGGCTCCGCGAAGCTCGATAAGAAAGGCAAGGTGGCGAGCGCCAACCGCACCCCGGCTCAATGGGGCGGCGTGCGCTACGCCTACCGCGATGCGCGCCGCTATGCACAGCTCCAGGGGTACACGCTGCGCGGCACCGAGAAGATCTGGGACACGTCGCTTGTCCATATCGCTATGCAGTGGAGCAAGGACTTCGGACACGCGGCGACCGCCCGGTTCCTCGACGCGGTCTACGAGCCTTTCTGGCGGCGCGCGCTGGACGTGGAGGATCTGGAAACGGTCACCGCCATGTTGCGCGCCTGCGACATTGCTGTGACCGGTTTTGCCGACTACGCGCGCGGTCCCGGGCGCGCGCTGCACGATCAGCAGCAGGCGCAGATCTTCGAAGCCGGCATCTTCGGCGTGCCCACCTACATCGTCGGCGAGAATCAGTTCTTCGGCCGCGACCATCTGTCGGTCATCGAGTGGCTGCTCACCGGTGCGACCGGGCCGATGCCCGACGCCGCCTATGATCGGCTCCAGGGCAATGGTCCCGGTGAGCGTGCGCGTGCTGATGCTTGAGCTGGCACCCGAACCGGTGGATCCCCTCACCGCCGGTGATGAGCGACTGTACATCGCGCTTGATCTGAAAGACCCCTACAGCCACCTGGCAGTGCCGGTGCTGACCGCGCTGGCGGGGGCCATCGAGCAACCGGTGTGCTGGCTGCCCATCAACCGCCCGCCGGTGCTGAGCCCTGACACCGTGACCGGCGACGGGCGCGGCGATGAGCACAAGCGTCACCGCTTTCGCTATCGCGAGCAGGAGCTGAGGTTCTACGCGCAGGCGCTGCAGCGTCCGCTCGATGCGCTGTACGCCCAGCCTGAGACCGACCTGTACCACAGCGTCGTGCTATGGGTGGGCGCGAACGCGCCAGCGCAAATCCACGCGGTGTTGGAAACGGTCTTCGAGCGGTACTGGCGCAGTGCACTGAGTGCCGAAGACCCGGACCAATGGGTGAGCGCGCTCAACGACAGCGGGATCGAGAACGACCTGGGTGATCGCTGGGCCAGCGCTGCCATCGACGGGTCAGCGCTGTCGGCAGCAGGACGCAGGGCCGTCGCCGCCCAGGCCGAGGTCCTGGCGGGCGCCGGGCTGTTCAATGCGCCAGCGCTGATCTTCCGCGGTGAGGTGTTCTACGGCCGCGGCCACCTGCCGCTGCTGAAAGAGCGTCTGGCGCAACCGCGAGCGGCGTCCTGACCGGCCACCTTGCTATCATGGCAGAGCCCGGTCGATGCCCGGTCGCGGCATGAGAGAGAGCATTGATGGCCAGCGAGTTCGAAAGCCGGCAGCGGCGCAAAGCAAGGGGAGAGAAAATGCAGAAGTCCGTGATCGCACTGGGAATCGGCGTGTTTCTGCTGGTGATCCTAGGCACAGAATGCTTCGTGATCGTCGAGAGCGGACACGTCGGCGTGGTCCGCACCCTGGGCGCGGTGCAGCCCGAGGCGCTACCGGAAGGCTTCCACTTTAAGAAGCCGTTCCTGGACAAGGTGGAGCAGGTCGATATCCGCCTGTCCCGCGCCGAGAGCGCGGCCACCTCCGCCTCCAAGGATCTACAGAACGTTTCCACCAAGGTGACCGTGCAGTACTCACTGCAGGGGCCAGTGGCGCCGTTGACCTACCAGCGCATTGGACGGCGCAACGCGGTGGAACTGACCCTGGTGGACCCGGCAATCATGGAATCGGTCAAGGCGGTCACTGCCCAGTACACGGCCGAGCAGCTCGTAACTAACCGGGCGGAGGTGAAGCTGGCCATCCAGAACGCCATTGAGAATTTCATTGTCACCACGCTGGAAGAGAAGGGCGCCGCCGGCGCGCTGCGAATCGCCAACGTGGCGATCACCGATTTCGACTTCTCACCGGAATTCAATCGCGCCATTGAAGAGAAGGTGAAAGCGGAACAGGAAGCGCTCAAGGCGGAGAACGACAAGATTCGGATCGTCACGCAGGCGGAAGCCGCCGCTGCGCAGCGCAACCTCGCCGCCGACGCCAAGGCCTACGAGATCGAAACCGAGTCAGAGGCACGGGCGGAAGCCATTCGCCGTGAGGCCGCTGCCCTCAAAAACAATCCGGAGCTGATCCAGCTGCGCCTGGCGGAAAAGTGGGACGGCGTCCTGCCGCGGGTGTCCGGCGAAGGCGCGGTGCCCATTCTGAATCTGGGCGACCTTGCCAAGAAAAACTGACGAAAGGCCCAGAAGTCGTGCGCTGGGCCTCGTGAACCTGACGAGTCCTGGCCGCCGGCAATCCCGTCAACTGGACCTGCGCTACGACGCCAGCACCGACTCGCACCTGGACTGGTTCGAGCCGCGCGACATTGCCCGCGACGCGCCAACGATCCTGTTCTTCTACGGCGGCTCCTGGCAGTTCGGTGCGCGCCAGGACTACCGGTTCGTGGCTGCCCGACTGACCGCGCTCGGCTACCGCGTTGTGATCCCCGACTACCGGCTGTTCCCAGCCACCACCTTTCCAGGCTTCGTGGAAGACGGTGCCCGTGCGTTCCGCTGGACCCAGGCACGCATCAACGCCGAGGGCGGTAACCCGGCGCGAATCTACCTGATGGGACACAGCGCCGGGGCCCAGATCGCCGCGCTCCTGCACTACGACGCGGGCTACCTCGGTGACAAGGCGGGCGACGCCGATAGCAATACCCGCCCCCCTGCCGGCCTGATCGGGCTGTCCGGCCCCTATGACTTTCTGCCGCTGACCCGCGAGGACCTGCAGCCGGTATTCCCGGAGGCGGTGCGAGAGGCCTCGCAGCCGATTCGCTTCGCTGGCAGCCCGGCGCCGCCAGCGCTGTTGCTGCATGGCGCCGCGGATCGGACCGTCGGCCCTGGCAACGCCAAACGGCTGACGCGAACCGCTCGCGCCGGGGGCAATGAGGTGACGCTGAAGCTGTACGAGCGGGTGGGCCACGTCGGCCTGTTGCTGGCGCTGACTCGGCCCCTGGGGTGGCTCGCACCGGTGGTCGACGACGTGGCGCAGTTCATCGGCAGCACCGGCACCCCGGGCCCCTGATTCGGACGCGTTGCAGGCGCCAGTCTGTGAGCCACGGCAACGACCCGATGCGCGCCCGCTGCGATCCTGCCGGATGCTATGGACCGCATACTCTGCCTGTTGCTCTGCCTGTTGCCGGCGCTCGTCAGCGCCCAGGCCGGCCCCATGTTTACCCGCCAGCTCGAGGTGGCGGACGGGCTGTCGCAGAACACCGTGTTCGCCACGCTGCAGGATCGCCAGGGCTTCGTCTGGATCGCAACGGAGCAGGGACTGAATCGCTACGACGGCTACGAGCTGCGGCAGTTCCACCGCAGCGACAGCGACGTCAGCGGGCTACCCGACAGCTTTGTCTACGACCTGGCGGAAGACGCCGATGGTCGCATCTGGTTTGCGACCGCGCGCGGGGGCCTGGCCTATTGGGTCCCCGAGCTCGGCCGCATTGAGCGGGTAGCGCTGACCGACCGCGTGGGCGAGGCGGTGCTCGCATTGCGCGCGCTGCACGTGGATTCAGACAACCGGCTCTGGATCGGGACCCGGGGGGCGGGACTGCTGCGCCTGGACCTTGCAACACTGACCCAGGCGCCACTGCCCAGGGCCGATGCGCCCTCACACATTTACGACTTCGCCCCGGCCCGCAATGGCGACCTGTGGATTGGCAGCGATAGCGGCGTCTATCGCTGGCGCGCTGCCAACGATGTGCTGACCGCCGCCACAGCAGCGGGCGCCGATACTGGGCTGCGCAGTGCTCGGATCCGCAGCCTGCTGGTCGACGACTACGACATGCTGTGGGCGGGCACGCTGGGCGGCGGCCTGCACCGCTACCTCGCCCTGTCGCAACGTTTCGAGCCGGTCGACACAATGGACGATGGACGTGGGGCCCGACCCCGATACCCGCCCCGGCCCCCCACCCCCCGCCACAGTGTGGACCCGCGCGAAAACTTGGGACACGGCGAGGGAGCGGTGGAGGCCGCCACCCCCCCGGCCCCCCAACCCCCGCCACAGGGGGGGACCGCGCGAAAAGTTTCGGCCGGGCGGGGTTGCGGTGCAGGCCGCCACCCCACCGGCCCGCCCCCCACC
>JBCDIK010000169.1:0-8349 GCA_038749065.1 Pseudomonadota bacterium | reverse complement strand
GTCGCGATTGCATGGCCACAGGCCGATCACGCCCCGGGCGCGCAGCTGTCCTTCGGCGACGAGCGTCGTCAGCATGGCCTGCGCATCGCGGAACAGGTCCCGGGCGCTGGCGCCAACCACTTCGTCGTCGAGAATCTTCGGGTACTTGCCCGCCAGCTCCCAGGTCATGAAGAACGGCGTCCAGTCGATGTAGGGCACCAGCGCTTCAAGGCTGACCTCCAGCTCGGTCAGGCCGGGCCGCGCCGGTGCGACCCACTCGCTCTGCTGCCAGGGAATCTCCAGAGCGTTGGCTCGCGCCTGTGCGAGCGTTAGGGACTTGCGGTTCGCAGCCCGGGCTTCCGTGCGCTCGCGGATCACCGCGTACTCGGCGCCCAGCTGATCGAGGTAGGGTCCGCGTGCGGTTTCTGACAGGAGGGTACTGGTGACCGCGACGCTGCGGGAGGCATCGGGGACGTACACGACCGGGGCATCGCCGCGGGCTGGCGCGATGCGCGCAGCGGTGTGCGCTTTGGAGGTGGTCGCGCCGCCGATCAGCAACGGAATGTTCAGCTGCCGGCGCTGCATTTCTTCTGCCACATAGACCATTTCGTCGAGCGAGGGTGTGATCAGTCCGGACAGGCCAATGATGTCCGCCTGCACTTCGACGGCCGTATCGAGAATGGTTTCGAGCGGCACCATGACGCCCAGGTCGATGACCTCATAGTTGTTGCACTGGAGGACCACGCCGACGATGTTCTTGCCGATGTCGTGCACATCGCCCTTGACCGTGGCCATGACGATGCGCCCTTTGCTCTCGGGCTTGTCGCCTTTTTCGGCCTCGATGAATGGCACCAGGTGTGCCACTGCCTGCTTCATCACCCGCGCGCTCTTCACCACCTGCGGCAGAAACATCTTGCCGGCGCCAAACAGGTCGCCAACCACGTTCATACCGTCCATGAGCGGCCCTTCGATGACTTCGATCGGCCGCTGGGCCTGCAGCCGTGCTTCCTCTGTGTCTTCCACGATGTGGCTGTTGAGCCCACGCACAAGCGCATGCTGCAGTCGCTCGGCCACGGGTGCGCGGCGCCAACCGTCGTCGACCACCTTCTGTTCCCGAGCGCTGCCGCTGTAGTCGCCGGCAATGTCGAGCAGCCGCTCGGTCGCATCATCACGCCGGTTCAGCACCAGGTCCTCGACCCGTTCGCGCAGCGGCTGCGGGATTTCCTCGTAGATCCCGAGCTGGCCTGCGTTAACGATGCCCATGGTCAGCCCGGCCTGCACTGCGTGGTAGAGGAATACCGTGTGGATGGCCTCGCGCACCGGGTTGTTGCCGCGGAAGGAGAAAGAGACATTGCTGACACCGCCGGAGATTTTCGCGTGTGGCAGATTCGCCCGGATCCAGCGGCATGCCTCGATGAAGTCCACCGCGTAGTTCCGATGCTCGTCGATACCCGTACCGATCGCAAAGATGTTCGGGTCGAAGATGATGTCGCCAGCGGGAAAACCGACCTGCTCTGTCAGCAGTCGATAGGCGCGTTCGCAGATCTCGATCTTGCGCTCGAACGTGTCGGCCTGGCCCGCTTCATCGAAGGCCATGACGACGATAGCGGCGCCGTAGTCCAGACAGGTACGCGCCAGCGCAAGGAAGGGCGCTTCACCTTCCTTGAGGCTCAGGGAGTTGACCACGGCCTTGCCCTGGACGCACTTCAGCCCCGCCTCGATGACGGGCCATTTGCTGGAGTCGATCATGATCGGCACGCGGCTGATGTCCGGTTCGCTCGCCAGCAGGCGCAGGAAGTGCTCCATCGCTGCCTGGCTGTCGAGCATGCCTTCGTCCATGTTGACATCGATGATCTGCGCACCGTTGTCGACCTGCTGCCGGGCGACGGCCAGCGCTTCCACGTAGGCCTGCTCGCGGATCAGGCGCGCGAAGCGGGCGCTGCCGGTTACGTTGGTACGTTCGCCGACGTTCACGAACAGACTGTCCTCGTCCACCCGGAGCGGCTCGAGCCCGGTCAGCACCATCGCGCCGCGCGACTCACTCGCATCAGGCAGGGCGCGCGGCGCAACGCCGGCGATGGCCTCATTCACCGCCGCGATGTGGTCCGGCGTGGTCCCGCAGCAGCCGCCGAGAATGTTGACGAGGCCGGCTTCGGCGAACTCCCGCAGAATCCCCGCCATCTCGTCGGGGGTCTGATCGTATTCGCCGAACGCGTTGGGCAGCCCGGCGTTCGGATGTGCGGAGACGGCGACATCGGCGCAGCGCGACAACGCCTCGACATAGGGGCGGAGCTGACTGGCGCCGAGGGCGCAGTTGAGCCCTACCGCCAGCGGTTGCGCGTGTGCCAGGCTGTGCCAGAACGCCTCGGTGGTCTGACCGCTCAGCGTTCTGCCGCTGGCGTCGGTAATGGTGCCCGAGAGCAGCAGCGGGATGTTCTGCCCGCTGCGTCGGCCCGCCTGCCGCACCGCCGCGATCGCTGCTTTGGCATTCAGGGTGTCGAAGACCGTCTCGATCAGGATGAGATCGGCACCACCAGCCATGAGGGCACGGACCGCCTCTTCGTACTGCTGGGTGAGCGTATCGAAGTCGATGTTGCGGAACGCAGGGTCGTTCACATCCGGCGACATGCTGGCAGTGCGGTTGGTCGGTCCCAACACCCCGGCCACGTAGCGCGGGAGGCTGCCATCGGCCTCATCGCAGGCCTGACGGGCCAATCGCGCCGCGGCCAGATTCAGGTCTTCCACGTGCGCTTCCAACCCATAGTCAGCCTGGCCCACGGCAGTGGCCGTGAAGCTATTGGTCTTGATGATCTGGGCGCCGACGTCGAGGTAGCGCGCGTGGCAGCGTTTGACGAGTTCCGGCTGCGTCAGGCACAGCACATCGTGGTTGCCCTTGAGAGGGAGGTTGTGACTCGCAAAGCGGGCACCGCGGTAGTCCTCCTCTGCGAGCTTCTCCTGCTGCAGCAAGGTGCCGTAGGCACCGTCAAGCAGCATGATGGCGCGGCGCAGATGCGCAGCAAAGGACGCCGCGGCGGCGGCGGGAGCGGGTTGGGTCATGGCTCAGCGATCGGGGCGGTGGGGCTGGTGGGAGAAGTTTAGCGAGCGCTGCCGGGGGCACGGTGAAGACGCCGCAGCAACGCTTGAGGGCCGCTCATGGAGCCTGTTGGCCGGCCCTGCTAGAATTCCCGACCTCTTTACTAGGCTATTGAGTCGCGACCATGATCGAGATTTCCGACAGTGCTCAGGGCTATCTGCAGGAGCTGCTGGCCAAGCAGGAGGGCGACGTCGGCATTCGCATCTTCGTCGCGCAGCCGGGCACGCCGCAGGCGGAAACCTGTATTGCCTACTGTCGGCCCGGCGAGGAGCAGGAGGGCGATGTCCCCGTGAAGTACGAGGGCTTCACCGCCTGGTTCGAGGGTCGCAGTGAGTCTTACCTGGTCGATGCCAAGGTGGACTACCAGGAAGACCGGATGGGCGGGCAGCTCACGATCAAGGCGCCGAACGCCCGGGTGCCGAACGTCGGCCCGGACGCGCCGCTCGAAGATCGCATCAACTATGTGCTCTACAACGAGATCAACCCCGGGCTGGCCGCGCACGGCGGGATGGTATCCCTGGTCGAGATCACCGATGACAAGGTGGCTGTGCTGCAGTTCGGCGGCGGCTGTCAGGGCTGCGCAGCGGTCGACATCACGCTCAAGAACAGTGTGGAAGTCTCACTGCTCGAGCAGATTCCGGAACTGACTGCGATTCGTGACGCCACCGACCATACCGACAGCGCCGGCGCCTACTACCAGCCCCAGGCTCAATAGCGCAGCGGGCGCGTGACCGGCTAGGCGGCGTCCCGAGCCGCGAGCGGCGCACGCAGCGTTTGGCCCAGTTCTTTCAGCAGCACTTCGGTCTGTTCCCAGCTGATGCAGGCATCGGTGATCGACACACCGTAGCGCAGCGGTGCATCTGCCAGATTCTGGCGTCCGCCATGCAGATGGCTCTCCAGCATGATCCCGATCAGGGAGCGACTGCCGCCGGCAATCTGCCCGGCCACGTCGCGGGCCACCTCGATCTGGCGCTCGTGCTGCTTGCTGGAATTGGCGTGTGAGCAGTCGACCATGATATTGGGCTGTGCGCCGATCGCCCCGAGCGCTGCTTCGCAGTCGGCGATGGCAGCGCGATCGAAGTTGGGTCCCTGGCTGCCGCCGCGCAACACCACATGGGCGCGCGGATTGCCGCTGGTCTCGATGACCGCGACCTGACCGTTGTGGTCAATACCGAGGAACCGGTGCGGGCTCGCCGCGGACTGCAGCGCGTTGATGGCAACGTCGAGGCTGCCGTCCGTTCCGTTCTTGAAGCCGACGGCACAGCTGAGGCCTGAGGCCATCTCGCGGTGCGTCTGTGACTCGGTGGTCCTGGCGCCGATCGCTGACCAGCTGATGAGATCCTGCAGATACTGGGGTGTGATCGGATCCAGCGCCTCCGTGGCCAATGGCAGTCCCAGCTCGCACAGCTCCAGCAGCAGGGCCCGGGCCTGTGTCAGGCCTTCCTCGATGGCGAAGCTGTCGTCGAGCCGCGGATCGTTGATCAGGCCTTTCCAGCCGGTCGTGGTCCGCGGCTTCTCGAAGTACACGCGCATGACCAGCAGAAGACTGTCCGACACCTGCTCCGAGAGTTCCCGCAGCCGCCGGGCGTACTCCCGGGCGGCTTCCAGATCGTGGATGGAGCAGGGACCGACCACCACCAGCAGTCGCGGGTCCCGGCGTTCGAGCACGGCGTTGATGGCGTGGCGCCCCGCCTGCACGGCGCTGGCGGCCTGCTCCGACTGGGGCAGCTGGGCCTTGAGCGCGGCCGGGGTCAGCAGTGCCCGAGTGCCGGCGATGTGTAGGTTGTCTAGGGGTTGCATCAGTCAAGACTCCTGGCGAGCGGTGCGCGAGGGCGCAGGCACAAAAAACCCCGTGGGGGCGGCCGCACGGGGTGTCGCCGCGGGATCTTAACGCCGGCGATGGCAGACCGGAAGCGCCAGACCTTCATCCCCAGAGCACGGCAACGCGCTACAATAGAGGCTAATCTCGAAATCACCGGACTGCTTCCTATGTGGCACCTCATTGAAGATTTCTTCGAGCAGAGCCTCGTCATGAAAGGGTTCATCGGCCTCGGATGGCTGAGCATCATCATCATGCTCTCCAGCGTGGTCTACACGATTGCCTAGGACTCGCGACCATGTGGCTCGCTGAACTCGATCAGACCCAGCGTTCGACCCTGCTCGGGCTGGCCTACAACGTCGTCGTATCTGATGGCCTGCTCGACCCGAACGAGGAGCGCATGATCGGCGAGTTCCGCCGGGAGATGGCGCTCGATGATGCTGAAGTTCCTGAGTATCTGGAGCTGGAAGGCGTCGAGACCGTGTTCGGGAGCTGGCGCTCACGCTGTGTGGCCATCGTCAACCTGCTGATGCTGAGCTACGCCGATGGCGCTTTCGAGATCGAGGAGGAGTGCCTGCTGAAGGACGTCAGCAGTCGCTTTGCGATCAGCGATCGCGACTTCCTGCTGCTCGATAACTGGGTGCGGCGTTATCTGGTCCTCAAGGCGGATGCTGAAACACTGTTCCGGGAACCGGCTGGCCCCTCCTAGCGCCCCAGTGAAGCGGACAGATCGCGCTCCCGCTCAGGCCAGGGGATCGTTTCCTGGCGCTGCCAGTGCCATGACCGTGCCGCGGCTGGCGCGATAGATGCGCTGAACGTTCTGCCGGACCAGGGGCGCGTCGAGCTGCAGCTCCGATTCCAGCCGAAAGCGAATGCCCAGCCGGTAGCTGTCCTCGTGGGAGGTGCAGTTGTGCACGACGCCGACCACGTCTTCCACGGACTGCGCGCCCAGCGCGAGGGTCAGAAAGACGAGGCGGTCTTTGACCAGAGGCGAAGGCCACAGCACCGCAATACCTTCCGCGTTGAAATCGAGCGCGGTGGCCGGACGGGAGAACCATTGACCGCGGACGCGTAGGGTGACTGCGAGTCCATTGCAGGCGAGACGAGCGCTATTTCGGCGGTCAGCTTGAGGTACTGCTGCTGACATGAGACGAGGTTAACAGCGCAGGCGCCGAATCGGGCCGACCTGCGTCACAATTCCGCCGTAATGTTCAGTGTCGGGTCATTTTCCCTTGCGGCCCCCACGCCGAGCCGCCAGCAGTAGCGCCCGCGCTTCGTTAACCTGTTGCGCCAGGTAGTCGCTGCCGCCCTTGTCCGGATGATTGGCCTTCATAAGGCGCCGGTGCGCGGCGATGATCTCGGGTTCTCCCGCATCGGACGCGACCCCCAGGACGGCCGCCGCCTGGGCCAGCGACATCTGCCCGGTCGAGCGTGTCGGCGCAGCGCCGCTTCGCTCTGCGGTGCGCAGACGCAGGTACCACCAGGTTGCGGCCACCACGCCTAGCAGGAGCAGTATTTTCTGCAGCATCTCAAGAGCCTTTGGCGCGTTATGATGGATGGGTTTGAGGGCGACTAAGCGATCACCGTGGAGCAAGACGAAATCCGCCGCTGGCTCGAGCAGCTGAAGCTCGAGCATCGGGACCTGGACGAGGTGATCGCCCATCTGCAGGCCACGAACCACTATGACCTCATGCGCGTCCAGCGTCTGAAAAAGCGCAAGTTGAAACTCAAGGATATGATGGCGCGGTTGGAAAGTCAGTTGATCCCGGATCTGGATGCCTGATGTCTTCGCTGCCACTTACCGTCGCCATCTCGTCCCGCGCCCTGTTCGATCTGGACGCCAGCAACCGCGTGTTCGAAGAGGAGGGGCTCGAAGCGTACCGCCGCTTCCAGATTGCCAATGAGGACGCCCCTTTAGAGCCTGGCGAAGGTTTTTCATTCGTTAAAAAGCTACTAAAAATCAATGAATTACTTGAAGATCCTAAGATAGAAGTCATTCTTCTTTCGCGTAACTCGGCGGATACCGGTCTGCGCATTTTCAACGCGATTCGGGACCATGGGCTGAAGATTACCCGGGCCGCATTCAGCGGCGGTGATCATCCCTACAAATACATCCGCGCTTTCGGCTGTGATCTGTTCCTGTCCACCCAGGCTGAGGATGTCCTGCACGCACTGGAGCACCAGGTCGCGGCGGCGACGCTGCTGCCGCATCGCGCTCATGGCGATACCGAGGCGGTGGCGGACGCCGGGGGCGCTGACCCGCACATGCTGCGACTGGCCTTCGACGGCGACAGCGTTCTGTTCTCCGATGAGTCGGAGCGCGTGTTCCAGAACGAGGGGCTGGCCGCGTTCGCCGCGGCTGAAGTGCGCACGGCCAGGCAGCCGCTGGCTGGGGGGCCCTTCAAAGGTCTGCTCAGCGCGCTGCACGATCTTCAGCAGGAGTTTCCGGCTGGCGCCTGCCCGATCCGCACGGCACTCGTCACGGCCCGCAGCGCGCCCGCCCATGAGCGTGTCATTCGCACACTGCGCGCCTGGGATGTCCGGCTCGACGAGTCGCTGTTCCTCGGGGGCATGAACAAAACCGCGTTTCTGCAGGCGTTTCAGGCGGATGTGTTCTTCGACGATCAGGCGCTGCACTGTGAGCGCGCGGCAAGTGTCGTGACCACCGGTCACGTCCCCCATGGAGTCGTCAATGAAGAAGCGGTCGGCGCTCCGGTGGGTATACTGCGCGAATCCGATCAGCGGCGCCGCGAGCCATGAAACTCCAGCAGCTCCGATACATCTGGGAAGTGGCGCATCATGACCTGAACGTGTCTGCGACGGCCCAGAGCCTGTTTACCTCCCAGCCGGGGATCAGCAAGCAGATCCGCCTGCTCGAAGACGAGCTTGGCGTTGAGATCTTCGCGCGCAGCGGCAAGCATCTCACCCATGTGACCGAAGTCGGCGAGGTCATCATCGAGATGGCCGGCGACATTCTCCGCAAGTCTCAGGACATCAAGCAGATCGCCCAGGAGTACAGCGACGAGACCCAGGGCGCACTCTCCATCGCTACCACGCACACCCAGGCGCGCTACGCGCTACCGCCGATCATTCGCGAGTTCCGCAAGCGCTACCCGGATGTAGTGCTCAATATGAATCAGGGCACGCCGAACCAGATCGCGGAGCTGGCGGCCACGGGCAGCGTGGATTTCGCGATCGCGACGGAAGGCATGGACCTCTTCAATGACCTGGTCATGATGCCCTGCTACCGCTGGGAACGCGCGGTGGTCATGCCTCGGGATCATCCTCTGGCGCAGCGCTCGTCGTTGACCCTGTCCGAGCTTGCGGAAGAGCCTATCGTCACCTACGTATTTGGCTTCACCGGGCGCTCGAAGCTCGACGAGGCCTTTGACGCCGCCGGGCTCAAGGCCAATGTCGTATTCACGGCCAAGGACACGGACGTCATCAAGACCTACGT
>JBCDIK010000168.1:0-8559 GCA_038749065.1 Pseudomonadota bacterium | reverse complement strand
GCGCGATTTCGATGCCGCGACCCAGGACCTCTATGCCGGCCCTAACCTCGGCCAGCCCTACTATGAGCTGGAGCACGCCCGCCTGCGCTTCTTCGGCGGAACCACCAACATCTGGGGTGGCCGCTGCGTACCGCTCGCGCCCATCGACTATCGACCGCGTTCCTGGGTGCCGCACAGCGGGTGGCCGATCGACGGCGATACGCTGGCACCCTGGCTACAGGCAGCCGCCGCAGAGCTCGAGCTGCCGGTAACACCCTGGCGCGAGACGCTGTGGCAGGAGCTGCGCATCGGCGACCCCTTCGGTGCCTCGGACGAGCTCGAGAGCTGGTTCTGGCACTTCGATGACCTGGCCGAGCGCTTCGGCTGGCAGCGAGCCCGGGCTCTGCGCGAGCACGAGCGGCTAACCCTGGTGCTCGGCGCCAACCTCACGGAGATTGGCGTCAATGCGGACGCCAGCCGGGTCACCGAGCTGACGGTCACGAGCCTCGGCGGCACCCAGCGCACCGTACAGGCAGGACACTACGTGCTCGCCTGTGGCGGTATCGAGAACGCCCGCCTCCTGCTGGCTTCCCGCCGCGTCCAGGCGAGTGGCATCGGCAACGACCACGACCAGGTCGGACGCTACTTCATGGAGCATCCGCACGCCCGGCTGGGCACGGTCGATACGCCCGCTGCCTTCGATCTGTGGGAGCGCACGCGCAAGCGCGTATTGCCAGGCACCGATGGCGCGCTCGTTGCGCCCGCCTTCGTCCCCAACGACGCGGCTCAGGCCCGCTACGAACTGCTCAACAGCGCGATCACCTTCAAACTCAAGCGGCCACCGGAAGCGGGCGTGCCAGCCGCGCAGCAGCTCTATCTCAAGCTCAAGCATGACCTGTCACCCGGGCGCGCCCAGCGAGCGCTATGGCATCTGTATCGCGCCGGCCGGGATCTGCATCAGGCCTGGCTGCGGCCCCGGCTCATGGCCCACCGGGCCCGGCGCGGCGGCGTCGTGCTGCACCTGATCCTGCGCGCGGAGCAGGCGCCGAACCCGGACAGCCGAGTCATGCTGACCGATGAGACCGATGCCCTCGGAGTGCCGCGGGCCGCGCTGCACTGGCAGCTGGGCGCGCTCGACAAGGCGGCGGCCAACCGCCAAGCTGCCTTCTTCCGCGATCAGTTCACCGCGCTGGGGCTGGGCACCATCGACCCGGCGCCCTGGCTCGAAGAGCCCGGGCTCGCCTGGCCCGTGGACGCGACGGTCAGCAACCACCCCATCGGCGGCTACCACCATATGGGCACCACTCGCATGAGCACCGACCCGCGGGAGGGGGTGGTCGATGAGCAGTGCCGGGTGCACGGCTACAGCAACCTGCACCTGGCCGGGAGCAGCGTTTTTCCGACTGCCGGCTGGGCCAACCCGACCCTCACCATCATGGCGCTCGCCCTCCGCCTGGCAGACCACCTGGCGTCCCGCCTACCGGAGCAACGCCCTTAAGTCGCGGGGCTTGCTCGCCCGGCAGCTATGCTAATGTGCGCGCCCATGAAAGCCCTCATTCTCAGCGCTGGCCAGGGCCGGCGCCTGCTTCCGCTCACGGCGGATCGGCCCAAGAGTTCCCTTGAAGCCGGCGGCCGTTCCCTGTTGGCCTGGCAGCTCGCAGAGTTCGCGAACACCGCCATCACCGAGGTTGTGGTGGTCACCGGCTTCGCCGCTGGTGTGCTGGAAGACATCGTGGAGCGCACCGTCGCGCCGCGCACCCGCACGCTCTACAACCCGTTCTTCGCGCACAGCGACAACCTGGGCACCTGCTGGATCGCCCGGGAGGAAATGACCGAGCCCTTCCTGCTGGTCAACGGCGATACGCTATTCGAAGCAGCGGTCGTGCAGCGGCTGCTCGATGGCGCCGGGGATCGCCCGATTACCCTCGCCATGGATCGGAAGGACAGCTACGACGATGACGACATGAAAGTCATCGTCGATGGCGAGCGCTTGCAGCGCGTCGGCAAGCAGTTGCCGGGCGAGCAGGTCAATGGTGAGTCCATCGGCATGATGGTATTCAACCCCGAAGGCGCGGCGCTGTTTCGGCGCAAGCTCGACCAGCTCATGCGCAGCGAGGAAGGACGCGGCCGCTGGTACCTGTCCGCCATCGACGAGCTGGCGCGCCTCGATCAGGTCGCCGTACAGAGCATCGAAGGCCTCAGCTGGTGTGAGGTCGATGATCAGCAGGATCTGGCGCACGCCGACACGGTGGTACAACGTTGGCCCACGGTCCTGCCGCGCAGCGCGACCGGCGGCGCCTCGTGAACGACACGATCACGAACTTCGGGTACCCGCAGTCGTTGATCGGCGAAAGCGATGCCTGGGTCGTGCTGCTCCGCCCGCAGCAGGCGACGCTGGGCGCGCTGGTGCTGGCCTGCAAGGAGGATGCACTGGCCCTCCACAATCTCAGCGCCGCAGCGCTGGCCGAGATGCCGACGCTGATGAGCCGCTGCGAAGCGCTGCTGCAGGACGCGTTCGGCTACGACAAGATCAACCACCTGATGCTGATGATGGTCGATCCCCACGTGCACTATCACGTGTTGCCGCGCTACGCGAAGCCACAGCGCTGTGATCTGCCGGCCCTGGACGGCGTGGTGTTCGAGGACGCTGGCTGGCCGGCGTTGCCGCGCCTGGATGCGCCGACGGCGCTGGACGACGACGGGCGGCTGGCGCTGATCGCCATGTTGCGGGAACGTTGGAAATCCCTGGGTTTCTGACCGTCGCCCCCCGGCGCAACGAACCGCCGACGCGACCTAAAGCGCCTCGTCAACCGCCTCCGGATCCAGCGTGATGCGGACACGCTCATCGCCCTCGGCTCGCAGGGTTTCGCGCTCCAGGTCGTACACCAGCCGTTCGCCGCGCAGCGTTTTGCCATCTTCTTCGATCAGCGCTGACCCCGACACGATGAGACGTTCCGGCGCCCGCCGGTAGTCGATGCGCGCGCCCTCGGCGTAGAAGGTCGCCACCGCCCGATCCAGGGCGCCCGGTGCCAGCGTGATCCGATTGCGGCGCTGCAGCCAGGCTCGGGCCGGTGCCTGTGGCGCTCCGCGCAGGACAATCCGCACCGGCGCTGACAGGCTGCCATCGACCACCGCCTCACGCGCCTTTAGCCGCCAGTGAGCACCGGTCATCTCAAGGCCGGCGGACAAAAAAAGAGGCTCTCCCGTCGCGCCTTCCGTGACCGTGCCGGCGTCGATCCCGAGCGTATCCGCGGGCGCAATGAGCGGGGCGTAGCCACTGCGTTTGGATGCGCCGGTCTCAGCCGCGTGCGCACCGATTAGCGGCAAGAGCGCAACCAGAAACATGGCGCCTCGCGAAATCCATCTGCGGGTCCGGTCCGACACCCGGTTGCTCGCACTGTGCGGCGATCCTCTCATCGCTCAAGTATGGCACCATCCCCTACGCTGCGTTCCGGATACCCGCCTTGCTGATCGACCGCTACCTGATTCGCGAGGTCACCGTGCCTTTTGTGCTGACAGCGGTGGCATTGCTCGGCATCTTCGCAACCTTCAGCGTCAGTCGTTATCTGGCGGAAGCGGTGGACGGCCTGATCCCGCCCATGGCCATCGGCCAGCTCACGGCCCTGCGGGCCCTGATTGCCATGGAAGTCCTGCTGCCACTAGCGTTTTACCTTGCGACGCTGATGGCCTTAAGCCGGCTGCACGCGGACTTCGAGATCACCGCGCTGCGCGCCAGCGGCATGGGGGAAGGACGCTTTCTGTGGCCGCTGCTGCGGCTCGCCGCGCTGCTGTGTGCGCTCATTGGCCTGCTCTCCTGGCTCGTTCGGCCCTGGGCCTACGCTGAGATCTACCGGATTGAGCACGACGCCGCGTCGGCCATGGCGCTCGATCGCATTCGCGCCGGGCAGTTTTACCAGGCGAACAGCCGCAGCGCCGATGGCGCGCAGGAGTCCAGCCGGGCGGTCTTCATCGAGACGCTCGACCGCACGCGAACGGCCCTGACTGGCGTGTTCGTCCGCACCCGCACGGTGGGTGCGGACGGGCAGACCACGATCGAGCTGGTCACCGCGCCGCGCGGCGTGCTGACGCCCTACGTGGCGCCGGACGCGCACCGACTGCTGTTGGAGCAGGCACAGGTGCAGCGGGTGACCGCCCCGAGCCGGGAAGCCACGGTGATCGGCCAGTTCCAGCGTTTCGACATGCAGCTCGACGTGCCGATGCGCGGCAACAACGGCCTCAAGCTGAAAGCGCTGCCCGGACCGGCGCTGGGCCGCACAGTGCTGGATATCGAGCAACCGGACCAGGCGCTACAGCGCGCCGAGCAACAGTGGCGGATCGCCGCGCCGCTGGTGCCGCTGGTGCTGACGCTGCTGGCGCTGCCGCTGGCCCGAAGTCGCCCACGCCAGAGCCGTTTCGCCCGAGTGGTCATCGCCGCGCTGCTGTACGCCGGCTACTACAACCTCATCGGGCTCGGCCGCAGCGCCGTTGAGCAGGGCACACTCCCCTCGCTGCTGCCGATCGTGCTCGCACCGCTGCTTGCCGTGCCGCTGCTGACCGTGTTGCGCAACCGGCGCCCGGAACGATGATGACGCGCTACGACCGGCAGCTCGCCAGGGCCTTTGCCATGGGCATGGTGCCGGTTGCGGTGTTGTTGCTGGCGCTGTTCGGATTTCTGGTGCTCGCGGAAACCCTGGAAGACGTTGGCCAGGGGCGCTTCGGCACCAGCGATGCGGTGTTGGTGACCGCGCTGCGGCTCCCGCGCATTCTGACCGACCTGTGGCCGGTGATCGTGCTCCTTGGGGGCCTGCTCGGGCTCGGCACCCTCGCCAGCGGCAGTGAACTTATCGCCTTGCGCGCCGCCGGTATCGCGCCACTGCGACAGGCACGACCGGTGCTGCTGGTTCTGCTGCTGCTCATCATCGCCGATGCCTGGCTCGCGCTGCGGGTGATTCCCGTCGCCGAGGTAAGCGCCAATCGCATCAGCGCGCGCGCATTAACGACCGCTCAGCCGGACTCGACGCTGGGTAGCGACAGCGAACTCGGCCTGGATGGGCTCGGTAACCTGGAAGACAGCGATGGCGCGTTCTGGACGCGGGATGCGCGCGGCTACCTCCGGGTCAACCAGCTCAGCCGGGGTCGAACCCCGATCGACGTCGAGATCTACACCCGCTCGGCCACCGGCGAACCGACGCAGCTGATCCGAGCGGCGCGCGCGAGCGAAGTGGGGAGCGACAGCTGGCTGCTGGAAGACGTGTGGCTGTGGGATCTGACCACAGACCAGCCGGCACCGCAGCGCCTGGCGCGCTGGCGCTGGTCGTCGTTCGTGCCAGAAGCTGAGCTCGCGCGGCTCATCGTACCGGCGGCCGCTCTGGCGCCACCGGATCTGTACAGCTACATCGCCGACCTCACTCGGCGCGGACTGGAAAGCCAGCGCTACGAGGTCGCTCTGTGGCAGACCCTGACCCGTCCACTGTCGCTCCTCGCCATGGCCTTGCTGGCCGTCGCCATGGTGCAGGGCTCGCTGCGCCGGATCCCGCTGGGCACGCGGGTCGCGGCCGGTGCCATGCTCGGCATCGGCAACTATCTGCTCGAGCAGAGCGGCAGTCAGCTCGCCGTCCTGCTCGATGGCAACGCCGCCGTGGTCGCGCTGGCTCCGCGCCTGGCGCTGCTGCTGCTGGCCATCACCCTGCTCCTGCGACGTGCGCCTTAGCTCTGAATTCGCTACGCTCCGCGCACTTTTCGGGGGAGCACCATGACCGTAGCCGTGCGCATCGTCGGCAGCAGCGACGTGATGCTGTGGCACCTCGATTCCCGGACGCGACTGGCGCGCCAGATCGCCCAGGAGCCGAGCCTGTGCCTGCTGCCGGATGACGATGCCGCAGCCATACCGGCCCTGCTCGCCCACGCCGATTTTCTGTTCGAAGGCGCGACCCTGAGGGAGCTTGCGGCCCGTGGCGCGCAGACAGGCGCGCTGTTGATCGATCCGAGCAGCGCGCGCGTCGCAGCCATCGCGCTCCCTCAGGACAGCAGCGCTCTCTCGGAAGCCCAGGCCATCACGCTGCTGGATGCCGCTGCGCCCATCGATACGCCGTGGCCCTGCCTCACGCCCGAGGACATTCCCGTTTACGACGGCAAGCTGCGCCGCCACTCCGTGCCGACCCTGGCCCGGCTGGCGCCTGAGCACGCCGATGCGCTGGAAGCCCAGCTCTATGGGGCCTCCTACAAAGGCATCACCGATCTCGTCACCAAGTGGTGGTGGCCACGTCCGGCAAAGCGGGGCGTTGCCTGGTGCGCGGCCCGAGACATCACCCCCAACCAGGTCACCGGGCTCGGCGCGGTGCTGATGTTGTTCGCGCTCGCCGCCTTTGCGCTGGGTGCCTGGCTGCCGGGGCTGCTGGCCGGCTGGTTCATGACCTACCTGGACACGGTGGACGGCAAACTCGCGCGGGTGCGGGTGCAATCGAGCCCCATGGGCCACGCGCTCGATCACGGAATGGATATCGTTCATCCGCCTTTCTGGTATCTGGCCTGGGCCTATGGCCTGTCAGCCGATACAGCGCTGTGGCAGACCGTGCCGTTCGAGCCCCTGATGATCGCGATGTTCGCCGGCTACGTTGGCGGGCGTATCGCGGAAGGGCTGTTTCACGCACTCGGCAGCTGCAGCCTGTTCGCCTGGCGACCCTTCGATGCCTACTTCCGGTTGATCACCGGCCGGCGCAACCCGTGCCTCATCCTGCTGACCGTCGGCGTCGCCATCGGGCGGCCGGACCTGGGCCTACTGTGGGTCGTCGCCTGGACTGTGCTCTCCACGGTCATCCTGTTCCTGCGCCTGCTCTATGCGCTGGCGGTCCGGCTGCGCAGCGGTCCCCTCACCTCCTGGCTGGCCGACGGCGAGCAGGCGGCCGCACGCTATCCGTCCGCCTATCGCACTTTCGCGAAAACGCAGGCCGCCTATAACGGCGCGAGCGCCAATGCCTGAGGCTGCCGCAGCGGCGTTGATTGCGGCGCTGGCGGCACGCGAGCAACCGCCAGAGCCGGAACCGGCCCTCGCTGCGCTCATCGAGCACTTACGCTCGCGCTATGGCGAGGCGCTGCTCGGCATCTGGCTCTACGGTTCCTGGCTGCGCGGCAAGCGCGACACGCTGGTGGACTTCTACCTGGTGATCGATGATTCACAGCCGCGCCCTGAGCCCCGGTGGCAGCCGTGGCTGGAGCGGCTCCTGCCGCCCAATGTCTACTATTTGCCGGCGCCGGAGCGCGGCGGCCCTGACATGCAAACGCACGCAAAGTACGCGGTGATCACCCTGCCAGTATTGCAGCACGCACTCGAGCGCGGTTTTCACCCCTACTTCTGGGCGCGCCTGGCACAACCTTGCTGGCTGGTTGCCGCGCGGGATAACAACGCCCGCCAGTCGCTGACGCAACTGCGAGCCCTGGCGGTACAGCGCTGTCTCTCCGAGGCGCGCACCCTGGTCAGCCACGATGCGTCAGCTGAGGACCTGTGGAGCACGCTGTTCACCCAGACCTATCGCACCGAGCTGCGTAGCGAGCCACCTGGCCGCGCCAACGCCATCGTGACCGCGGAGCTCGACTACTTCGAAGCGATCACGAGCGCGGCTACTGCCGGGCCGACGCCGCCAGCAATACCAACAAAGATGAGCCCTCGCGCGGCCACACGGCTATGGCAGCGGCGCGCGCTCGTTGGCAAGGCCCTGTCGATTCTGCGGCTCATGAAAGCGGCCCTGACCTTTAATCAGGGACTTGCGTACCTACTGTGGAAAGTCGAGCGGCACAGCGGCGTACGCCTGTCCGCCTCCCCCCTGCAACACCGCTATCCGCTGCTGTTCGCCTGGCCGCTCGTGTACCGCGCCTGGCGCGCCGGCGGTTTCCGGTAGCGACCTCGCCCATGTCCCCCGCCCCGCAGGATTTGATGCCGCAGATGCTGCGCAACGTTGCGCTGCTCCTGTCCGGCCGCGGCGTGGCCGCCATCCTGGGGGTGCTGGCCACCATTGTCATGGCCAAAACCTTAAGCGCGGCCGAGTTCGGCGCCGTCGCGCTCATTCACGCGCTAGCGCTGCTCATGCGGGGACTGCTCAACTTCAAGCCCTTTGAAGCCATCGTGCGCTATGGCGCGGACCCCGGCACAGCGCCGGACGCCTTCTCCCGCCTGCTGGCCTTTACCCGGGCCATGGACCACGGCAGCGCGGTCGCTGCGACCCTCGCCACCGTTGCTGTGGTCATGCTGTTCGGCGGGCACGCGGGGATCGATCGCGCCGATCGGTTCCTGGCCGCGGGCTACGCGCTGGTCCTGCTGGCCTCCGGCACCGGCACGGCTAAGGGCCTGCTACGTCTGCAGGGGCAGTTCGCCGTGCTCGGCTTCGCTCAGGCGATCGCCCCGGCGGTGCGGCTGTGCGTGTTCGCCATCAGCGCCGTGGTTGCCGCCGGGCCGGCCGGGTTCCTCGCAGGCTTCGGGCTAGGCCTGCTCGCAGAGTACCTGCTGCTGCAGTGGCTGGGTGCCCGTGCCGCGCGCAGCGGTGGCTATCGCTACCGGGCGGGGCGCTTCGCGCCGGTGGCGCTCGG
>JBCDIK010000167.1:0-8619 GCA_038749065.1 Pseudomonadota bacterium | reverse complement strand
CCGGGCTGGATGATCTGCGTGATCGGCTGCGGATCGACAACGGGCTCAAGCACGCGGTCACGGCCGTGCCAGTCGAGCAGCAGGGCGCTGCTGAGCGTCGTGAGGGCGCCGAAGCCAAGGCCGAGAATGAATCGCATCAGGGCGTCTCCTTGTTGTCGCTGCTGGCGAGCTGCGGCAGCTGCGCCGCGCTGAGTCGCAGGGACTGCCACTGGTAGTCCGCGGGCCGATCGGCGAGCAACCGCGTGAGACCCTGCAGCCAGCTTCGATAGCTACGGCCGCGCGCATCGCACTGGCCGGGCGCCCGCTTCAGGTGCCGTTGCAGTTTGCGGGCGAAGGGTTGCGACGCCGTCGCGACCAGGTGCAGGGCGACCTGTTCGTCTTCGGCCAGCCGCACGCGGTAGCGCTTCGGCCCCGCATCACGCTGTGACACCGGGTTTTCGCAGAAGCGCCCTTCGATCTGCCCGTCGCGCGTCTGGAACACGAACAGATGGCTTGCGAGATTGGTCCCGGACTCGATGAGCGCACAGCGAACCTTTGCCTGGGGCTTACAGGGCTCGATAGCCTCGAGCGCCAGCGGCAGCAGGGTGAGCGGCTCGTTGCTGGCCGGCAAGTCGATGCTGGCGGACAGGCTCTGATCCCCAGCGGGTGCGTCTGGCCCTGCTGTCCTGGCCGTTTCGCTGCTGAGCGTGTCGCTCACAGCCAGCGGGACCTGGGCCAGCCACTGTTCCTGATCGCGGTCGCTGTCGCGCAGCACCGCCCGCAAGGTGGGCATGGCGGCTTCTGTTCCGGCCTGCGGTAGCTGCAGCGTCAGTACCCAGTCCGCGTCCGCGGCGCTGTCAGCGAAGCTGAAGGCGCTGCGGCGAGCGAGCAGGCGGCGTGCGGCCTCGCGGATGCGCGGGAGTTCCGGATCATCGTCGACCGCGAGATAGAGGGCGCCCTCAAGGCCTGCAGGCAGTCGGCAGTCGAGCGCGTCGACCACACGGCGCGCGATGGCCGGGGCGTCTTGCAGCGGGAGTGGCGCGTTGCTGTGCACTACCTGCCGCGGCGCGGTCGCAGCGCGCTGCTGCGCGCGGCTCAAGGTCCCCTGCCAGCGCAGGTTCACGCCGGGTACCCAGATGTTCTCTTCCGTGTCGATGACCGCCATCCGCAAGCTGCCGCGGCTTCCCCGACGATCCAGCTCGACGCCCAACAGCAGCGGGGGACGCTGCCGCAGGGGACAATCGTTCGCCGGGGCCCGCCACAGGATTCGAGCCTGGGACTGGGTCAACAACTCGTAGGTCAGATGCTCCCGGATGCGCTCTGTCAGCTCGTCGCTGGCCGCGCTCGGCTGGCCACCCTGCATGGGGACCAGCAGCACGGATTCCCCCTGAAAGCGTGGGTGGCGCCCCAGCGTTTCCACCAGCTGTGGCGCTGCGCGACCCTCTAGCCACTGCGCCAGCGCGCCGGTCAGCAGCTCCGCGGCGTGCGCCGGCGCCGCGCCGATCAGGCACAGGCACAGCAGCCAGGGCGCGCAGTCTCGGCCTGTACGGCTAGGGCGCCACATGGTGCACCTCGCCGAAACGATCAATGCGCAGCTCGCCCTGATCCACCCGCGCCACGTACTCGGCGATCCGACGCTCGATGCGTGCTGGCATCGCCAGTCCCCAGCGCATTGACTGCGGCGCGCTCGCCATGGCCGCGGCCGCTCGCTGGATCGGGTCGGGAATGGTCTCCGCCATCACCTCGTAGAGCTGCGTCGGTAGCCGCGCCCGAGTAAAGCGGTAGTCGCGACCGAGCTCGAAGCCGGTTCGGTCCTTGAACAGAAAGACACGCACCTCGCCCCGGGTCACCAGTCGCAGGAAGTCCCGGTCCGAGGTGAAGCGCAGGGATAAGCCGGGCTCGTCGTCATTGCTCACGGCAGCAGCGGTTGCCGCTGCAGGGGCCGGATCGCGGCTTGCGAGTGCCTCCCTCGCCGGTGGCTTCGGCTGCCGCTCAGGCTGTTTCTCCGGCTGGGCTTGCGGTGCATCGGCAACGGGCGCAGGTGCCGGCGGTGCCTTGATGGGTGCCATCATCGTGATCGGCCGCGCGGGTTCTAACGGTTGCGCCGCGGCTATGCGAAAGGGTTTGCCGGTCACGGTCGTCAGTGTTCGCAACGGGGCGGGGCGGACCGGCTCAGGTTCCGGCTCTACGGCCGCCTCCGGTGACACCGGCGTCGGCAGCTGCGCTACGCGCCGCTCCGGTTCAGTCTTTGCCTGCGCCGGCGGGGCGGTCAGCGCGCCGCTTCGGTCCTTTTGCTGCGTTGCCGGCGCAGGCGGCGGCGCCGCTGCGGCCGGTGACGCGGATGCCATCGGTGGTGTCTCGACGTTGCGGACCAGCGCCAGGATCGCGATCAGGCAGAACGCGATGATCGCCATGAAACGCATGACGTCTGCTTGCAGCGACTCGGCATCGATGCCGGCCTGCGCGTTAGGACGCATCGAGCGCATGGCGCTGCTCCTCCCGCGCGAGTGCTGACTCGATCCGCTGCGCGGAGTCGATGAGCGCCTGCATGGGCTCGCTCTGGGCGGCGTCGTAGCGTTCCTGCAGAGCCGGGCCGACGCTCAGAGTCTTGCCCAGACGCATGAGATAGCCGCCGATCGCGCCCACGATCGTCGTGGTGAGCGCGAGCAGGATGCCGCCATCGACCAGATCGCGCAGCACATTTCCTGCGGTGTCCGTGAGCGCATCACCGGGATCGGCCAAAGCCTGCTGCAGGGCACTACGCATGCCGACGGCCGTCCAGATGACGCCGATGCCGACGAACAGATGGATCCAGACGTCGCTGAGCTGGTCGAGGGAAACGATCTCGCGGGACAGGGCGGCGGAGGCCGGCTCGCCAGCCGGCTCCCCCAGGAGTTGTGACAACCGGGTCAGGTTGACCACGAACAGCGCGAGGACGATCGCGAACAGCCACACGGAGGTACCCAGATTCAGCTCGACCCAGCTGCGGTCGACGCGGGCCAGTGCCTCGAGCGGCGCTGCGTCCAGGTACAGCGCCAGCGCTGTCAGTGCAGCGCCGATCAGCGCGCCGCCGCCAAAGCCCTTGATCGTCATGATGCGAACCTTCTCCCCGGTGAGCCTAGCGGCGCGCCGCCAGGCCCTGGTCCTCGCCGGCGGTGCAGGCACGGCAGGTGGCCTCGAGCACCAGGTCCGCTTCCTGCAGCAGGCTGTTGGCACGGTAGTAGCCGGCCTGATCATCGCTGATGCGCAGCAGGCCCAGCTCCTTGTCACCCAGTTCCTGTTTCATGAGGGACAGGGTGCGGGCGCGTTCCGGGCACACCTGAGAACAGGTGTTGTAGTCGCCGGTGAGCGAGACGAACTTGATGTTGAAGTAGCGGTTGTAACGCTCCTGTGCCTGCCGCTGACTGATGACACCCAGGTTCTTGGCGGCGATCAGATGATCGCTGAACAGCTTGCGGTTCTCGCGACCGGGGTTCTGCTCGCCGATGCGCAACAGCTCCTGGTAATACGCATCGAACTGATAGGTACAGCCATTGCCAAGGCGTTGCTCCGCCTCGCTCATGGCCTGGGTGAGGTTGCTGCCGAGGCTGCCGCTGCAGTGATCGGGCGTCGGCGTCTGGCAGGCGGCGGCACACAGGGTGACCGCGCAAAGTACGATGAAGTGACGCATGGGGCTTCCTTACATTTCCAGGGGGCTGACGTATTCGGACTGGCCGGCTACGTAGGGGGCGTCGGCGATCGGGACCTCGCCCGCGCTTTCGCCGAAGAGGATCTCCTTGACGCCGTTCACGACCGCAGACATTTCCGGCGTAATCAGGCCGAAGGACTGGTTGAGCTGCTCCATGAGCGCCGCCCGGCCGATCTCTTCCTGGGTCGCGGCGATCAGCATCGATGCTTCTTCCATATCCAGGTAAATGTCCGCCGCAACGACCGCGAGGCTGGCGCTGGGGCCTTCCCGGTGGGTGGCTACCAGGTTGTAGTACTGCGTGAAGCGGTCGGACAGGCGTACACCGGAGCGACCACGCAGGGCCGGTCGTGCACCCTGTGCAGTCTTGGCGCTGGCCTTGCCGAGCAGGGAATCCTGCAGCGTTGTCGGGGTGGTGCGCTGGCCGAGTTCCTTGCGCAGCCGCTTTTCCAGGGAGTTGCGGGTGCTGTTCACCGCCCGCTCCATGTCGGGCAGTCGCTCACTCATGAGGTTCAGCATCTCCAGGTAGGTCGCGCCCATCTGCTTGGAGATCTGCGCGCAGCCTTCATCGCCGTCCGAGCCCTGGCAGAGGCTGTCACTGTAGAGCTGCTGCTGCAGATCCAGGCGGCCGATGACCTCCTGCAGGTTGTTCTCCATCTCCGCCGCGACCGCGCCGGTCTCGCGGATGTCCTCCAGGACCGTGGTGGGGAACAGTCTGACGATCGGGCCCGACCCTTCCAGGGCGCTGGCGGTGCTCGGAGCGCTCAGCCCCAGGCTGAGTGCCAGCGCGAGGCCCGCGGCGGCGACCAGCGGTGTTGCTCCGGAGCCTCTGGACCGGCTCGCGCCGGGTTGCGGGGCATCGGTCGCGGCCCGGGCGGTGGTTGGCGGTTGCTGCATGACGACTCTCCTGGTCGGTGACGCTAGATGCGGGGCTCGATACGGATCTGCAGGGGGATCTCCGTACCGGGATGTTCTTTCGTGATGCGGGTGAAACGCTCGCCGCCGTAGCGATAGCGCACCCGGTAACCGGTGATCTCGTCGACGTAGCGCGCACGCTCGACCTCGCGGCAGACCTCCTGCACCGGCTCGTCGCGCACCGCGGCGGGGCGGCGGTTGCCGAACAGGGCGCCGAGCACGCGATGCGGCGGATTGATCCGCAGCTGGCCATCGCGCAGGGTGATCGGATGCACGATGCGGCGTTCGCCGCGGTTCCTGACGCGTTCCAGGCGGCAGGTTTCCACCGGCTCGATCACGCGCTCTCGGCGCACAATGGGAATGACCTCGGTCACGGTGCCCGTATCGGCATAGCTCGTGGCACTGGTCTCGTCGTCAACGATTTCAGTCTCGTCTGCCGCCGCGGCGGCCTCCATCGTTGGTGTGGCAGCGGTGGCGTTAGGGCTCGGGGCAGTCAGCACCAACAGCGCTGCGAGCAACCGCAGCCGGGCGGTTGGCGCGGGGGTTGGCACGACGATCTGCGCAACGGATTGTGGCGGCCCAGACGGCTGCATGCGTTCCACCGAAGTGAGTGTTCAGGGTGGACGATGTTAAGCAGCTGTCTTTAAACCCAAGCTGAACGGTCGCATTGCACAACAAATCAACACCTGGCCTGTTTGCGTTCAGCTTGCGTTAAGCTAGTGCCATTCACGCCGGCGCCCGTGCCGGGATCTGTCCGATTGCGGTCCGTTTGCTGTCTGTCAAAAAAAGGAGCCCCGCGATGCCCTATGTCAACATTCGCATCACCGATGAGAATGTCAGCCGGGAAGCTAAGGCTGCGCTCATCGAGCGCACCACACAGATGCTCGTAGATGTGCTCGGCAAGAACCCCGAGACCACCGTTGTCGTCATCGACGAAGTACCGACCGACAACTGGGGTATCGGCGGCGAGCTCGTGTCAGAACGTCGTAAAACCGGTCGCTGACAGGACCGCGCGAATCACTCCGTGCACTATGCTTCGCGCTGGGGGTTCCCATGTTTGATCAGTTGAACGCGATGCTCCTGCAGGCTGCCCGGTACCTGGACGGCCTGGCGTCGAGTACCGCGTTGCACGAGTCCTACTATCTATATGCCTGGATCGAGACCACGCACGTCCTGACGCTCGTTGTGTTTCTGGGCATGCTCATGGTGATCGATCTGCGCATGCTCGGTCTGGGTTTTCGATCGGTGCCGGCTGCGACACTCGCTCGCTGGCTTGATCGTCCGATGATGATCGGCTTCGCGGTCATGGTGGTCACAGGCATCGCGCTGTTCTATGCGATTCCAGTGCGCACCACACAGAGCCTGTGGTTCCGGATCAAGGTCGTTCTGCTGGTCATTGCCGGACTCAACGCCCTGCTGCTGCGCCGCTATGTCTCCGATACGGCGCAGTTCTGGGAGCATCAGGGCCGCCCGCCAGCGGGTGTACGGCTGTCTGCAGGTGCTTCGCTCGCGCTCTGGGCCGGTGTCGTGCTGTGCGGCCGCGCGATCGCCTACGACTGGTTCGACTGCCACAAGACACTCCCCGGCCTGCTCTACAAGGTCGCGGGCTGCGTCGATGAGCTGGCCGCGCTGGAGGCCGCCGGTGGTTGATCTGTTGCCCTGGTTCGAGTGGTTCGATCAGTCTGCGCTCGCGACCGCGGCCAAGGCCTATGGCGGTGTGTTCGTCGTCGTGCAGATGATTCACCTGCTCGGATTGTCTCTGCTCGGGGGTATGGTGTTGCTGTGCGATCTGCGCCTGCTGGGGCTGCTGCTGCGCTCCGTGCCGCTGTCGGCGGTGGCCCGGGAGACGCGCCGCTACTTCACCATCGGTTTGCTGGTGATGATCACCAGCGGCATCTTCATGAGCGGCGCGGTTGCCTTGAAGCTGTACTACAGCGAGATGTACTGGGCCAAGATGACGGCGCTGCTGGTCGGTGTGCTGTTCGTGTATCTCATCAAGTTTCCCCTGCTACGGCATCCCGGTGTCGAACTCAATCGGGTGGCTCGTGGCCTGCTTGCCAGCGCCTCCCTGGGGCTGTGGTTTACCGTGGCGGCCACCGGCCGCTGGATTGGATTTTCCTAGGGACACGCGTATGGATCGGTCACAGCCCCATCAACCGGTGACGCCCCCGACCTGGCGCCTGCGCCTCGCGCTCGGCTGTAGCGTCGCCATTCTGCTGGCGCTGGGCTGGTTCTGGGTTGAGCAGATCCGGGCAGTTCTGGAGACGCTGGCGCTCGCCTACGGCTAGCGCGTGAGGCTCAGGCGTCCATCCGCCCTGGTGGCGGCGGTGGCGGCGGTGGCGATGGAGGCGCTTGCGGTGGGTTGCGCGCGGTCCGGTCACGGAGCAGTAGGTCCTGGTACAGCGCGAGCATCAGCGCGGTGCTGATGGGCGTAAAGAGCGTGAGCGTTGCCCAGCTCGCCAGCAGTCTGGGCACGGAGAACCCGCCCGTTGAATCTGCTCCACCCTGATCGATGACCGCCACCAGCGTCCCGATGACCTCGCCGATCACGAGTCCCAACAGGACGATGGTTCCGGTGACCGCGGCCGCCCGCCACCAGTGAGCACTCCAGATGAGTTGCTGGCTGCGCGCCAGCCCGCTCCAGGGACTGCGCGCTTCCATGATCGGCACGTAGGGGAACAGGCACAGGTTAACCAGCAGGATCAGCCCGGGCAGCACAAACGCGATCAAGCCGAGGCTGCCGATCGCGACGTAAGCGCACAGCAGCACAAGCAGTGCGGGGGTCAGCTTGAGACCGCGGGCGAGGGCGCTGACCGGTCCTGGGCGTCCGCTGCGGGCCCAGACGGACTGTCCAGCCGCCACCGCGGTGATGTTGAAAACCAAGGACAGGTACAGCGCCGGCAGATAGCGCAGCATCTCCTGCGCATAGGCATCCAATGCCGCAGCGTCGGCGCCCGGGTCCAGACGTGGCCCGGCGGTCACGAGGTAGCTCGCGACCAGGGTCTGGGGTAGCGCGGCGATTGCGAACAGCGGCCACAGGGGCGCAAGACTCGCGATCGCCAGGCGCAGCCCGGCAGTGATCACGCCGCCGACCGGGCGCGGCTCAGTCGCCAGCATGGAGCCGCACCGCTACACACCCATCTTTTTGAGGAACGCGCCGGTGTGCGACTTCCGGTTTTTAGCCAGCGTCGCCGGCGTGCCGGTGCCGATGATCTGGCCGCCGCCGGAGCCACCTTCCGGTCCCAGATCGACGACCCAGTCCGCGGTTTTGATTACGTCCAGGTTGTGTTCGATCACCACCACCGTATTGCCCTGGTCCCGCAGGCGATGCAGGACGTCCAGCAGTTGCGCGATATCCTGGAAGTGCAGGCCGGTGGTGGGCTCATCAAGGATGTACAGAGTCTGCCCGGTATCGCGCTTCGACAGCTCTCGGGAGAGCTTCACCCGCTGTGCTTCGCCGCCGCTGAGCGTTGTCGCGCTCTGCCCGAGACGGATATAGGACAGCCCCACGTCCATGAGGGTCTGGAGCTTTCGGGCGAGCATCGGCACGGCGTCGAAGAAAGCGCGGGCATCCTCGACGGTCATGTCGAGAACCTCGTTGATGTTCTTGCCTTTGTACTTGATGTCCAGCGTTTCGCGGTTGTACCGCTTGCCCTTGCACACATCGCAGGGTACGTAGATATCCGGCAGGAAGTGCATCTCGACCTTGATCACCCCGTCGCCCTGGCAGGCCTCGCAGCGACCGCCTTTCACATTGAAGCTGAAGCGCCCCGGTTGGTAGCCCCGGGTGCGGGCTTCCTGGGTTTGGGCGAAGAGCTCGCGAATGGGGGTGAACAGGCCTGTATAGGTTGCCGGGTTCGATCGTGGCGTGCGACCGATCGGGCTCTGGTCTATATCCACCACCTTGTCGAGGTGTTCCAGGCCATCGATGCGCTCATGCGGCTGCGCGGTGAGCGTCGTCGCCTTGTTGAGCGCGGTCGCCGCGACCGGGAACAGGGTCTGGTTGATGAGCGTGGACTTGCCGCTGCCCGAGACGCCGG
>JBCDIK010000166.1:0-8637 GCA_038749065.1 Pseudomonadota bacterium | reverse complement strand
GTTGCCGCTGGTGATCTTTTTCATTCGCGATCGCCCGGAGGCGGTAGGGTTGACCGGGGAGGGCGGCGCTCCCGGTGCGGCCTCGGCCGCCGCTGTTGCAGCCCCCGACTGGCATACGCGTGCGGTGCTCAGTAGCCGGACCTTTCAGCTGATCGTGCTGGCCTTTCTGCCGTTCGCCATGGCCTTCGGTGCTGCGCAGCAGAATCTGGGTCCCTACGCCGCGGACCAGGGGCTGGTGGCTTCCTCGGCGGCAACGCTGATCTCTGTGCTCGCGCTGACCATGGTCTTTGCCAAAATCGCCTTCGGTGCCTGTGCGGACCGGGTCGATCACCGCTGGCTGTTTCTGGCGGCGCTGGCGTTCTGCGCGGTTGCACTGGCCCAGATGGGCATGACGCTCAGCTACCGGCGACTGCTGTTGGTCAGCGCCTGTCTGGGCGTTGCGGCCGGGGGGTTCCTGCCGCTGCTGGGCGCTGTCGTCAGCGCGCGCTTTGGGGTGGGCGCTTTTGGTCGGGTGATGGGGCTCGTCGGCCCATTCACGACGCTCGCCGCGATCGGGCCCTGGCTCGCGGCGCGTCTACGCGACAGCAACGGCAGCTATGACGCAGCCTGGCCGCTGATGCTGGGCTTGCTGGTGCTGTCGGCGATCGCAATCGTGTTTCTGCCGGGGGCACAGGCCACCCGTGAGCGACACCCGGCACCCCAGCCCTGAGGCGCGTCAGCGCAGCAGGCGGCTCAAGTCCCCGACCACAGTTCGGGTATCGCCCTGTCGGCGGGTGAAGCCGCCGCTGTCCAGATACTCGAGCACATCGATCGCGAGGTTCCGCCCGAGTCCCGACGCATCGCGAAACGCGCGCGCGGTAAACGGGCCCTGGTCGTTTGCGAGCTGCTCAGCGAGCGCTGCCAGTTCCCGCAGTCGCTGCGGCAGCAGCAGTCGGTTGTCGCCGAAGCGCAGCAGGGCGCCCTTGTTCACGAGCGGTACCACCTCCCGGCGCAGCGCATCGGCGCTGATCCCAAGGCGCTTGCCGATGTCTCCTAGGCTGGGCGGTGGCGTTTCAGACAGTGCGGGCGCCAGGCGATCGAGCAGGGTGGATTCTGCTGCGGTCAGCGCGCTGGCACTGGCACTGGGCAAGTAGCGATCCTTGACCCGCTGCAGCAGGCCGTCGTCGACCAGAGCCTGCAGCACCGCCTGCCGCAGGTCCGGTGCGCACTCCGGCAGGAGGGCCTTGGCCGGCTGGGGCTGGGTATCGCGAGCAGATTCCAGCCGGGACACCGCATCCCGGGCTGTGGCCAGTGTCTGCGACCACTGCTCTTCGGGCACGAGCAGATCGTCGCCCAACGCTTTTGCGGACACCTCGGCCAGCAGGGCTGCCCGGCCTTCAGCGCTAAGATCGTAGTCTCGCGCCAGTGCGTCGAAGCGGGCTGCGCCGGTCTTAAGCTCTGCGACAAGTGAGTCAACGGCGCTCTGATGTTCGCGGCGATTCTTAAGGCGTGCCAGGTGGTCTGTGCGGCCGCGGCGCCCTGGCGCAGCGCCGGTGGCCAGCACCAGGCCGCCGCCAATGGTGTCGTTGAGACCGTGCTCGCGCAGTATCAGGCGGTCCCCGCGGCAGGCGAGCAGCGGCTCATCGCAGTCCAGTTCCGCGAGCAGCTCACCGGCTGCGGTGCTGTTCAGCGGCGCAAAGCGCGCTTCGACGTGGCGGGTCCCGTGGTACAGGTGCACACGCTCCCAGGGCCGCAACCGCTTCTCGTAACCTGGGCGCTGACGCAGGGCGATGTGTAACGTGCGGCTGCCCTCGCCATCGCCCCCGTGCAGCCAGTGCCCGCGAGCCACCTGCGACAGATCCACGCCGCCGAGATTCACCGCGATGCGGTCACCAACGCCCGCGCGTTTGGCCTTGTGGTCATTCACGCGCAGGCTGCGCACGCGCACTGGAATCTGGCCCGGGAAGAGCTGCAGCTCGTCGTCGATCCCGAGTGATCCAGAAACGAGCATGCCGGTCGCAACGGTGCCGACGCCCTTTAAGGAGAAGGCTCGATCGATCGCAAAGCGCACGTTGACCGTACCGTTGACCCGAGCTTGCGCAACGGTCGGCCGCAGCGCCAGCAGGAGCTCGCGCAATTCGGGCAGACCGGCCCCCGTCACTGCGCTGACCGGGCAGATGGGTGCGTCCACCAGGAAGGTCTCCGCGCAGAGTGCGCGGACCTGACCGGTCACCACTTCGAGACGCTGCGCGTCGACCCGGTCGATCTTGTTGAGGGCGATGACCCCCTGCTCAATGCCCAGTAGCTCGAGGATATCCAGGTGCTCGCGGGTCTGCGGCATGACACCATCGTCTGCGGCAACGACCAGCAGCGCCACCTGCGAGCGATTGATCCCCGCCACCATGTTGTGCACGAATCGCTCGTGTCCGGGCACGTCGACGAACCCCAGGGTCTGTTCGTCATCCTGCTGCTGGTAGGCGAACCCCAGATCGATGGTCAGCCCGCGATCGCGCTCTGCAGGCAGGCGATCCGTATTGATGCCCGTCAGTGCATTGATCAGCGCCGTCTTGCCATGATCGACATGGCCTGCCAATGCCACGATCACGCGCTTGGGGCCTGCTGCAGCTGCTCGACGAGGGGCTCGATGGGCGCTGCTCCGCGCAGGTCGAGCCAAAGTGCCTCCTGCTGCAGCCGCCCGATCACCGGTGTCGGCAACCGTCGCAGGGCGCTTTGAATCTGCTGCAGGCGGGCGCTGCTGCGGCAGGTCAGCTTCAGCGCCAGGCTCGGTAGACGGCTACTGGGCAGTGCGCCGCTGCCCACCTGACACTCACTCTCCGCAACGGTCACCGTGCCATCGGGCACAAAGGCCGCAAGGGCCGGGTGCAGGGCATCGCCACGGGCGCGCAGCGTCGCTTCCGTTGTGTTGAACAGTTTGAGGATCGGGATCGCCTCCGCGAGCTGCTCCGGGTCTTCGTAGCAGGCGAGCACCGCGTCGAGCAGGGACAGAGTCACCTTGTCCAGCCGCAGGGCGCGCTTGAGCGGGTTGCGGTCGAGCTGCTCGATCAGCGCGGGGTCGCCCAGTATGAAGCCTGCCTGGGGCCCGCCGAGCAGTTTGTCGCCGGAGAACAGCACCAGATCCGCACCCGCCTTCAAGGAGTTGCCGGGGAGCGGCTCAGCCGGCAGCCCGAACCGGGACAGGTCCACCAGCGCGCCACTGCCGAGGTCTTCGCACAGGGGCAGGCTGTGGGCGCGGGCCACCGGTGCCAGCTCCGCTAGGCCGACGGAGCGGCTGAACCCTTCTACGGCGTAGTTGCTCGGGTGCACTTTCAGCAGCATCGCGGTGTGTTCGCTGATGGCCGCCTCGTAATCCTGTGGATGGGTGCGGTTCGTGGTTCCGACCTCGCGCAGACGCGCGCCCGCCTGCGCCATGATGTCCGGCAGGCGGAAGCTGCCACCAATTTCGATCAGCTCGCCACGGGAGACGGGCACTTCCCGGCCCAGGGCAAAGGTGTTGAGCACCAGCACAAGCGCCGCTGCGGTGTTGTTGACCACAGTCGCTGCCGGCGCGCCGGTGAGCGCGCAGATGCGCTCGGTGACGCTGCCCTGACGGGAGCCCCGCTTGCCGCTGCGCAGATCGAACTCGAGGTTCATGGCGCCGGTCACCAGCGGCTCGACCTGCGCCCACAGCGCGGGAGAGAGAGGCGCACGGCCGAGATTGGTGTGAATCAGGGTCCCGCTCAAGTTGTAGACCGGTTGATAGCCGAGTCCGTGCAGCGCTTCCAGGAGGGGCGCCGCGTAGGCACCGGGATCGGCCGCCCAGGCTGGCAGCGGACGTTGCTGACGGGCCTCCGCCTGCAGCGCCTGCACCGCGCGCTTGACCCGGCCGCGGCCGTGTTGGCGACACAGTGCGCTCACAGCGTCGTGCTGCAACACCCGCTCAACCGCGGCGATCGGACTGGCGGTACCCGCCGAATCTGATGATAGGGTTTGCGAACCATTCGGCTTCAAAAGATAGATAAATCCAATTAGTTAGTTTCGATTAAACCGATTAACGTGCTTGCGAATTCGATGTAAACGATTTTATCGATGTTATCGATATCCACACATCGAGCGCCTTGGCTGAAAGCACAGCCACCGGGGCCCTAACGGAAGTCATTATGAGCCAGTCCAGCGACAGAACGCATCTCACGCCCAACGAGGTTGCGGCGCTCTTCAGCGTATCGCCGGTGACGGTTCGCCAATGGTCGCAGAAGGGGTTGCTCGAGGCGGAAACGACGGCTGGTGGTCACCGCCGCTACAGCCGGGACGCACTGGTGCGCTTCGCGAGCAGCCGTGGCATGCGCTCGCCCTTCGCCACCCGGGATCGCCTGCTGGTGGTCGACGACAACCGTCAGTTCAACGACTTCCTGCGGGTGCTGTTCGAGACCGAGTGCGAGGGCGTTGAAGTCGCCAGCGCCTATGACGGCTTCGAAGCCGGACGGCTGGTGCAACAGTTCGAACCGCGCGTGGTGCTCCTCGACATCATGATGCCCGGGCTCGATGGCATCGAAGTCTGCGAGCGCCTCAAAGGCGATGCATTGACCCGCGATATTCGCGTGATCGGCATGACCGGTCACTACAGCGACGACCTGGCCCGGCGCATGACCGGCGCCGGCGCCGAGACGCTGTTGAAGAAGCCCTTTGATTCCGAGCAGGTGCTGTCGCTAAGCGGGTTTGCCCGCGCCGGCAGTGCCGCCCCTCAAGTGGACAGGGGTGCGCGCTGAGCCGCGTCCCTACCGATCCAAGCACCATGTCAGAAAGGACCCCGGATATGCATGCACAGGCAGTCACCTCCACCTCCCGTCCAAGCGCCCAATCGCAGCCAAAACCGCAGCCGAAGCGCGTGAATGTGCGTCGCACCCTGGCCGACAGCGGCGACGCCACGGATATGTATCTGGCGGAGATTGGCGCTGCCAAGCTGCTGACGGCCGATGAGGAGAAAGCGCTGGCCACCCGGGTCCAGAATGGCGATATGGCGGCGCGCGGCCACATGATCGAGGCGAACCTGCGGCTGGTGGTGAAGATTGCACGCAAGTATTTGAACCGTGGCCTGCCGCTGCTGGATCTGGTGGAAGAGGGCAATCTTGGGCTCATCCGCGCGGTCGAAAAGTTCGATCCGACCAAGGGCTTTCGCTTCTCGACCTACGCGACCTGGTGGATTCGTCAGGCCGTTGAGCGGGGACTGATGAATCAGTCGAAGACCATCCGGCTGCCCATCCACATTGCCAAGGAACTGAACACGCATCTGCGGGCGGCCCGCGAGCTGTCCCAGAAACTTGATCACGAGCCCACACCGGAAGAGATCGCGACGCTGCTCGGCAAGCCTGTTGAGGGGGTGCGCGAGCTGCTGGAGCTGGCAGACGGCATTCACTGCACGGAGATCAGTGCGCTGGAGCCGGAGCGCGGCGCCTGGGACGTGGTGGAAGACGAGAACACTCTGGATCCCTGGCAGATGCTGCAATCGACACAGCTGCACGAGCATCTGGACAGCTGGCTCGACACGCTCCCGGAAAAATCGCTGGAGGTGGTACTACGCCGGTTCGGCCTGCGCGGGCACGATGTGGCCACCCTCGAAGAGGTGGGCAAAGCCATTGGCCTGACCCGTGAGCGGGTGCGGCAGATCCAGGTCGAAGCACTAAAAACTCTGCGCGAGATGATGTGCGACGAAGGGTTTTCCAAAGAGGCCGTGATCGTCTAAAACACCGGTTCCCAATGGCTGGAACCGTCATGACAGAACCCTCGCCGCCGGCAGCTGTGCCGGCGCACGTCGCCTTCCTGGGCCTGGGCGTGATGGGCGCGCCGATGGCGCGCCATCTGCTCGCCGCCGGTCACAGTGTGTGCGCCTTCAATCGTACGGCGGCGCGCGCTGAGCAGTGGCTCGCCACTCTGCCCGAAGCGCTCGCGAACCGGGCAACCCTTGCGCCAACGCCACAGGCGGCTGCCAGCGGAGCGGCCGTGGTCTGTCTTTGCGTGGGCAATGACGATGACGTGCGTGCCGTGGTCGGTGCGGGCACCGCCGGGGACGATGGCGCGCTGGCCGGGATGGCCCCAGGCACAGTGCTTATCGATCACACGACAGCATCGGCCAGCGTGGCCCGAGAAGTGGCCGAGCGAGCGGCCGCACTTGGCATTGCCTTCGTGGATGCTCCCGTGTCCGGCGGTCAGGCCGGTGCGGAAGCCGGCGCCCTGACGATCATGTGCGGCGCCAGCGAAGCGGACTTCGCGAGTGTTGAGGGCTTCCTGGCCGCCTACGGCGCCCGGGTTCGGCGCATGGGGCCGGTCGGCGCTGGTCAGCTCACCAAAATGGTCAACCAGATCTGCATTGCGGGGTTGCTGCAGGGCCTCGCGGAAGGCGTGGCCTTTGCCGAGCGCGCTCAGCTCGACGTCGATGCGGTCTTCGAGGTCATCAGCGCCGGCGCCGCGCAGTCCTGGCAGCTCGACAATCGCGCCGGGACCATGCACGCCCGGCAGTTCGATTTTGGCTTCGCCGTCGACTGGATGCGCAAGGACCTGGCGATCGCCTTGGCGGAAGCACAGCGCAACGGCGCCCGCCTGCCGGTTACGGCGCTGGTCGATCAGTTCTATGCGGATGTGCAGGTCCTGGGCGGCGGTCGCCAGGACACGTCATCGCTGGTACGGCGCCTCGATCAGCGCTGATCGAGGGGCACGTAGTCGCGGGCGTTGGAGCCCATGTAGAGCTGCCGCGGGCGGCCGATCTTGTAGGGCGCGCTGATCATCTCGTTCCACTGGGCGATCCACCCCGGCGTGCGGCCGGTCGCGAAGATCACGGTGAACAGATCCTTCGGGATGCCGATGGCGGAAAGGATGATGCCTGAGTAGAAGTCCACGTTCGGGTACAGCTTCCGCTCCACGAAGTACTCGTCTTCGAGCGCGATCTGCTCGAGTCGCTGCGCCATCTTGAGCATGGGGCTGTCTTCCACACCCAGTTCCTCAAGCACTTCCTTGCAGGTCTGCTGCATGACTTTGGCGCGGGGGTCGTAATTCTTGTAGACGCGATGACCGAAGCCCATCAGGCGGAAGGGGTCGTCCTTGTCCTTGGCGCGGGCGACGAACTTATCGATGTTCTTGGGATCACCGATCTCGTCGAGCATGTTCAGCACCGCCTCGTTGGCACCGCCATGCGACGGGCCCCACAGGGCGGCAATACCGGAGGCGACGCAGGCGAATGGGTTGGCGCCGGTGGAGCCGGCGAGACGCACCGTCGAGGTGGAGGCGTTCTGCTCGTGATCGGCGTGGAGCAGGAAGATGCGGTCCATCGCTTTGGCGAGCGTCGGGCTGACTTCGTACTCCGCGCAGGGCGTGCCGAACATCATGTAGAGGAAGTTGGCGGCGTAGTCGAGATCATTGCGTGGGTACATGAACGGCTGCCCGAGCGCGTACTTGTAGCTCATGGCGGCCAGCGTTGGCATCTTCGCGATCAGGCGGTGCGCGGTGATGCGGCGATGGTCCGGGTTATCGATATCCATGGAGTCGTGATAGAACGCCGACAGGGCCCCGACCACGCCGCACATGATCGCCATCGGGTGGGCATCACGTCGGAAGCCGCGGAACAGCTGGACCAGCTGCTCGTGCACCATCGTGTGGTGTTTGATGGTGTGCACGAAATTGGTTTTTTCCTGCGGGGAGGGCAGTTCACCGTTCAGCAGCAGATAGCACAGCTCGAGGTGATCGGAGTGCTCGGCGAGCTGATCGATCGGGTAGCCGCGATGCAGGAGGATGCCTTTATCGCCGTCGATGTAGGTGATGTCGGAATCGCAGGCGGCTGTCGAGACGAAGCCGGGGTCGTAGGTAAAGTAGCCCTTGGAGACCAGGGAACTGACGTCCACAACCGGTGGGCCCTCGGCGGCCTCGTAGACCGGCAGCTCGAATTCCCGGTCGTCACCTTCCACGGTCAGCCTGGCGGTACGTTTCGACTGATGCCCCATCTATCCTTCCTTTAATCTTCGTAAGGGCCCTTCGCACAACTTGCTGACGCTGCCGTTGCAGGCACCGCCATCCGGTTGACGCGAGTGGACCGATGGTCTGCCACGGCTTCTGGCGAGAGGCTGCGCTCGCAGGCGCTGCACGATACTGGTGCAAGCGGACACGTTCATGTCCGTTGACGCTGTCGTGCCCCCGGAGCTTTTAGTATCCAAGGACACTACCGTTCCGGAGCCGCCGTTCGTGCAGCTGCTACCCGGCGGATTTGTGCCCGACGAGCCGTTTGTGCAGGGTCTTGGGAGCCTAGGGTTGCCCCTGATCGATGTCAATTGATCTGGACGGAAAGCGCGCGCTGGCGCGCGGATGGGCAGCATCCAGTGCACAGGTCAGGACGCCCGTCACAGGTGCTGAACCCAATGCCGCCGCGGGATGGTCGCGCGTGGCATTCCTGCGGCAGCGCGATTAGAATCTGCCCGCCCGAATTTAGCCGTAAATGACCCAGTTACCGCGGTTTGTTGAGAACCATTCGCGTTCCTGCGGCCCGACGTCATGACGGCTGAACCGACCCGACGTCCTGATTTCAGTCACAAGGGATTTGCATGAAGAGCAATCGCCCGGTCTATCTCAATCTGTTCCAGTTCGCCTGGCCCTTCGCGGCCATCGCGTCGATCACGCACC
>JBCDIK010000165.1:0-8641 GCA_038749065.1 Pseudomonadota bacterium | reverse complement strand
ATGTTGGTGACTGTGCGGGCCCCATCCCTGGGCGACCCTCAAGCCGCTTCACGCCCTCCAGGCTCCTGCCTGGGCTGCCTCCGTGGCGAAGACGATGTTGCAGCGCACAAGAGCATTGTGCATCGCAACATTGTGCATTGCAACAAGAATTTCAGACCAATTTAAGCAACTTTTCGGTCTTTTTCGCTCCGAGAGGCCGATGAACGCCGGCTCGAGCCTCCTTCCGGCGGTCGCGGCGCACCAATCGACACCACCGAGGACGGCAGCGTCGCGCACAGATCTGCGAAAGAGGCGAGGATGTCGTCACGCAGATTCTGCGCGTCCGGCAACGCCTCAGCACAGCCGGTGACGGCAAAGTACATGCCGTCGATGTAGCTCTGGACGGTGATGTTCACCCCATTACCGTGCGCAGGAATGGACACCGGGTAGTGGGTCAGCATCCGTCCACCGTTGGAATATAGCTGTTCCCGCGGCCCGGGCACGTTGGAGATGATGAGGTTGATCGGCGGGCTGGCCCAGTGTGCCAGGCCCAGACGTTCGTTCAGTGCCGCCATCGTGCGAGCGATCAGGGGAGCGCCGGGCACCGCCGGTGTGGGCGCATTCAGCAGCTCGGCGCTGTCCGCAAGCACGCCTTTGGCAATGCCCGCCGATGCGCGCACGTGTGCCAGACGCGCCGTCGGATCTTCCAGATGCGTGCCCAGGCTGACCTTCATCATGCCGACCGCATTGCCCCCCAGTTCCTTGCTGGAACTGCGCAGGGAGACGGGACAGCCGGCGAGCAGCGAGCGCCTGGGGTTCTCACGCGTTCGGTCAAAGTAGCGCTTGAGCGCGCCCCCACACACGGCCAGGAACACATCGTTCAGGGTCGTGCCGGTGGCCTTGGCGACCGCTTTCATGTCCGCCAGCGGCATCTCGCCCATGGCGTAACTGCGCGCCCCAGACACCGGCCGGTTGAAGCGCGTCCGCGGCGCGCTCTCGAAGGTTGCGCCAAAGCCTGCTGCAGGGTTCAACGCGCGTGCCGCCAACCGGCCCAGGGCATTCATCACATCGAGACCACTGGACAGGCTGTCCACCGCGCTGCGGGCGATATGAGCCGCCGCGTTGCCCAGCAGGTCCCCGGGACTGTAGTCACCCTCGTGATTGCGCTCTGGCGGCTCTGGCAGCACCCGGCTGGCGGGATCAGGGTGCGGGTCCGCGAGAAGCGCGGTGGTCGCCTGCGCAGCCACGCCATCGATGCAGGCATGGTGCTGTCGAGCGAAGTAGGCGACCCGACGATTCGGGAGCCCGCAGAGCACCGCGTACTCCCACATGGGGTGGGCACGGTCCATCGGCTGGCCATGAATCTCCGCGACGGTCCGTTCGATCTCACGCTGGCCGCCGGGCGCAGGCACATCGACTCGGTAGATGTGCCGCGCGAGGTCGACCTGCTCGGCACGCACCCACACGGGCTCATCGAGGCCCAAAGGCGTCTGTTGCAGACGGTTGGTCAGGTAGGGCACCTGATCCAGCCGCGAGCGGAACAGCTCGCGCAATGACTCGATAAATTCGTCTTCCGATTGCCCGGAGGGCAGCTCAACGATCTGCACCGCGCCGACATGCATCGGGCTGCGGTCGGTATCCGCATGCAGGAAGCCGGCGTCAGTAAGATTCAGTTGATACATGTATCGTTCCTTGACAATAGAGCGCTGTCATTTAGGGCCGGTGCAGACCTTGCTCCGAGCATTGGTCGTTCACCGGCGTGTTCGAGTGTGTGGTCTACGGACGATCAACGGAAAGGCTGTGACAGGGCACTGGGGTGACGGTCATCCCGCGCCAACCCATCAGCTATCCCATCACCAAACCCGTGAGCAAAGTGTGTGCCATCGGTCACTTTGTGTTGTGACGGCGGCAAAGCGTCGTGCATTCCACCAAATCGTGTCGCTTTCTGCTGGTTTTCGGCAGGCAGCCTGCACCAGTGGACCGCTAATAGTGTAACGCAGTGCATTTTTAAAGGCACTCGCATTTTGGACGTTTGCAACACCGGGCCAGCAGCGCGCACAAGCCACCGCGTACGCCCCGAAACAGTGCATACATTAGCCTTGCAAGGTGACCCAATCATGACGTCACGCGCGATTGACGCTTCACGCTTTAGTGGCTCACACTGTTGCAATGCAGCATATCGAACTAGACGTCGACGCCCATCGCTCGAACCCACCCCCCTGGCTCTATGCCGTCACCGAGCCCTCGCGCGCCGCAGCGGAGGTTGCCAGCCTCACCACCGCGCTGCCCTGGCTCCTGACGGCCCCACGGGGTGACGGACATCAGATCATGGCGCTGCCCGGCTTCATGGCCAGCGACCTGTCCACGCGGCTGTTGCGCCGCTACCTGGGACAACACGGCTACCGCACCAGCGGCTGGGGTCTGGGCCGCAATTCCGGGCGCCCAGAATTGCTGAAACAGTTGATCGAACGTTTCCTGAAGCTGACCGACAAGCGCGGCGAGCCCATCTCATTAGTGGGCCAGAGCCTCGGCGGCGTTTTCGCCCGGGAACTCGCCCGCGCCCACCCGGAGCGCGTGCGCCAGGTCATCACCCTCGGCAGCCCCTTCGGCATGGGGGACAGCAACGCGAGCAACCCACTCGTCCAGCAGCTGTTCGAGCAGAGCGCCGGCGTCAACAGCGACGAGCTGCGCGATCTCTTGCTGACCGGCGATCCTCTGGAGCCGCCACCGGTGCCGAGCACCGCGATCTACAGCCGCTACGACGGCGTCGTCGCCTGGCATACCTGCGTCGAGCGCGACCGACCCCATACCGACAACATCGAGGTGTACGGGAGTCACGTGGGCATGGCGGCGCACCCGGCGATCCTGCTCGCCATCGCGGACCGGTTGGCACAGGCCGCAGACGCGTGGGAGCGCTTCGACCGCGAACGACCCCTACGCTCGATCCTTTATCCGGCAGCGGTGTTCGCGGCGGGGTAATGCACCACCTGAAGAAGTATCCCAACCGGCGCCTGTACGACACCACCGCGAGCCGCTACGTCACCGTCGATGACGTTCGCAAGATCATTGTGCGCGGCGAAAGCATCGTGGTTGAAGACTCCCGCGACGGCACGGACCTGACCCGCTCCGTGCTGCTGCAGATCCTCGCGGAACAGGAAGCGCAGGGGCATGAGCCCATCCTCACCAATCGCGCCATCGAGCAGATCATCCGGTTCTATGGCGACCGCATGGGCGGGCTGGTGTCACGCTACATTGAGCAGAGCATGCTGACCTTCTTCAATCAGCAGGACCAATTCCGGGCTCGCATGCGCAAACTCAACGATCTGAACCCGCTGAACCTGATGCGTCAGGCCTTCGAGACCACCGTCAGCAGCAGCAACGACGAGCGGTCATCCCCAGAGACCGATGATCGCGATCCACCCCGCGATGGCGGTGAGCCGCCCCGGTGAGCGCCTCCCTGCCGGAACGGATCTACGGCACTTTCAAAGAGTTTCTGGAGCTGGAATCAGCGAGCGGCATCATCCTGATCGGCGCCGCCGTGCTGGCCATGGTCGTTGCGAACTCTCCGCTCGCCAGCGTCTACAGCGAGCTGCTGGCACTACCGGTCACTGTGACCGTTGGCGGCTTTGGCGTCGACAAGCCGCTGCTGCTGTGGATCAACGATGGCCTCATGGCCGCGTTCTTCTTTCTTGTGGGCCTGGAGATCAAGCGCGAGGTGCTCGACGGCGAGCTGCGCGATCTGCGCACGGTCGCCCTGCCTGCCTTCGCAGCGGTGGGCGGCGTCGCGGTTCCTGCGCTGTGCTACTACCTCTTCAATCAGGACAACCCTCTGGCGCTGCAGGGCTGGGCCATTCCCGCGGCAACGGATATCGCCTTCGCGCTGGCGGTCCTGGCCGTGCTCGGACCCCGAGTACCGCTGGGACTCAAAGTGTTCCTGGTGACAGTGGCGATTTTCGACGACCTTGCTGCAATCGTGATCATTGCGCTGTTCTATACGAGCAACCTGTCCCTGACGGCGCTGGGCATCGCACTCGCCTGCCTGCCGGTGCTGTGGTGGCTGAATCGTCGCGGCACCGGGGAGATCGCGCCCTATCTGCTGGTCGGGCTCGTCATGTGGACCGCCCTGCTCAAGTCCGGCATTCACGCGACGCTGGCAGGCGTCGTCCTCGCTCAGTTCATTCCCATGAAAGTGCCCGGGCGCGACGATTCGCCCCTGAAAAATCTGGAGCACGACCTGCACACTGCGGTCGCGTTCGGCATTCTGCCCATCTTCGCGTTCGCAAACGCCGGCCTCGACCTGTCCGGCTTCTCCCTGGAGACGCTCCTGCATCCGGTACCCGCGGGGATCATGCTGGGGCTGCTGATCGGCAAGCAGGTGGGCGTATTCGGCTTCGGCTGGCTTGCGCTGCAGCTCGGCATTGCGCAGCTGCCCGCCGGCGTGCGGCTGCGGGAGCTGTACGGCGCTGCCATCCTGTGCGGCGTCGGCTTTACCATGTCGCTGTTCATCGGCTCCCTGGCCTTCGACGAGAGCCAGATCAACGGAGCCTTCGATGAGCGCCTCGGCATCGTCGTCGGCTCGCTCATTGCCGCCGCCGCAGGGTACCTGTTCCTGCGCATGGTGTTGCCAAAGCCCACGGCATGAGCCGCCGTTACCAAACCGCGCGGTGCGTGCTCTATCGAGAGCGAACCACCCAGCAGGCCGAGTACCTGCTGGCCATGCACGGCAGCATGTGGGGGCGGCGCGTGAAACGCTGGGGCCTGCCCGGCGGCCGCATCGAGTGGCGCGAAGATCCGGTCGCAGCAGCCCTGCGGGAGCTGCGGGAAGAACTCCACGTCGACATCGAATGCGCCCACGAGATCGGCGATTTCCGCTACAAGCGCCGCTGGCACAAAGTCGTCAGCGCCCCCTGGCAGGCGGATATTCGCCGCTTCGACAAGCTCGAGCTGCTGGAGCTCGCCTGGTTCACGCTACCCGAAGTTTTGGAACTCGAACGCGGTGGCCGCCTGCACGCGGGCTACGAGCGCGAGGCAATCGAGCAGCTCATCGAATCCTCGAGCCTCTAGTCCCGCGACCAGAGCTTCTGGAAGTCCTCGGTTGAATTCACCCGGGGATAGGGAGCGTCGGGCACCGGCACTTCGAGAAACGCGCACAGCGGCTCCCAGCCGTCGCCCGGCCGATACACCAGCAGCTGCTCGGCGGGTACCGCGTCCATGACAGCACGGTTGTGCGCGTCGAAACAGGCGATCGCATGAGCCGCATCTTCAATACGCCCATCGAACACGCCGTTCCAGATGATCTCGTCGATCGCAGCGGTATGCCGACGAACTGCGGGATCGTCGCTGCTGCGTCCCTTTAGCGTCGATGGGTAGATCGTGTTCATGACACTGCGATGCCAGGCCTCGCCGTCGCGCAGGGACAGGATGACCTTCGCCTGCGGGCGCCAGGCCAGCTGGGACGCCCAGAAGTTACAGCTCGGCCAGTCCACCGCAGACGCGTAGCCGCTCAGCAACGTCTCCCAGTCCGGAGTCGCGCCGCGCTGGATCGCCGCCCACTCGTCGATGTGGTGCGGGTGCTGGCGGATTTCCATCATGTGATAACAGGGGCCGACCCCAAGCTGCTCCAGCGCGTACTTCAGGGACAGGGTGCCCGTGCGGCCGAAGCCGGCACCAATGACTTGCAGGCTCATGGCAATCTCCAGCGCGAAAGGGCGCAGTGTAGGTGGCATTCCACGGGCGGGCCACCGGTCGGGGTACGACTCATCTGAGACGCGCGCAGGCTGGCCCTGCGCTGTCGGATCTGCGACCCTCAATTCCGGTGGATCCACAGGAGGGGATGGGAATGCTCCGTCAGTATCTGCAGCGCCACGCGCTTGGCGCGACCGCCCTGCTCGGGCTCCTTTCCCTGTTGACGGCCTGCACCGCGCGGGTCGCAGCGCCGCTGGCTGATCTACGGCTGTATGTATTCGATTGCGGCACCATCGAGCTCGAGAATGTCGGCGCCTTCGGCTTGAGCAATGCGCAAACGCCGGTCCGCAAGCTGTTCGTGCCCTGCTACCTGATCGACCACCCCGAAGGGCGGCTGCTGTTCGATCTGGGCCTGCCAGAGAACGTGGTGGGCGCCGGCGCAGTGGAGTACAGCCCGGGCTCTTTCATGCGCTACCGCCGATCGCTGCTCGACCAGCTCGCGGATCTACGCCTGCGCCCTCGCGACATCGATCTGCTCGCCTACTCGCACAGCCACTTCGACCACGTGGGCAGCGCCAACCGGTTCGCCGGCGCCGAGCTGTTGATTCAGCGCAGCGAATACGAAGCCGCATTCCAGGCCGCCGCCGACTACGAGGTCTTCGTGCCCGAGCTGTACAGCGCGCTCAAGGACGCTCGCCGGCAGCTCTTGAACGGCGACCACGATGTGTTCGGCGACGGCCGCGTGCGGCTGATCGCTGCGCCAGGACATACGCCCGGCCATCAGGTGCTGTGGATCGACCTGCGCAATTACGGCCCGCTGGTGCTCTCCGGTGACCTGTATCACTTCGAGGCCAGCCGACAGCTGCGCACGGTGCCGGTCTTCAACACGGACCCGGCAGCCACCCGGGCATCGATGGCGAAGGTTGAAGCGCTCCTGGAAGAGACCGGCGCGACGCTGTGGATCGAGCACAACCAGGCGCTCGCGGACGAATTGCAGAAAGCCCCGGCGTTCTACGACTGAGGCACGCCCCGCCGCGCGGCTCGCGCGTGAGGAGCGGTGCTATTCGGGGTCGGCGACCACCTGAACGGTAATCGTTTCCGAGCGCACCGGTGGCGTGTGCGGCACGTGCAGATGATTGCCCAGCAGGAGCTGCAGCTCGTGCGTGCCCGGGGGCAGGGTCACAACCGCCTCGGTCTGGCCTTTGCCGAAGTGCACGACCGCAGCACTCGCCGGCAGCGGCAGGGACAGGTCCACTTCCGGGTCATCGATCAGCAGATGGTGGTGACCCGTATTGGCGGCCTCAACCCCGGCTGGCGCGACGCCCATCCCGCGCAGACCAAAGCGAACGGTCACACGCTCACCCACCGTTGCGCCGTCCTGCGGGCTGATGAAGTACACCTGGGCGTCGGCCGGCGCCGGCGTGGAGAGGCCTTCTGCCGCGTGGGCAGCGCCCACAATCAACAGCGCCGCGAGCAGGGAAAACCGCATGACTCGCGCAAGCGGACGGTGATATGAGCGCATGGGGGGTCTCTCGTTGAATGGAGGCGGGCAGTTTAGGAGGCGTAACGGCACTGTGCCAATGGCTCGTTCTGCCCTGGCCAGGGCAGCACGGGCACGGCGCTGACGCTGTTTTTAGGCGAGCCTTCGATGACCTTCTCGCTGTAGGCGAGGTACACCATCGCGTTGTTGCGCTCGTCGCAGAAGCGCACCACCTTGAGGGACTTGAAGACGATGGAGCGACGCTCCCGGAACACGCGCTCGCCCTCGTCGAAGGGCTCGAGCACTTTCACCGGCCCCACCTGCCGGCACGCGATGGACGCATCCGAGGTATCTTCCCGCAACCCCGCAGCGCCCAGGTAGCCGCCCTTCTGGGCTTTCGAGAGGTAGCACACGACGCCTTCGATCTTGGGATCCTCGAACACGTCGACGTTGATGCTGTCGTCGGGGCTGAGCAGGTTGAACTTGGTGTCAACGCTACCGATCTCCCGGGCCCTGAGCATGGGTGCCAGCAGCAGTGCCGCAACGGCAACCAGCGCAACCGTCCTCTTCATGGCGAATCCTCCAACCGATACACCCGGTGTGCCGTGTCGTGAAACAGCGCCGCCTTCTCTGAGTCCGAGGCACCGGCGGCGATGCGTTTGAAGGCGTTCCAGAGCACCGCGTAGCTCGCGGAGACCTTGTCGACGGGAAAGTTGCTTTCGAACATGCAGCGCTCCGGTCCGAACGCCTCAATCGCGTGCAGGTGGTAGCGACCGGTCACCACCGCGATAGCCTGCGAGTCTGGCGGCTGCGCCTGCTTGTGAAACCCAAAGCCGTTGACGGCCATGACGATGCCGCCCAGCTTGGCGACGACATTCGGACACTGCGCAAGCGCGGTGACATCCTGACACCACTGGCCGAAGAGTTCGTCCTGGCGACCGCGGTAGGGACCGATGCCCAGGGGGCCGCCGAAATGATCGAACACGATGGTCACGTCCGGAAAGGCGCGGGCAAGATCGGTCAGCTCGCTGATCTGAGTATGGTACAGCCAGGCATCGAAGCTCAGACCCCGGGGCCCGAGCTGCGCAAACCCCTCGCGGAAGTCCCGGTCGAGCAGTAGGCCCTCCCGAGGGCTGGTGTGCGCATTGCGAATCTCTTCCGAGGCGTGCCAGGACACCGCATGGCGGATGCCACGAAAGCGTGGGCTGGCCGCAAGGTGCGCATCGAGCACCTCGCCTACGGCCGCCCCAAGGGTCAGATCCGCGTAGCTGACGATGCCGGCGCAGGCCCGGGTCGGCCCGTAGTCGCCGCTCGCGGCCATCGCCGCCACGCCGTTGACGAATTCGGTCTCGCCCAGAGAGCGATAGGCCGCCGGCCCGTGCTGACGGTACATGCTCGCGCATTCCACGAACACGGTGCTGACGACGTTGTGGCCACTGCCGGTGTCGACGAGTAACTCATCGAGCAGATAGCGGCTCCCGGGGTGGTCCCACAGGT
>JBCDIK010000164.1:0-8682 GCA_038749065.1 Pseudomonadota bacterium | reverse complement strand
TGGAACGACAACGCCATGCGCAAGACCGCCGACACCCCAGCGCAGCTGATCCTCGCCCTGCTGATCGCCTGTGCCACCTCCCAGGCAGGAGCGATCACGGAAGCCGATGTTCACAGAGGCATCGGGTCTTACTACACACTCATCGGGAGCCCAGCGCCCTTCGATGCCGGCGCCCTGGTGATCGCGCCGCTCCCGGTGTTCGTCGCTCAGGCTCAATGCGACGATCTATCGGTTGAGCCTCGCCTCGCCGGCAACAGCGTTTCTCTTGCTCTGTCATGTAAGGCTCCGCAGAGTTGGCGTGCCTATGTCAGCGCCAGGGTCGCCACGGTGCGCACCGTACTGACCGCGTGTCATGCGCTCCCTAGAGCAACCGCGCTGTCCGCTGCCGATTTGTGCCCAGCCCCAGCCACCGCCGGCAGCACCGGGCAGATGCTCTCAAGCCCATCGGAGGCGCAGCATCTGATGACCAAGCGCGCTATCGGAGCCGGCGCGATCATCTATCGTCATCAGCTGACCCCTGCCGTGGTGGTACGGCGCGGTGATCAGGTGCGCATCGAAGCAAGACGGGGCAGTGCCCTCATCACTGCCAGCGGCAAAGCCCTACGCGACGGTGCTCGGGGCGAGCAGATCGAGGTGGTGAACAGCAGCTCGCGGCGGAAGCTTGCCGTCTGGGTCACCGGTCCGGGAGTTACCAGCACCCGAGCGCCAGACGCCCCGACGACGCTGGCGGGCCCGACGGCGCAGGAAATTTTTCGTGCGACCGCTAAAGTTCCTGATGAAGCGGTCGTTAACCGAGCCAGGAGCCCGGGAAGCGCGGGATTTTGAGCGTACAAGCATGAATATTGACAAATTTGACATCGGCCTGGAACAGGCCGGGCGCCGCGATATCGCATCGAAAACGGGCGGCAGCGAGAACAAGCGGACACCCGCTACACCGCCAGCATCGGGCCAATCAGAACTGACGCTCAGCGACACGGCGCGTTCGCTGGCCCTTGCCAGTGGCAAGAATGAAGCTTCACAGGTGGATTCAGCGCGCGTTGAGAGCATCCGCAAGGCGATCTCGGACGGGACCTATCACGTCGATGCCGCTCGACTTGCTGAGCGATTTCTGAGTCTCGAAAGCTCTTTAGATCAATAACTTGGCCGGTCTTTCGAAACAACAGCTTGAAGGCCTCATGGAGCGCCTGATCATGCTGACGACGCAGCTACAGGAAGCGTTGATCGGCGAGCGCGAAGCACTCAAGGCCGATGATGCCGAGCGCCTGCGCAGTGCGGTGGAAGAGAAGCAGCGAACACTGCGGGCGATGCACGACGCCGGTGCCAACCTCAGCCTCGAACGCCTGCAGCGCCAACTTGCGGCGCTCCCGGAGGCCGACCGGGCGAAAGCGGAAAGCCGTCACAAATTGCTGGAGCAGCTCGCGCGCACCGCAAAGGATTACAACGCCGTTAACGGAAAGATCGTCCAGCGATCCCAACAATCGATCAAAGGGCTTCTAACCGTTCTGACCAGTTCGGGCGAAGCACTGACGTACAGCGACCGTGGCGCCGCCGAGAGACAGTCCGGGGGCGGCTCGTTCACCAAGGCCTGAAGGGAAATACATGGCTTTCGGACTTCGAAGGAAGCAATCGAGCAAAGCCGAAGACTCAACGGCCGCACAGGTCGGCAGCCGCTATACGGAAGACGCGGCCATGATCGCGGAAGCCTTCCGCCACTTTCGCGACCAGCGCACAGAGCTCACCCTGCAGTTCCAGGGCATCGCCAACAGCTACCGCGCCCGTGTGCTCGACCTGACCCAGGGTATTCTGCTGATCGAGGACATCGTCCCGAGAGATGGCCTGACGCACATGCATGATGCTCTGCCCTTCTCACTCGCTGGCCGCAGTAAAGGCATGTACCTCTACGCAAACGAAATGCGCTGCGAGACTATCGAAACCGAGCGGGGGGTGCCCTACTTCAAGCTGGCCATTCCCAGGTCCGTACTGATTCAGCAGCGGCGAAAGTCCCAGCGAATGAGCCTGCCACCCTCGGTCAAGGCACAGGGCTCGACGGTCACGCTGATCCACAACGAGATTCCCCTGCGCGGAGACATTCTCGACATCTCCGCCGGCGGGTTGCGCGCCCAGTTCTACGACATCGATCCACCAGGACTTGAAACGGGGACACGCATCGCACGTTGCGAACTGCACGTGACCCATCAGCTTGAGCTGCGCAGCACGGCGATCGTCCGCCACGCCGTCTACGATCGAGGCAGTCGTGACCTGCTGTGCGGGCTGGAACTGAGCGAGATGAATGTCACCGACCGGCGCCGCCTGGAGCACTACATCCAGTCGCTGTCAGTGCGTGGACCGACCCTCGCGGCAACCTGAAGCCGCATTCGCCGTCGCCTCGGCGCGCGGGAACGTTTCCAGAAAGCGCAGCCAGTCGGCGTGCGTGTCCACATCCCAGACCTGCGCCAGCCGGGCCGGTTGGCACCCGCGGCGAGCGAGGGCGGCAACGGTCTGCTCGTAGACCTGCGCGGTACCCCAGTCGATTCGATCAAGCAAGGCATCCATCGATGCCGTGGCACGATGGCGCACGCCGATCAACCCAAAGCCACCGTCTTCTGCCGGCGCCAGGGCAACGTCTGCGTCTTCCAGCGCAGCGAAGGCCTGGCGCACCAGAACTGCGTCCACCGTCGGGCAGTCCGAGCCCACGATGATCGTGGCCCCATCGCCGCGGGCGTCCGCGCGGGCATGCTGGAGAAAGGTGTGGCGCATACGCTCTCCGAGCGACGTACCCTGTTGCGGCTGGACCGTCGCCCGCCAGCGATTGCGCCAAGGGATGACCGAAGCATCAGCGGGGTCACCTGCGACCCATAGGCAGCGCGCTACATCGGGCGCGACTTGGAGGTGATTTACAGCGTGATCGACCAGCGCTGCATAGGCAGCAAGGGCTGCCGGCGCTCCGATCTCCCGAGCGAGTCGTGTTTTGACCTGCCCCTGCAGCGCAGGACGTACAAACAGGCACAGGTTCCGGGCGATCGCCCGTGGGGCGCCGTTCATCGGGCGCGCCCGTAGTAGCGATCCGCGAGTGCCTGCGGTGACGCTCCGAAAAAATAGCGCAGGCGTAACCCCCACATACTCAGTACCGTCCGCCAGATCCCCTGCTGCTGCCAGCGCCGCGCAGAGGTGATCAGCGGGCCGCGCAGGATCTGCGGTGCTTCGATGCGTCGCAGCCGTTTACTGAGCTCGATGTCTTCCATCAGTGGCTGTTCAGGCACTCCGCCGATGCGCTCGAGCAAAGATCGATGCACGATGATGCCCTGATCGCCAGTACAGATACCCGTCAGTCGCGATCGGAGATTCATAAACGCGCCAACAAGGCGCAGCATCGGCCGGCGGTCATCGAGCTCAACGTCGAAGCGGGCCCAGCCCGGCACGGACAAGGCATTCAGCTGCCTCTCCACCGCTGCCGGCAGTCCACTGTCTGCATGCAGGAACCACAGCCACTCGCGGCTCGCCCGTTGCGCCGCGAGGGCGAGCTGCGCGCCCCGGTTCGGCGCCGGCGCTGGGACAAGCTGCACCATCCTTGTGGTGGGCCCGACCTCGAGCTGCGGTGCCGCGCCAGCATGGGTGATGATGATTTCCACGGGCCAGTCAGACAGCTGCGCCAGCAATCGGTTCAATGCGGGGTCGTCCCGATACACGGGCACGGCGATGGTGAGGTCACGCAGATGCACGCGCGGCAATGTGCCTCAGTCAGGCCCCAAGCGCCAGCACCCCGCCCTACTGGCTAACCACATCGCAGATCGCGATCTGGTGCTGCTGCAGCCCCCCGGGTGAGGATACGGCCGCAAAGCGACAGTTCCGTGCCCCGGTGGGTGTGACGGGTGGCGTCCCAGGTTGCTCAGGCGGCGCTGCCAGCAGGCCTGGACCGGCGCACTGGGCAGCCGCGGTGCAGTGCTGCTCGCCCAGCGCCGCGCGCTCGATCTCCGTACACAGAGACAGGGACTGGCCATCCACGCAGAAGCAGCCGCAGCCTCCGGTACTGGCAGTTGCAGTGAGTAGCAGATGCAACATGAAAGCGGACATGAGCAGGTCCTGGCAGTGAGGGCAGCTCAGCCTAACGCTGCAACCTGATACCGGCCGGAAGCCGTCGGCCCGTGGCGTCGTCAGTCTGAACGGGGCGGTACCCGCGGCGTTTTCGCACTGCGCGTACGTACCAACGCGAGCCGCGCACAGGTGTCGGAGCAGTAGCGGGCGTTGGCGTAGGGCTCGAAGGTTTCGCCGCAGGTGAGGCATAGACGCTCGCTGCGTTCGCGATTGCTGAGCTCCTCGAGTTCTCCCCGTCGGCGCGCCTCAAGCAGGTGCGCGACCGCCCGGTTGCGCTCACAGATCGCCTTGAACTCGCGATCTCCCAGATCGAGCAGCTCAAGAATCTGGCTCACCGACAGCTTCGGCGAGCGCAGGAGCAGGCCTAGGGCCTGTTCGATGGGTTCTTCGACATCACTCAAGGGCTGACCGCAGCGTTTCGCCAGGGGAGCCCCCTAGCATGCCAAGGAAAGGCGCAGCGCAGGGTGAACGCCCTCGCGCTTTCAGACGCTATCCCGTTCTCTGGACAGCAGGTAGAGCCGCTCACTGCCATAGCCCTTGGGTAACACCTGCTCACCCGCGTAGGCAAGGTCATAGCCCTGCTCCCCCTCCAGTGCGAGCAGCGCTGCAAACTGCTGCGTGGTGAGCACCTGATTCTCGGGCGCAACAGGCTCCACCCGCGCCGCTTTGCTCGTGTGTCGGCCGGTGTAGTTGGTGCGCTGGCTGATCGGGTCATGACACACCAGTAGCGGCCCCGCGTGCAGCGCGATACGGATTTTCAGGTCAAGCGCCGTGAACTTGGCCAGCCGCTCCCGAAACAGGGCGTTGACCTCCAGCGCGAACTCGGCAGCGCCGCGGGCGCTGTCGAGCACGAAGTAGAAGGCATCGCCAAAGGATTGCGCCAGCAACGGCGGAGCCTCCCGGGCCTGGCACAGCTCCCCGAGCTGCGGCAACACCTCCAGGTAAAACCGCTCGATGTCCGGCTCGTTCAACCGGCTATAGCCGACAATGTCGGCAAACACCATGCCCATCAAGACCCGCTTGCGGACGCCGGCCGCCGGCGCCGCCGGGACCGCCGGCGTCATCGACCCATGCCGGGGGTGAAGCTGCTCGAAAGGGAGCTCATGACGGGCCCAGAGCGCCACACAGTCCGCGGTTCCGCCTGGAGCGCCCGGTGCGCCGTCCCAGACCGCCAGGCCCGCCAGCGGCGCGCCGAGCTCACGGGCCTTGAGTCGAGCAAAGCCAAGCAATACGCGATTACAGAACTCAAAGGCCGAAGCATCCGTGGGATCCACGCCATCCGATGCAACGGTCACCGAGCTGGCCGCCGCCAGCACTGCCGAAAAACGCGCGACCCAGCGATCATCGTGGCCCTCGCGCACGCTGCAGGCAATGAAGCTATCGACCTCCATCGGCAGTACCAGGTGCGCCTCGCCACCCCGCGCCAGCAACGCTTCAAAAAACAACAGATCGGCGCCATTGGCCCCGGAGCCGTATCCGATCTGAACGTTGCGCCGCTCCAGCACCGCGTCGATCCAGCCGCGAACCGCCTGCTCCTGCGCCTGCGGAAAGCGCGATTGAGCCCGATCCGGCCCATCGATCCGATGACCGCTGAAGACCATGATCGCGGGCAAGGGAAAAGCCGCTTCCAGCAACGTAGGCGGCAGCGACAGATCATCCAGCAGCTCGCGGGCCTGGCGCATCGTCGAGCCCAAGGCATTCCAGTCCCGTCGGGCAACCACCACCGCCGCCGAACGCGCGTAACAGGAAACGGCTTCTTCCGGGCGCTCAAGGATCAACAAGGCTTCCGCCCGGGTCGCGAGGCGCCATTCGTCATCGGGAACCGCCGCGCGCTCCTGCGCGTCGAGCTGGTCGAGGACCGCCTGCGCCAGGATGCGCGCATCCTCACGACGCCCCAGGCGCAGCGCGAGGGCCGCAGCGTTAATGCCAGGATAGGTCTCGCCGGTGCGTTCAAAGGCCTGTTGATAGTGTGCCAGGGCCGCTCGCCAGTGGGTGGTTGCCTGAGCCTGGCTGCGCGCGCGGCGCGCTCGGTCCTTTTCGGTGCGGCCCAACAGGCCGAGCGTCTCAGCATCCTCGTGACCCTGCCTCAGCAGCCTCTCAAGGATCTCCGCGGCAGCCCGCGGTGAACCGGTGTTGGCAAGTGCCCAGGCCCTGAGTTGCTCGATCCCCGGATCCACCCGGCCAGAGGCGGCCGGCGGCAATAGCTCCAGCGCATCGCGCGACAGGCCCCGGCGGATCAGGCGCCGCACGAATGCGACGCGCGCCTGAGGCGCGGCCGACCAGTCCGCGACCGCGTGGGCGCGACTCAGCAGCGCGGCCATGCCGGCCGCATCCACTGTGCGATCCAGTTCGCCGAGCAGCAACGCAAGCGCCTGCGCGGTTGGGCGTTGAGCCATGGCCACTCCAAACCCGGGCCTGTGGCAAGATGCCGACAGACAAAGGTCACCATCGAACCCTATGCCAGAACGCAAGTCCAGCCGGCACTGTCGGCATTCCCTACTTCTGCTACTCGGTCTGCTCAGCACCAGCGGCCCCGTGTTTGGGGACACGCTGATCCATGCCGGCGCCCTCTTCGACGCCGAGCGCGGCAAGCTGCTCCGGGAGCGCACCATTCGGATCCAGGGCAATCGCGTCGCCGCCGTGAACAGTGGCTATATCGACGCTGCAGTGGATGATGTGGTGATCGATCTGCGAACAGCGACGGTGCTTCCTGGCCTCATCGATATGCACGTCCACATTGCATCGCAGCAGTCTCCGAGCCGCTTTGTCGACCGGTTTCGTCTGGGACCGGCAGATCTTGCGCTGCGCGCCACGACCTATGCCGAGCGCACGGTGATGGCAGGCTTTACCACGGTGCGCGACCTCGGCACCGAACAGGGGGTCGCCCTGGCACTCAGCCGGGCGGTGCGTGAAGGGAGCATCATCGGTCCGCGTATCTTTACAGCCGGCAAGGCGATCGCCACAACCGGTGGCCACGGGGATCCCAGCAACGGTCTCAAGCCCTCACTGCGAGGCGACCCGGGACCGGCCGAGGGCGTGGTCAACAGCCCGGCGGAAGGCGCCAAGGCAGTGCGCGCCCGCTACAAGGAAGGCGCTCACCTGATCAAGATCACAGCGACCGGCGGCGTGCTCAGCGAAGCCCGCAGCGCGGATAACCCCCAGTTCGCCGTCCCGGAAATCGAAGCGATCGTGGCCACGGCCAAGGACTACGGATTCAAGGTCGCCGCCCACGCTCACGGCGCTTCGGGCATGAAACGCGCGGTCGAAGGTGGCGTAGATTCCATCGAGCACGGCACCTACATGACCGATGAGATCATGGCGCTCATGCGCAAGCGTGGCGTGCACTATGTGCCGACCATCCTCGCCGGACGCTTTGTGGCTGATAAGGCGGAAGTTCCCGGCTACTTCTCGGAGCTGGTACGACCCAAAGCCGCCGCGATCGGGCCGCTGATCCAGGAAACCTTCGGGCGTGCCTACCGCGCCGGGGTCCCCATCGCCTTCGGGACCGACAGCGGCGTCTCTGCGCACGGCGACAACTGGCTCGAATTCGGCTACATGGTCGAAGCGGGCATGCCTCCGGCGGAGACTCTCATTGCGGCAACCGCAACCGCCGCGGCGCTGCTCGGGCGCAGCGATGAACTCGGGCGCATTAAGGCGGGCCTGCTGGCCGACATCGTGGCCGTGCCCGGGAACCCCCTGCGCCAGATCGAGCGCATGGCCGACGTTTTCTTCGTGATGCAGGACGGCATTGTCCTGCGCCACGATGAGCCGGTGGCGCTCTCCGGCGCCGGTGAACCGGCGGACGCCGGCCCGTAATCAGACGAGCACCCGTCCGTCTTCAGGTGGCGCTCCGCCCCATGAGCGAGCGGACTGTGCGCCCCGTCACATGGACCGCCCCTGACGCTGGCTAGACTGCGCTCTGGCAATGTTCCGTCGGACCGCTGACGCGGTTCCTGCAGTCGCGCGACGATACTGCGACGGAGCCCAAGCGAAAGGCAGCAACAGGACGTGCTGACACAGATCGTGCGGACACAGGTAACGGTTGGGCCCCCGCTCGGGGCCCAGATCATCCGTGCACGCCACCAGCGGACCACCCGTAAGCTTACGTACCTGCTGCTGTATCTGGCTGCCTGTCTCGCAGCAAGCCCCGCCGCTGCGGATCCGATCAGCCCCACGCCTTCTTTCTTTTTTGCCGGCAACCTGGACTTCACGGTCACCGGCGGGACGTTGCGCACCGAGTCCAACAGCGGCAACAGCTGTGCGGTGACCAACAGCAGCTCGAGTACGTTGAACGGCGTGCCCCCGGGTGCCACCGTGACGGCGGCCTACCTGTACTGGGCCGGGAGTGGTTCTACGACGGACACGGTGGTGCGCTTCCAGTCGTCGGTGGTGAGTGCCAGCCGCAGCTTCTCGGAAACCTTCAACTTCGGAACCTTAAGCTTTGATTTCTTCTCGGGCTTTGCGGATGTCACCGGGCTGGTTTCGGGCAACGGAACCTACACCTTCTCGGACCTGACGGTCACCAACACCGATCAGGGCACCACTTCTCCCTACTGCTCCCGATCCGCGGTGCTGTCCGGATGGGGAATG
>JBCDIK010000163.1:0-8803 GCA_038749065.1 Pseudomonadota bacterium | reverse complement strand
GCTTGGTGTCGCGCTCCGAATCACCGGAACACCCACGGCCCGCGCCGGGGAACTGTGGGTGGATCCGGTGCCGCTGCCGGCGCCGGTGACCGCCGGGACGCTGGCGACCGCCAATGCAGCGGCCACCCTCGAGGCGCTCACGCGCGCAACGGGCGCCTGCCTTGCGCACGAGTGTGCAGCACTGGTCACCGGGCCGATGCAGAAATCCGTAATCAACGATGCGGGGATCGCCTTCAGCGGCCACACGGAGTTCCTGCGCGATCGCTGCGACGCTCCGGACGTGGTGATGCTGCTGGTGAGCGATTCGCTGCGCGTTGCCCTCGCCACGACTCACCTGCCGCTGCGAGCGGTTCCCGATGCCCTGACCGCGCCGCTACTGGAACGTCGGCTGCGCATCCTCGCGACCGGTCTTGAGCGCCACTACGGCCTGTCACAGCCGCGCATTGCGGTGTGCGGGCTGAATCCTCATGCCGGTGAACAGGGCCACCTGGGGCGTGAGGAGATCGACGTGATCGGCCCCGTCTGCGATGCCCTGCGAGCGGAGGGCCTGCATCTCGACGGGCCTCTGCCGGCCGATACGGTGTTCGTGGCGGAGCGGCTGCGCAGCGTCGATGCAGTGTTTGCGATGTACCACGATCAGGGCCTGCCGGTGCTCAAGCACGGGGGCTTCGGGTCGGCGGTCAACGTGACCCTCGGCCTGCCGTTCCTGCGCACGTCCGTCGACCATGGCACGGCCCTGGACCTCGCGGGCACGGGACGGGCGGACTCCGGTAGCTTCCAGGCCGCCGTGGGGCTGGCGATGCTGCGCGCACTGCGGCTCCCGTGAGCCCCCGGGGCGCACCGCGCGCGCGCAAGCGGTTCGGTCAGCATTTTCTGAGCGATGAATTCGTGCTCGGCCAGATCGGCGCTGCGGTGGCGCCGACCACCCGCGATGCGCTGTTCGAGATCGGGCCCGGGCAGGGTGCGCTGACCGCTGCGCTGTACGGGCAGCCGGCCCGCTACCGCGCGGTGGAGATCGATCGTGATCTGGTGCCGGCGCTCCGGGCCCGATTCCCTGAACTGGATCTGATCGAGGCCGACGTGCTGGCGGTGCCGATGCGCACCCTGCTCGCCGACGGCCCCTGGCGCGTGGTGGGGAATCTGCCCTACAACATCACGTCGCCCCTGCTCGGGGCGCTATTCGATGCCCTCGACTGCATCGTCGATGTCCACGCCATGGTGCAGAAGGAAGTCGCGGCGCGCATCGCCGCCAGCCCCGGCAGCAAAAACTATGGCCGCCTCACCGTTGCGACCCAGGTTCGGGTGCAAACGGAGCTGCTGTTCACCGTGTTGCCGGAGAGCTTTACGCCGCCGCCGGCGGTGGACTCGGCGGTCATCCGCTTGACCCCCCTCGCCCCTTCGGAGCGGCTCTGCGAGCCGGTGCTTACGGCCCTGGATCGCGTCTTGCGTCTGGCCTTCGCGCAGCGGCGCAAGCGCCTGGCCAATGCGCTGAAGACCCTGGCGTTGCCCTGGGCGAAGCTGGCGGTGGACCCGGAGTTGCGTGCCGATCAGGTATCCGTGGCAGAGTACGTCCTGCTGGCGCGATGGGTTGCCGGCGCCAGTGCGCCGTCGGGCCCGGCGACGCCCCCGGACAGGCCCCCGGACTGAGGACCAGCAGCACCATGGGACGCATCGCCGTACGAACCGAGGTCGAGTATCGGGCAGAAGACTCGGCACCGGAGCAGGATCGTTACGTGTTTGCCTACACCATTACCATCGCCAACGGCAGCGAGGAAGCCGCCGCGCTGCGTAGTCGGCACTGGTGGGTATCGGACGGTTCCGGCGAAGTGCGCGAGGTACACGGCAGCGGCGTGGTGGGCCAGCAGCCTCGGATCGAGCCTGGCAACAGTTTCCAGTACTCCAGCGGTGCGGTGCTCGAGACGCCGGTCGGGGCCATGCACGGCTACTACGAGTTCGTGAGCGATGCCGGACGCAGCTTCGAAGTGCCCATTCCGCCGTTCACGCTGGCCGTGCCGAACATGCGGCACTGACCAATGGCGACCTGGGCAATCGGTGACCTGCAGGGCTGCGCGGAGGAGTTCTTCACGCTGCTGGACCGCATCCGCTTTGGCGCGGGAGATCGACTGTGGCTGCTCGGCGACCTCGTGAACCGGGGGCCGGGCTCGCTGGCCACCCTTCGGCGCGTCTATGAGCTGCGCGACCAGGTGCAGGTCGTGCTCGGCAACCATGATCTGCATCTCCTCGCCATCGCCTTCGGCGGGCATCGTGCCGGGCGCTCCGATACCTTCGATGCGTTGCTCGCGGCGCCGGACCGGGACAATCTGTTGCACTGGCTGCGCGCGCAACCGCTCATGGTGAGCGACCGCGCGCTCGGCTATGCCATGGTGCATGCGGGCGTCCTCCCGCAGTGGTCGCTCGCCGATGCACAGGCGCGGGCGGACGAGGTCGCGGCGGCGCTGACCGGCGTGCACTACCAGGACTACCTGCGCGACCTCTATGGCAATGAGCCGGCGACCTGGGACCCGGCGCTGTCCGGCATGGCGCGACTGCGGTTCATCACCAACGCGTTCACGCGCATGCGGCTGCTACTCCCGGATGGTTCGCTGGAGTTTGCGCACAAGGGCGCGCTGGCAGATGCGCCCGCCGGGCTGGTTCCCTGGTACGCGGTGCTGCCGCCCGCGACGCTGGCCCCCATACGGCTGCTGTTCGGTCACTGGGCCGCGCTCAACGGCGATAGCGGTCGCGATGACGTCATCGCGCTCGACACCGGCTGCGTCTGGGGCCGGGCCTTGACCGCGCTGTGTCTGGAGAGCGGCGACCGCGTCAGCGTGGCCGCCAGTAACGACCGTGGCTGACGCCCCCGCGGACGCGTTCGAGCGCTATCTGGTCGGCGGCGCTGTGCGGGACCTCGCCTTGGGGCTGCCGGCGACCGATCGTGACTGGGTGGTGGTCGGCGCGGATCCGCAGCAGATGCTCGCCGCTGGCTACACCCAGGTTGGGCGTGATTTCCCCGTCTTTCTGCACCCGCAAACGCATGAGGAGCATGCGCTTGCGCGTACCGAGCGCAAATCCGGTCCGGGGCACCGTGGCTTTATCGTGCACGCGGGCCCGGAGGTTACCCTGGAGCAGGATCTGGCCCGACGTGATCTGACCATCAACGCTATGGCGCAGCGACCGGACGGTGCGCTGGTCGATCCCTTCGACGGTATGCGTGATCTGCGCGCGGGGCTGTTGCGCCATGTGACGGAGGCGTTTCGCGAGGACCCGCTGCGCATACTGCGCGTGGCCCGGTTTGCCGCCCAGCTCGACGGCTTCCGCGTCGCCCCGGAGACGCTCGCCCTGATGCGCGAGCTGAGCGCGGCGGAGGCGCTGGCGGAGTTGCCGGCGGAGCGCGTCTACGCGGAGCTTGCGAAAACGCTGGCCCGCAGCCCGCGCGCGGATCGCTTCCTCGAAGTCCTCTCCGATGCCGCGGCACTCGCGCCCTGGTTCAAAGAACTGGCCGGCGTGGCGACCGACCCGGCAATCCTGGCCCAGCTCGACGGGGCGCCGGCGCGTTTTGCGGCGCTGTGCTGGTCGCTCCCGGCAGCGGCCGCACAGCGGCTGTGCGAGCGCCTGAAAGTGCCCAACGACTGGCGTGCGCTGACCCTCGCCTGTGTTCGCGACGGTGCGATGCTGGCGCGCTGGCAGGCAGCGGACCCGCAGGCGCTCGAGGCGGCCCTTGCCCGGATCGGTGCCTTTCGCGAGGTTGACCGGGAAGCCCCGGTGTTTGCGGTGGTCAGTGCCTGCGCCGGTGTATCACTGGCGCCGTTAGCGGCGCGTACCGCCCGGATTCGCGAGGCGGTCAGCAGTGCACCGTTCCGAGCTCAAGGCCTTGCGGGTCCTGCGCTCGGGGAGGCGCTGCGGGAAGCGCGGGTTGAGCTGCTGCGCATCGACCCGGCGCCCTAGCTGCTGCGCTCCCGGAACAGGCGAATGCCGATGCCCTCGCAGCCCGGGACCACGTCCGGTTTGTCGATGCTCAGGCTGACCGCCTGGATGAGCGGATAGGCGTCCAGCAAGGCGGCGCACACGCGGTTGCCCAGGGTTTCCAGCAGCAGATAGTGGTGCTCTCCGAGATGGTCGCGCAGCCACTGCGCAACCTCGGCGTAGCTGACCGAGCGCGACAGGTCTTCATCGAGGCTCGCAGGCAGGGTATCCAGTGTCAGCGACAGCGTCAGATAGAGCGTTTGCGGCTGCGTGCGTTCCCAGTCCAGAACGCCGATGACCGTCTCCACGGCGAGCCGCTGCAGATAGATCTGATCGCGATGAATCGTGGTCATGCGGTGACCTGTGCGGGCGGGCGCAGCTCCATCATTGGCCAGCGTGCCCGCGTCTCGATCGTAAGGTCCGCACGCTCGCCGCCGAGCAGTCGCTGGCAGCCGGCGTAGGCGATCATGGCGCCGTTGTCCGTACACAGGGCATGGGGGGCCATGTGGATCGTCATGGTGGGCTCGGCGTCCAGCCGCGCGCGCAGCCGCGCGTTGGCACTCACCCCGCCAGCGAGCACCAGGTGCTCCGTGCCGGCTGCTTTGAGCGCGCGCCGGCACTTGATGCAGATGGTGTCCACGACCGCTTCCTCAAACCCGCGGGCGATGTCTGCCCGGGTCTGCGCATCGAGTCTGCCGTCCGTGCGGCACTGCGCGATGAGCGTGCGCACGGCGGTCTTGAGTCCGCTGAAGCTGAAATCCAGGCCGGGGCGATCGGTCATGGGGCGCGGCAGTCGGAAGCGATCCGGCTCTCCGGCCTCCGCCAGCTTCGCCACGGCAGGGCCGCCGGGATAACCCAGGTCAAGCATCTTCGCGACCTTGTCGAACGCTTCGCCGGCGGCATCGTCCACGGACTCTCCGAGCAGCTCATAGCGGCCAAGCCCCGCGACGCGAACCAGCTGCGTGTGGCCGCCGGAGACCAGCAGCGCGACAAAGGGCAGCGGGGGCGCGGGCCGGTCGAAGCTCTGGCCGGTCCGCATCAGGGGCACCAGCAGATGCGCCTCCATATGGTGGACCGCGAGCGCCGGCACGCCGAGCGCCAGGGCCAGGGTGCGGCCGTAGGTGGCGCCGACCATGACCGCGCCGAGCAGCCCGGGCCCGGCCGTGTAGGCCACGGCATCGATCTCGTCCAGGGACCGATGGCTGTCCCTCAGCAGGCGCTCGGTCAGCGGCGTGAGCTTGCGGATATGGTCCCGGCTCGCCAGCTCCGGGACCACGCCGCCGTACTGGGCGTGGAGGGGGACCTGGCTGTAAATAATGTTGCCTATAAGGCCGTCGTCGCTGTCGTAGAGCGCGAGCCCGGTCTCATCGCAGCTTGTTTCGATACCCAGCACCAGCATGGGCGCATGCTACCGCACCCGACGCGGACCTGTGCGGTACGTCGCGGGTGCCCCTTTGCACTACCGCGGTCGGATCAGTACAATTCGCGCCCCTTGAGTTGAGCTGAGCGTTTTTCCGGCCCATGCCGCACGTTAAAGTCAAAGAGAACGAGCCCTTCGACGTGGCCCTGCGCCGCTTCAAGCGATCCTGTGAAAAAGCCGGCGTGCTGTCGGAAGTCCGTCGCCGCGAGTACTACGAGAAGCCGACCAGCGTGCGCAAGCGCAAGGCGGCGGCTGCCGTCAAACGCCACCTCAAGAAGCTGCAGCGCGAATCGCGCCGCTTCGAGAAGTCGTACTAAGGCCCTAGCGCCCAACCTTCGGCGGCGCCGGCGCAAGGCGCTGCCACCCGCCTTCCCAGCCGAGCGTCGCCCACCAACCGTGGGAAAGTTTCATGTCCGAACTTAAGACCCGGATCTCCGACGCCACCAAAGACGCCATGAAAGCCCGTGATAAGGATCGCGTCGCGGCGCTGCGGATGATCAACGCGGAGCTTAAGCGCGTTGAGGTCGATGAGCGCAAGATGCTGAGCGACGATGATGTGCTGACGATCCTCAACCGGATGCGCAAGCAACGCCAGGATTCCCTGAAGCAGTTCGAGGATGCCGGTCGCGACGATCTGGCTGCGACCGAGCGCTTCGAGCTGGCCCTGCTCGAGACCTTTATGCCGGCTCCGCTGGCGGAAGCCGAGATCGACGCCCTGGTCGATGAGGCGATCGCCGGGACCGGCGCCAGTGGCATGGCAGACATGGGCAAGGTGATGGGGCGCGTCAAGGGTGCCGTGGGTGCCGGGGCGGACATGGGCGTGGTCAGCGCGCGCGTCAAGGCTAAACTGAGCGCAACCTAGCAACTCCTCCAGGGGCGGCATCATGGCCCTGATCCCCGTGATTCTTGCCGGTGGGACCGGCTCGCGGCTGTGGCCAGTTTCCAGGCGGCAGCGCCCGAAGCAGTTCCTGCGGCTGTTCGGCGAACGGTCTCTGTTCCAGGAAACGCTGCTGCGTGCCCAGCAGGTCACGGGGGAGTTACCCATCATCCTGGGGAGCGAGGCTCACCGCTTCCTGATTGCCGAGCAGTGCCGCGAGCTGGATATTGGTTGGCGTCACATCGTGCTCGAGCCCGCGGTGCGCAGCACCGCGCCGGCGATCGCGCTGGCAGCCCTGCTGGCGGAAGAAGCGTCGGCCAACTCGGAATCACATGAGCTTCTGGTGTTGTCGTCCGACCATGTCATTGAGGACGGTGCAGCGTTTGCCAACGCCGTCGCTGCGGCCTCGGCGGCTGCACAATCCGGTGCGCTGGTCACCTTTGGGTTACAGCCGACCGCGCCCGAGACCGGCTACGGTTACATTCGCGCCGCGACCGGCCAGGCATCAGCGGGCGCATCTGCGTTGCCCGTCGACGCTTTTGTCGAGAAACCCGACGCGCAAACGGCTGCCCGCTACCTGGCGGAAGGGGGGTACTTCTGGAATAGCGGCATGTTCGCATTTGGCGCGCGCAGCTATCTCGAGGCGCTCGACCATCACGCAGTGGGCGTTCATGCCTGCGCGGTTGCCGCGATCGAGCATGCGGAGCAGGACATGGACTTCTGCCGACCGGGCCCGGCCTTTCTGGAGAGTCCCGCGATCTCCGTCGACTACGCGGTCATGGAACATGCCCGCAATGTCATGGTTGTTCCCGCGACGTTCGGCTGGCGTGATGTTGGGTCCTGGGACTCGGTGCGGCAGGCGCTGCCTCGGGACAGCAGAGGCAACGCGTACCAGGGTGACGTTGTCAGCCTGGAGACGGAGAACTGTCTGGTGCGGGCCGAGCATCGCCTGATCACAACCGTTGGGGTCGAGAATCTGGTCATCGTCGAGACCTCGGATGCTGTGCTCGTCGCTGACGAGGGGCGCGTGCAGGAGGTCAAGGCCCTCGTCGAGGCCATGGAGGCGGACTCGCGTCCCGAGATTGAGGTGCATCGTCGCGTTTTTCGCCCCTGGGGCAGCTACGAGAGCCTGGAAAGCGCGGAGCGATTCCAGGTCAAACGCATCACCGTCAGGCCGCAGGCGAGTATCTCTCTGCAAAAGCACCACCACCGGGCTGAGCACTGGATCGTGGTACGGGGCTCAGCGGAGGTGACCCGTGACGGCGAAACCTTCCTCGTGACCGAAAATGAAAGCACCTATATTCCAGTCGGCGCGACGCACCGACTGCACAATCCGGGCAAGGTCCCGCTGGAGCTCATCGAGGTCCAGGTGGGGTCTTACCTGGGCGAAGATGACATCGTGCGCTTCGAGGATCTCTACGGGCGCTCCTGACGGCCACGGCAGTGCGCTGTGCTAGGCTGGCGCCATGGCGCGGATCCCGCAAAGCTTTATCAACGATCTGCTGGATCGCGTCGACATTGTCGAGGTGATCGATGCGCGGGTGAAGCTGAAGAAAGCTGGCCGTGACTACCAGGCGCGATGCCCGTTCCACAACGAGAAGACGCCCTCGTTCACCGTATCGCCCACTAAGCAGTTCTATCACTGCTTTGGCTGCGGGGAGAGCGGCACAGCCCTGACGTTCCTGATGGAGCACGATCGCATGGAGTTCGTGGAGGCGGTGGAAACGCTGGCCTCCCTGGTTGGCCTGGAGGTGCCGCGCGAAGCGACCGCGCGCTCGGACCCGAAGGAGCGTTCGCTCTACGATCTGCTCAAGGAAGCGAGCCTGCTCTATCAGGCGGAGCTGCGGCAGTCACCGGTGGCCATCGACTATCTCAAGGGCCGAGGCCTGACCGGGATCGTGGCCCGGGACTTCGGCGTTGGCTACGCGCCGGACGCCTGGGACCGCACCCTGACCGCCTTTCGCGGTCGTAGCGAGGAATTGCTCAAGGCCGGCCTGATCACTCGCAATGATCGCGGCCGCAGCTACGACCGCTTCCGCAACCGCATCATGTTTCCGATCCGCGACACCCGCGGACGCACCATCGGTTTCGGTGGCCGAGTTCTGAGCGCTGAGGACTCACCGAAGTATCTGAACTCGCCGGAAACACCGCTGTTCCAGAAGAGCCGCGAGCTCTACGGGCTCTACGAGGCCAGGCGTGCGCTGCGCAAGCTCACGCGATTCGTGGTCGTCGAAGGCTATATGGATGTGGTCGCGCTGGCGCAGCATGGCGTGCCTTACGCGGTGGCAACGCTCGGCACGGCCACAAACGAGATGCACTTCCAGAAGCTGTTTCGCTATGCACCGGAGGTCATCTGCTGTTTCGATGGCGATCGCGCGGGCCGGCAGGCGGCGCGCAAGGCGCTCGAGTCGGCGCTCCCGACCCTTGAGGATGGTCGTCAGCTCAAGTTCGTGTTCATGCCCGATGGCGAAGACCCGGACAGCCTGATCCGGACGCAGGGGCAGGCCGCGTTCGAGCAGCGGCTCGATGGCGCGGTCACGGCG
>JBCDIK010000162.1:0-8858 GCA_038749065.1 Pseudomonadota bacterium | reverse complement strand
GAGAATTTTGACGATTTTCATAGCGTCCCCGACACCCGCTGTAGGCCGCGCATCATGCCTCGAACAGGCCCTCGGCCGCTACGGCGTCCAGCGAGGCGTTGAACACCTCGATCATCGCGTCGATCTGCGCATCGCCATGCGCCGCGCACAGGAACGCGCGATGCGTGCCCGGCACCAGCACGCCGGCGTTCAGCGCGTGCAGATAAAACGCTTTCTCCGCCGCCGCGTGCCGCTTGTGCACGCTGCGCATGCTGGCGACCGCTTCGCGCTGGAAGTAGAGCTGAAACATGCTGCCCACATTGAGCATCTGCACCGGCAGTTGCCGGCTCCGCGCATGCGCATTGACCGCGTGGGCGAGCCGGTCCCCGCGGGCTTCGAGCGCATCGTAGATCTCCGGGTGGGTGCGCAAGTGATCGACCATTGCCGCCCCCGCCGCCATGGTGAGCGGGTTGCCCGAGAAGGTCCCGCCGGAAAAGATCCCGCGCTCGGTCGCCAACCCATTGAATACGTCCATCACATCCGCCCGCCCGGTGACCGCGCCCACCGGCAACCCGCCGCCGACGACCTTGCCGTAGGTCGCCAGATCTGGCGTCACGCCAAAGCGTGCCTGGGCACCGCCGTATGCCACCCGAAAGCCCGTGATCACCTCATCCAGCGCCAGCAGCACACCGACTTCCCGACACACCGCCGCGAGCTCCTGCAAAAACTCCCCGGCCTCGCGTTGGGGATTCGAGCTCTGCACGCCCTCGACCATGACCAGCGCGAGCTCCTGCGCATGCGCCCGAATCAGATCGAAGGCCGCCGGATTGCGGTAGGGCAACATCAGCGTGAGGTCGGCGAGCGCGGTGGGGATCCCGTGCCCCATGGGCACCGCCCGCGGGGCATCGTCATCGCTGCCGGGATCTGCGACCCACATGCCGTAGTCGTGAGCACCGTGATAGCAGCCGTCGAAGATCGCGATCTTCTCGCGCCCGCTGAATCCGCGCGCGGCACGAATGGCGTACATGGTCGCCTCGGAGCCCGTGTTGCAGAACACGACGCGGTCCCCGCAGGGGCTGGCTTCCTGCAGCAACTGGGCGAGCTTCAGCTGGCTGACCGTGTGGATGCCGAACATCCAGCCTGAGTCAGTGCGCTCGACGATGGCATCGCGAATGACCGGGTGCCGGTGCCCGAGCATGTGCAGCCCAAAGCCGACACTGGTGTCGATGTAGCGGTTGCCGTCCGCGTCAAACACGTAGGGCCCTTCGCCCCGCTCGATGAAGATGGCGTGCGGCATCTCCAGATTGGCGGCGAGCCCGGAGTTCAGGATCTCGCTGCGGTCCTGCGCAATGCGCTGCGACGCGCGGGTTTTGTCGTTAAGCGCCGCCTGGGCTTCGGCGAGCGTTGCCGGCACGCGCTAGCGACCGCTCAGCCGCGCGACGACCGGCGCGAAGGACTCGAGCGCCGTTTCCGAAACCGTGATGTAGCTGATGCCGTGCAGCTCGCGCCGACGCTCGAGCTCATCGCAAATCGTCTCGACATCGCCGAACAGCGCATGGGGATGCACGCGCATGGCCTCTTCCGACAGCCCGAAGGCCCCGGCCATCTGCGCCACGACCGGCGACGGGTCGGGCATCACAAAGGTGAAGTAGGCGCCGATCTCCAGCTCGATCTCGTCGAACCGCTCGCCGGCGCCTTCGCGCACCCAACGCACCTTGCGCTGCGTTTCCTCTTCGGAAGACAGCTGCACACCGTCCGGGCCGATCATGCCCGAGCGGTTGTTGAAGTTAAGGCTGACGATGTCCGCCTCACGACCTGCCAGGCGCAGAATGCGCGGGCTGCCGCCACCGATCATCAGCGGCGCTGCGCCAACGGGCTTCGGCACGCCGGTAAAGCCTTTCCACTGCAGGGAATCGTTGCTGAGGTCTGCCGGGCCATCGCCGCGGAACGCCTTCACGCCCTCGATCACGTCACCCAGGCGGTCAATGCGCACCCGCGGCTCATCAAAGGGAATCGCCAGCGCCTCGTATTCCTCTTTGATCCAGCCCGCGCCCAGGCCGAACTCGAGACGGCCGTTGGACAGCTTGTCGATGGTCATGGCCGACTTAATCAGCACCAGCGGGTTGTGGTAGTCGATGCAGAACACCCGGCAACCGATCTTGAGCGTGGTCGTCACCGCCGCGGCGTAGGCCATGGCGGGAATCGCCGCAAGGTTCTGCTCGGGATGATTGGCGGCGGTCATGGCGGGACCGGCGCCAAGCAGATGATCGGCGAGATGCAGCGCCGAGTAGCCAAGATCCTCCGCCTGCCGGGCGCGGTCCGCCCAGATCTGGCCTGAATCGGCGTTGAACGACTGGACGGCAAAGCGGAAAGGCTTGCTCATGCGTGCTCCTTCGGTCCGCAGCTGAAAACGGGGCTACGCGGCAGCGGCCTCCAGGGCATGGCGCGCACAGTAGGCAATGCCGCGCCGGAGCAGCTCGTAGTACTCCGGCTTGTCCCAGCTGCCTTTTTCGATCTTGGGATAGAACTCGACCATCGGCTGCATGTCGTAGTGACCGCGGCAGTGGCCGAGGTTCAGGTACAGCACCTGGCCGTCGCCGACGCGGTTGATGTAGTAGACCGGGTGCGGGGCATCGCCCGACCACTGATCCTCGACAAAGCCGGCCGCCTCGCCCTCGTACTCCGTGTGCAGGAGCAACTCCAGCTCACCGTGGATACGGCACAGATACAGCTCGTCGTCCGTCTCGAACTCACCCACGCCCTTGACCAGCTCGTGGTCCGGGTTGGAGACCTTGACCGTGAAGGGCTGGATCGGCGGGTGCGCAATGAACTGCGTGCCCAGGGTTTCCATCAGCACCGGCGCAGTCTCCGGCGCGTTGACCTTGCCGTCGGCCAGAAACTCGAGGATCGAGTTGGTGCCGTGCAGCGCAAACCACAGCTTGCCCTGCGCGACGAAGTCGCGCAGCGCCGCCTGCTCCGCTTCCGTCGGCACCAGGTTGCAGGTGTAGGTCAGCAGGATGTCAGACTCGCCGATCGCTTCCAGATCGTGATAGTCCTGCGCCACCTTGACCCGGATCCGATCGTGTTCCGCGAGCAGCTTGAGCAGCTCCAGCCGCGCGTAATCGATGTCGTGATAGTCACCGGCGGCGACCAGATACACGTTGACGGTGCGATGTTCGGACATGATGCCTCCCCCTCGTCAGGCTCCCCCCGGAGCGAGCGGGCAGCTCGCGCTGCCCGGAGCCTCCAGCGCTAGAACTGGATGCGCTTGGTGATGCCGCCGTCGATCACGACGTTGGTGCCGGTGGTAAAGCCGGCGCGCGGGCTCGACAGGAACACCACCTGATCGGCGACCTCTTCCGCGCTCCCCATGCGACCCATGGGAATCTCTGCGAGCGTGGCTTCGTAGAACGCGGTCATGCCCTGCTTGATGCGATCCCAGGAACCGCCCTCGACCATGATCGGGCCCGGGCTTACTGCATTGACGCGAATGCCCTTCGGGGCCACGTCCTGAGACAGGGCGCCGGAGTACTGCAGCATCGCCGCCTTGAGACTGTTGTAGGCCCCCGCAGCGATGAACTTCTCCAGTGCGGCTGTCGTTGCAATCATGCAGATGCTGGCGTTGCTCGACTTCTCGAGGAACGGCATGGCCGCTTCGACGCAGCGCACGGTGCCCAGCAGGTCGTACTCGAAGTTCGCTCGCCAGCCCTCTTCGCCCGGCGCATTGCCGCCGCTGACGTTGGAGACGATGGTGTCGACCCCGCCCAGGGCGTCCGCGGACGCTTCGATCCAGCTCTTGAGGTCGTCGCCATTGCCGACGTCCACACTCTGTCCATAGGCGTTCACGCCTTTGGCCTTGAGCGCCTCGACCGCGGCGTCGATATCGTCCTGGTTCCGCGCGCAGATGGCGACGTTTGCGCCTTCCGCCGCGAAGGATTCCGCAATCGCGCGGCCAATCCCCTTGGTCGCGCCAGTGATCAGCGCGTTGTGCCCTTTCAGCTTCAGGTCCATGGTGTGTCCTCTCTCGGGTCGTGTTTGTTGTTCTGTCGTCGATCTCGTGCCGACATTCTCGGGATGCGGTGGCCGGTTGCGGCTGCCGCTCGGTCAGTCCAGCTACTCCAGCGCCACACACACCTTACCCGCTTCCACGAGGACCGGATACGTCCGTACGGGCGCCGTGGCCGGCGCACACAACGGCGCGCCCGTCCGCACGTCGAAGCGCGCGCCGTGCAGCGGGCAGCGCACTTCGTGGCCGCGTAGACGCCCGCGACTCAGGCGCTGCTCCGTGTGCGAACACCGGTCCGCCATGGCGTACAGGCGCCCCTCGACCTGACACAAGAGCACCGGCGCTCCGGCGACGGTGCCGCCGTACAGCTCGCCTTCTTCCACCGACGCCAGCGGCATCACAGCAATCAGGTCACTCATGAACCGCCCCAGGTCAGGCAGGCACTTGGGCGGCGAGCATAGAAAGGCCAAAACAGTCAGTCAAGACGGTTTCTTTTGGGGCGCTCCAGGCGCATACTTTTTTTCCTTATTTTTCAGCAGCTAGCGCGCGCGGTGAAAGCCGCTTGGCCGCGCGGCTTTGGAACCGCCACCGAAGATGGGCCGGTCCCGCCACGCTTTTTCCGCAATGAGATGAGTCATGAGCCGCAACAATCGCCAGTTCCTGCTGGCCGCCCGACCGTCGGGCATGGTCCAGACCACGGACTTTGAATACCGGGAGCAGCCCGCAGAAACCCCGGTCGAAGGACAAGTGCTGGTTGAAACAGAGCTGCTATCTCTGGATCCATCCATGCGCGGGCAAATGGAGAACCGCGCGGACTACGTCGCGCCGCTGCAGATTGGCGATGTCATGCGCGCCGGCGGCATCGGCACCGTGATCGAATCGCAGCATCCGGATCTGCCCGTGGGCTGTCGGGTCCAGGGCACCCTTGGGATGCAGACCCTGGCCATCGCCGGTGACAAGCACCGACCGCTGCGCAAGGTCGCCGATGGCGTGAGCAGCGAAGAGGCGCTGGGCGTGCTCGGCACCACCGGGATGACCGCCTACTTCGGTCTGCTTGACCTGGGGGAGCCCCAAGCCGGTGACATGGTGGTCATCAGCGGCGCCGCTGGCGCCACCGGCAGCGTGGCGGGGCAAATCGCCAAGCTCAAGGGCTGCACTGTGGTCGGCATGGCGGGGAGCGCGGCCAAGTGTCGCTGGCTTACGGACGAACTCGGATTCGATGCGGCCATCAACTACAAGACCCAGGACGTCGCCGAGGAACTCGATCGCCTGTGTCCGCAGGGCATCAACCTTTACTTCGACAACGTTGGCGGCGAGATCCTCGACCTGTGTCTGGCGCGCATCGCCACCAACGCGCGAGTCGTGATCTGCGGCGGCATCAGCCGCTACAACGCCACGGGGCCGATTCCAGGGCCGAAAAACTACTTCAATCTGGTGTTCCGCCGCGCGCGCATGGAAGGCTTCATCGTGCTCGACTACGCCGACCGCTTCCCGGCCGCCATCGAGGAAATGCGCGGCTGGATCGCCGAAGGCAAGCTCAAGCAGCAGGCGACGGTCGTGGACGGCTTCGAGAAGCTGCCGGAAACGCTCATCGGCCTGTTCGAAGGGGTCAACACCGGCAAGCTGATGGTCCGGGTCTGACGGCGCATGCGGGGCTGCGTCTCAGCGCTGCGCGTGGTCGCTCACCCAGCCGATGGCGTTGCGCAGCAACCGCTGCCAGGGCTCACAGGCGTAAGCGACCGGATCGTCACCCCCCTGCAGGTAGACGAGCCGGGACGCGCCCGGCGTGCGTGCCCAGCCCACCAGCGAGCTGCCGCCCGCGTGCGTCCAGCCCTCGTTGCTGAACATCCGTCCCTGCGCAACGGCGTGTTCGGCACTGTAGAAACCGCTCGGATCGAAGGCGTGATCGCTCGCCAGCAAGGGCGTGACCTCGGGCTCCAGCACGTCGTACAGGTACAACTCATCGGTCATGGGAAAGCGCGCGGGCACGCCCGCCGTCACCGGATGATCCGCGAGCACGCGCACCTCGTGCGTCACGCTATGGCGATAGCCGCTGTCGCCCCGCGCAGCGCCGGCAAACTCGCCGGGCAGATAGCTGAAACGCCCGCCGATGGTGCGACCGTAAGCATCCCAGCGCGGCCAGCCAGCGATCGCGTGATGCAAAAACACCAGTCCAAAGCCGTCGGCGATCAGCCGCTCAAAGTTCCGCTGCAGGGTATCGTCCGGGACCAGCAGACGCGGCGGGCCGTCCGGCCGAAACTCGATGCCGGGCATGTCGTACAGAACGAAGGCATCGAACTGCCGCGCCCGATCCGGCTCAAAGAGCGCCTGCGCCAGCGGCTGTTCTACATGCGTCCAGCGCAGGTCGGGCAGCGCATCGAACAGCGCGAAGAATGCGGACTTGTCGAAGGGGTGGCCCTTGGTGATCAGGGCAATGTGCAGCGGCTTCGTCACGGTCACCTCGTCCGGCGCAGCGGGTTCAGAGCGGAAAAACCATAGCATGAGCGATCCGGACGACAGCACGCCCAAGACCTGGCAGCAGACCAAGAGCGAGAACACCCGCACAGCGATCCTGAACGCGGCGATCGACTGCTTCTACCGGCTCGGCTATGCCAACACCACCACGGAGAACATCGCGCAGGCCGCGGGCCTGTCCCGGGGCGCCATGCTGCATCACTTCGCCAACCGCTTCGAGCTGATCAAGGCGAGCATCGAGCACCTGACTGCGCAGCGCCTGGAAACCTACGTGCGCGAGGGTGAGGCCGCCCAGCGCAGCGACCCGACGCAGACGGACATCGACGATGGGATCGACGTGTACTGGCAGCAGCTCAATACGCCGGCATTCATCGTGTTTCATGAACTGCTGATCGCCTCGCGCACAGATCCCGAGCTGCGCGAGGCCCTGATGCCCGCGCATGCGCGCTTTCGCGATGCGGTCTTCGCCTCATCGAAGCGCGTGTTCCCAGATCTGGCCCGATCGGAGGCCTTCCTGCGCGCGAACATCCTGACCCGCTATCTGCTGGAAGGCATGGCCCTGGCGCGGATCAACGAGACGGGTCCACTGCCCACGGATCACATGCTCGACTGGCTGAAGGCGACCCTGAAGGCGGAGTTCAGCGATGTCTTGCCAGCGGCGCGCACCGCGGCGCACACTCAGCCACCTTATGAGCACACCCACTCAGAACCCGACCGGGACGGCTGACCCAACGGCCGTCGAGATCACCCCGCGCAACCGCGTTAGCCGGGCGCGAGAGCGGGGTCACTACGATCGCGCCACGATCAATGCGGTGCTGGACAGCGCCATCCTCTGTCACCTCGGCTACCTGGATGACGGCAAGCCGGTGGTCACGCCCACCGTGCACTGGCGCGACGGAGACTACGTGTACTGGCACGGCTCAAACGCGACCCGCTACATGAAGCGCTCCGTCGATACCGAAGTCTGCCTGACGGTCACGCACCTGGACGGCCTGGTCATGGCCCGCTCAGCCTTCCATCACTCGGCGAACTACCGCAGCGTGATGATTTTCGGCAAGGCCGAGCCCATCGATGAGCCGGCGGCCAAGATGGCGGCGCTGCAAGCGATGATCGAGCACCTCTACCCGGGACGCTGGGACACGCTGCGCCCGATCAATGACGGCGAGTTCGCCGGCACCCGCGTGGCCCGCGTGCCCATCGACCTGGCCAGCGCCAAGATTCGCAGCGGCCCGCCAATTGATGATGAGCCCGACTACGATCTGCCGATCTGGTCCGGCGTGGTGCCCGTACACGCAACCTTCGGTGAGCCGGTGGAAGATCCGCGGCAGCACCCGGACGCCCAGCGGCCCGAGCACGAACTCGGATTCGACCGCCGTTTTACCGGGCTGCCGTCTGCGCGCTAGCCGAACGCGCCAAAGCTCAATCGCACGCAGTGCTGCGCCGGCCCCGTAGAGACGTAAAAATCCCAGCCCATGCGGTCGGTGACTCGGCGGACCAGGGTCAGACCCAACCCATCGCTCCCTGCGCCAGGCTGAGCCCCCCCGGCGTCGTCGGCCACCCGGTTGCGAATCATGACCGACCCACCGTCAACGCTGACCTCGATCGCATCATCGTCGCTGCTGTGTTCAAACGCATTGCGAAGGAGATTACCCAAAGCGATACGCGCCGGTTCTGGTGCCAGCGTCACCGATGACTGCTGGCACTGATCCAGGATAGACACCTGTCGTCCCCGAAGCAGGTAGCGATGTTCTTCAATCAGCTGCTCCAGCAGTTCATGCAAGTCCACCGGCTCAGGCGCCTGCGACGCCGATTCTTCCCGGCTGAGCCACAGCAGGGTCTCCACCAGTTTCTGCATACGTGTCGCAGCCCGTTCAACCCGTGCCAGCGGCTCACCGCTCACGGCCTGCTCCTGGGCCAGCGCGACGTTGGCCTGAATGATCGTGAGCGGGGTGCGCAACTCGTGGCTGGCATTGCGGACAAACTCTCGCTCCCGCTCCAGCGCCGCAGAGATCCGCGCAAACGCCTGGTTCAGCTCGCGGCCGACATCGTCAAACTCCCGGTAGCCGAACCGTGGATCCTCGCGCTCGTGCTCAGCGGTCAAGGCCTGGGTCCAGCGGGACATGCGACGGGTCCGCAGGTAAATGCGTCGAACCACGAAGATCGTAAGCACCGCCCAGAAAAGGACGACCGCCAGACCAATCCGGCCTCCGAACTGGAGCAGCTCGAACATGCGATCCATCGCGCCCCCGGGGCGCGACAACACCTCATCGGGAACATTGTAAACGGCGATTACCCGCTCGCCGTCTGTTGGCTCATGCGCCAGCGCCATCAGCGACAGTCCTCCACCCCGGCGAATACGCAATTCTCCGGGCGGCAGGTCTTCTGCAGCCGGGAACAG
>JBCDIK010000161.1:0-8865 GCA_038749065.1 Pseudomonadota bacterium | reverse complement strand
GGATAGCGCGCCAGGAAGGCAGCGGCGATCGGTGACAGGCACCCAGTGCCGAAGGACATGGGCGCGTTGACCCGCAGGGTGCCGGTCGGCTCGGAGCGCAGCTCGGCCACCGCGCCCATGGCGGCGTCGACCTGCGCGAGGATCGGCAGGGCCCGCTCGTAGAACAGGGCGCCGGCGTCCGTCGGGCTGACCTGACGGGTGCTCCGCCGCAGGAGGGGGGTGCCCAGCGCGGTCTCCAGCGCGATGACCGCCCGATTCACCACGGAGCGGGAGCGACCAAGGCTGCGCGCGGCTGCCGCGAAACCGCCTTCGTCCACCACCCGAACAAAGCTGCGCATGCTGTCGAGCTGATCCATGAGCCTCCCGATTGTCGCGAATTAAGCGACAAAATGATGCAATATTTGGTGATTGTATCATCTTATGGGGTCTATCAGACTGCACGGCGTTGAGACAGGAGAACCGCTATGCAGGTACGACGAGGAGCAATGGACCGCGGCCAGGCGGATCTGGGCTGGTTGCACAGCCGCCACAGCTTTTCCTTCGGCCAGTACTACGATCCGGCGCATATGGGCTTTGGCCCGCTGCGGGTCATCAATGACGATCAGGTTCAGCCGGGCCGCGGCTTCGGCACTCATCCGCATCGAGACATGGAGATCATGACCGTGGTGCTGGATGGCGCGCTGGCGCACCGCGACAGCCTGGGTACGGGCTCAATCATTGAGGTGGGCGATGTCCAGCTCATGAGCGCCGGGACCGGGGTGCAGCACAGCGAATACAACGCGTCCGAGTCGGAGCCGGTGCACTTCCTTCAGATTTGGATCGAGCCCAACGAGCAGGGGTTGACCCCCGGTTACCAGCAGCGTCGCTTCGATCTGGACGCCGCTGCCGGGGAATGGGTGCTGATCGCCTCGCCAGAGGCTCGGGAGTCATCGCTGATGCTGCATCAGGATGTGGATGTTTATCGTGCACGGCCCGCCGCCGGGACCCGGCAGGCGTACCGCCTCGGCGGCCCCGATGACGCCCCGGCCCGACCCCGCCAGGCCTGGGTCCAGGTGATCGGTGGCAGCGTGCGCGTCAACGGCGAGCCGCTTGCAGCTGGCGATGGTCTGGCGATCAGCGGTGAGGATGAGCTCGCGCTTGAGTCCCTCGCAGACAGCGATTTGCTGCTTTTTGATATGGCCGCCTGAGGCTGCCCCTGAAGAACAAGGAGAACCACCATGAGTCTCGTGACTCTAGATGCCAACAAACTGAGAGCCGTGACCGAGGGCGTCGCGGTCGACGCCCGATTCCCCGGCCGCTGGTCCCCGCGGGCCATGAGCGGCGCGGCCGTGTCCCAAGCACAGCTCGATTCCCTGCTGGAAGCGGCGCGCTGGGCACCCTCGTGCTTTAACGCGCAGCCGTGGCGCTTTGCGGTCGTGCAACGCGACAGTGATGCCTGGGAGACGCTGTTCGCGACGCTTGCGCCTCCGAATCAGGCGTGGGTCGCAAAGGCGGGCGCGATCATCGCCGTCGCCTCCCGCACGCGCTATGAACACAACGACAAGGCAGCGCCTACCCACAGCTTCGATGCCGGTGCGGCCTGGATGTCGCTCGCGCTGCAGGCAGCGGAGCTGGGCCTGGTTGCGCACGGTATGCAGGGCTTTGATCAGACGGCGGCGCGCGCTGCGTTGCAGCTGCCCGATCTGTACGAGTTGCCCTGTCTTATTGCGCTCGGACAGCCGGGCGCGATCGACGAGTTGCCGGATGGCTTCGCCGAGAAGGAACAGCCTTCGCCGCGCAAGGCGCTTGCAGAGATCGCCTTTACCGACAGTTTTGCGGGAGTCGACGTATGAGTGATCTACCGGCCGAAGCGCCGCAATGCACGGAGCGCGATGATGCGGTGCTGCGGGTCATCGCTCCGCGGGCCAAGGATCTGGGCGGCTTTTCCGTGCGGCGGGTGTTGCCGGCTTCGCAGCAGCCTATGATCGGCCCCTTCATCTTCGTCGATGAAATGGGGCCGGCGGACTTTGCACCTGGCCAGGGCATCAACGTTCGACCCCATCCGCACATCGGCCTGGCGACTGTCACCTACCTGTTTGAGGGCGAGATCCTGCACCGTGACAGCCTGGGTTACACCCAGGCGATCCAGCCGAGCGCGGTCAACCTGATGACCGCCGGTGCGGGCATCGTGCACAGCGAACGCACCGCGGAAGATCGGCTGCGCGATGGCCAGCAGCTGCACGGCATGCAGATCTGGATGGCGCTGCCGGACGCCGAGCAGGAATGCGAGCCTGCCTTCGATCACTATCCTGCGGATACTTTACCGCGAGCCGAGATCGACGGCGTTGCGATCACGCTGGTGCTGGGCAGCGCCTTTGGGTTGAGGTCCCCGGTGACCACGCGCGGTGTCATGACCTATGCCGAGCTGCAGCTGCCAGCTGGCGGGGCCATTGAGCTGCCCGATCTGCATGCGGAGCGCGGGCTGTATCTGGTGTCCGGTGATCTGCAGATCGGCGACTGTCACCTGGTCGCTCAAAGTATGGGCGTGTTGCGCCCGGGCACTGTGCGGTTGACCAGCGACCAAGGCGCGCGCGTGATGCTGTTCGCCGGTGAGCCGGTCGGCAAGCGGCATATCTGGTGGAACTTCGTGCACTCAGATCCTGAGCAGATCGAGCAGGCCAAGACGCGCTGGCGCGAGCAGGCGTTCGCGCCGGTGCCTGGCGAGTCCGAGTTCATTCCGCTACCGGAGTAGGGTGCGCACATTGGCGCTGGGTCAACTCGCGGACGCGATACGACCTAGTGAATGGGGCCATCCTCCGGGTTCGCGTTGCTTTCAGCGCCCTCGGCACGGGTCCCTAGGGCCGCCTCGACGAGCTCCGCCGCCAGGCCATTGAGCATGGCTTCATCGCCGCTCAGCATGCGCGTGCGTACCGCCAGCGCCATGGCCAGTGCCTGCAGCACGTCGCCGTTGCCCACGCGGCCGATGTGACCGATTTCCCGGTCGAGCGTGGCCAGCAACGCGCTCAGCAGGTTTGCAACGTTCACGGCGGAGTCCGTGTTGGCGTGCAGGGGAAACTCGAAGTCGAACTCGTTTCCGCTCGCGGTTTTAGCCTTGTAGGGGAGGCGTTTGGTCACCGGCGCTTGACCGCGCCGGGCAGGGCGGTCGTCCGTACCGCCGTGGCGGTGCTGATGGTCGCCCGGTTCCCCGGCAGCGCTTTGCTGACGGTTGTGCTCAGCGAAGAACCGGTCGGGCAGCTGCCGTTCTCGATATAGGACAGCGCGGTGGCCAGACGCTCTTCGCTCTGCGCGCCCAGTTCGCGGGTGAAATCGTCCGCCACGGGGCATCCGGTCACGTCTGCGGGAAAACCGTTGCGCGGCGTCGGTCGCGGCGTGAAGCCGTCCGCGTAGTCTCCGAACCCTTTGTCGTTCGAGCCGCTGAACTGGATGGTGAAGTAGGTCGTGCCGCAGTTATCCGTGGCGTAGAACCCGTAGGGCTTGCCGCAGGTGGCCTCGCCGATCATCACGACCTCGAAATCGATGCCCCGCAGGCCGTTGATGATCGCCTCGCTGGCGGAGCAGGTGCCCGGTCCCGATAACACGAACACGCGACTCAGATTCAGGGCGGGCAATGCCTGCCCCGCTTCGATGGTGAAGCCCTGGGTGGTCGTGTGGAAGAAATCGGGCGCCAGTGCCGCTCCGGTTACCGGGTTGGTGCTCGGGTGCTTGTCGTTGAAGCGCAGCTCGTCGAACACGCGCCCTTGCGCTGCTGCCGGGCCCGCGATCATGAAGGCAAGCTCGTTCGCGATGTCCAGAAACCCGCCGCCGTTGTAGCGCAGGTCCAGCACCAGTTCCGTAACGTTCGCGGCTGCCAGCGTATCGATCGCATCGACCAACGCTTCTTCGGCAGTGGCAATATGTGAATTGAACAGCAGATACCCCACGGGGCCGGAGCCCGTAGCGATCACGTCTACGACCGGCACCGGATCACTCGTGACGTCGGCGGAGATCAAGCTGACGGATTTCGTTGCGCCGCTGACCGGTTCCAGCTCGAAGCTGTGGCGCTCGCCGGCGGCGGCGGGAAAGAGCGCGGCGTTGATGGTGTCGACGCCGGCCTGCGTGCCATCGTTTACCGCGTCGACGCCGTCGATACGCACGATCTCATCGCCGCGAGCGAACCCGGCGCTGGCCGCTGGCGAGGCGGGCTCGACGAAGGCGATCACGATCTCCCTGGGCGGTGTGGCGCGGACCACGGCGAGCTCGACACCGTAGCCGGCGGATACGCCAGACTGAGACAACCGCTCCCACTCATCGGTGTCGTAGGTGAAGTGAAACTGGTCCTTGGGCGCGCCGCTGGGCGTGCTCGCAAAGGTCTTCATCAGATCGAAGTACTCGGCGGTCTGATAAGCGGCCGGATCTTCGTCCTGGATCTCGTCGTACCACAGGTACAGATCGTGACTCCAGGCGCGCAGCCAATCGTTTTCGTCTTCCGTGCTGCCCAGCAGATCCGGGCGATTGCCACCGCGCGGGTTGGCGCAGAAATCCTTGAACACGGAGGGGTTGCTGAAGACGCCGTTGTCGAAGTCGCTCGTTGTCGCGGTGCCGCCGCCATTGCCGCTTCCGGCACTGGGAGTGGGGACACTGCTACCACCGCCACCACCACCGCCGCAACCGGCGAGCAGCAGGCTGCCCAGCAGGCTTGCAATGACGCCGGTACGGCGGGCTCGCAGATAAGGCCTCAAGATGTTCTGCATCGGTCGACGATAGGTCTGACGGAAAGCACTGCAGTATATGAAATCTGCCTCAGGGGGACCGTCAAGTGCGCAGCGAATGCGTCCCAAAGATGTAACCGCTGTGTCAGACAACGGCCTCAGAAGCGCATTGGCAGCTCCAGATGCCGCTCGAATGTGGCATCACGCTGTTCGATGAGGGCAGGGTCGTAATCCCCCGCCAGCGCCGTAGCCACCATCCCCCAGGCACTGCGCAGGCCATCCGGCACCGGATTTTTCTCCGCTGGATAGGTCTCGAGCAGTTGGGAGAAATAGGCCCAGTAGATGTCGGCGAACGACAGGGTGTCACCGACCAGATAGTGGCTCCCCGCCGCGCGCTGGCGGCGTACCTGCACCGCCAGCCGATCCAGGATCTCGCGCAGCCGCGGGATGGCATGCGCGGCATCCCCGGTGCGGAAATAATCGCGGTACATCGGCCGGCTGAGAATGGCATCGCCTTTGGCATCGTGCCCAGGCTTCAGCATGAGCTGGCGACCGTACCAGGCAAAGCCATGCTCGCCGGCGATCTCATTGGTCAGGCCAAACGCGAGCATGCGATCGTCGATCGCAGCCGGCACCAGCGATGGGCCCCGTCCGAGGCGCTCCGCCAGGGCGACCATTTCGCTCCAGCGGCTGCGCGGCGGCTCGTCGTTGTAGAGTGCGAGCGGCGCATTGCGATGCCCCGTCCATGCCACCAGCTCGGTGTTCTCACCGCCGCCTTCCTGCGCCACCGGGTGATAGGGGACACCGCGCTGCCGCAGGAGGGCCTTGGCGGATTCGCCCCAGGGCCCAGGCACATGGGCGGAAAGCACCAGCCGCAGGCCGCTGCGCTGTTGGCCATCGCTGATCGACAGGTAGTCCATGGTTCAGCTCGCTCCGACCCGTTGGTGGCCTTGTTTTGAACTGGTGCGCAGCCGGCTCGCGTCAGTTGTCGCCGAACAGGTCGCCGAGACCGCCGAGCACGGAGCCTTCGCCCTTAGAGCCGCCGACGGAGGCAGCGCGCATGACCCGATTGGCCAGACGCGAGAACGGCAGGCTTTGCAGGTACACCGTGCCAGTGCCGCGCAGCGTTGCCAGAAACAGGCCTTCGCCACCGAAGACCATGGATTTGAGATTGCCCGCTCGCTCGATGTCGTAGTCGATGCCCGGGCTGAAGGCGGCAATACAGCCGGTGTCAACGCGGAGGGTCTCGTTTTTCAGCTCACGTTTGATCACGGTGCCGCCAACGTGTACGAAGGCTTTGCCGTCGCCGCGCAGGCGCTGCAGGATGAACCCTTCGCCGCCGAAGAAGCCGGCGCCGAGCTTACGGTGGAAGGCGATATCGATGCTGGTGCCAAAGGCAGCGCACAGGAAGGCATCCTTCTGGCAGATCAGCTCGCGGCCGATTTCTTCCATGTCGATAGGAATGATCTTGCCCGGGTATGGCGCAGCAAAGGCCACGCGCTTTTTGCCTTGACCTGCGTTGCTGAAATGGGTCATGAAGATCGATTCCCCGGTCAGCACCCGTTTGCCGACGTTCATGAGGGAATCCAGCACGCCGCCCGCAGGCTTGGAGCCGTCGCCCATCTTGGTCTCGAAGGTGATGCCGTCTTCCATGTAGTTCATGGCGCCGGCCTCGGCGATCACGACTTCGCTGGGGTCCAGCTCAACCTCGACGATTTGCATGTCGTCGCCGAAAATCTCGTAGTCGACTTCGTGGCAGATCATGAGCATTCCTTTGCGGTGGGCATGGGTCGATCATAGTGTCCGTGCTGGCCCCCTGCCAGAGCGGCCGCGAACACAGAGGAGCAGCGGATGATCGAGGTGTATGGGCGGCGCAATTCGGTGAACGTGCAGAAAGTGCTGTGGACACTTGAGGAGCTGCAGCTGCCGTTTACACGGCACGATGTGGCCGGCACCTTCGGCTTTCCGCAGGGCTACGAGGCGCGCAACCCGAACCGGGTGGTGCCGACGATCACCGATGAGGACCTGACCCTGTGGGAATCGAACGCCTGCGTCCGCTACCTCTCGCAGCGCTATGGGGAGGGCACGCTGGCGCCGGCCTGCCCGAAGCAGCGGGCTCTGGCCGATCAATGGATGGAGTGGCAGCGCAGCGATATCGAGGCCGCGTTTTTTTGGCGTGTTCGTGCCGCTCATCCGCCAGCCACCGGACCCCGCGCGGCGGGGCGCGATCGACCAGGCGACGGCGAAGCTGAATGCCCAGTACCAGCGCCTGGACGCGCACCTGGCCCAGCAGGCTTACCTTGCCGGGAACGACTTCACCATGGGCGATGTGCCCCTGGGAGCGATGACCTACCGCTACCTCAATCTGCCGATCGAGCGACCGGAGCTGCCAAACCTGGCGCGCTGGTATCGGGCGCTGACTGAACGGCCTGCCTATGCTGCGCGAGTGATGATCGAATTCGGCCGAAACCTCGAAGAGTGGACCGCCCTCGAGCGGGCGGGCGCGGGTCAGCCCTAGCCGTGCGCCGCGCGGGCGCTTGTGACCCCCGGGGATGCTTGTCTGAGCGTTTCGCCCTAAGCTCTCCGCCCCCTGATCAGGATCGGAACCATGGCTGACGCCGTCGCCCCTGCTGCTGCGCTGAATCAACTGCAGCAAACCCGAGCTTTTGGTCCGCTCGCGCACCTGCCGGACTGGCAGCGCTTTGCGCCGGCCACCGTCGGCCCCGCGCTGCTGGAGCTGCTGGCCACCACGGAGGCTCGTTTTGAAGCCCTGGAGACATCGCTCGCTGACGCGCCGCGAACCTGGGCGGCGATTATGGAACCGCTCGAGCGCCTGCATGATGAGTTGGGTGCGCTCTTCGGTTGGACCATGCACCTGATCAGCGTGTGCTATTCCGATGAGCTGCAGGCGGCCTATGACGCCGCGCGCCCCGGCTACGTGCAGCTGGCGAGCCGCATGGCTCAGAGTACGGCGCTGTTCGAGGCCATGGTGGCGCTGCGGGACAGCGACGAAGGAGGGGGGCTGGACGGTGTTCGCGCGCGCATCCTTGCGGAGAGCATTCGTGGGATGGCGCGCAGCGGCGTGCACCTGAAGGGCGATGCCCGGGCGCGCTACCAGGAAATTCGTGACGAGCTGTCGGAACTGTCCAACCGCTTCTCCACCAACCTGGTCAAGGAGGAGCAGCAGTCTCGCGTCATTGTTGAGGATCCCGCGGAGCTCGATGGTATCCCGCCGGCGCTCACCGAGCAGGCGCTGCAGAACGCCATCGAAGCGGGCATCGACGCGAGTGCCGACCAGGGCCCCTGGCATTTCGTGGTCAACGGCGTGAACTACATGGCCGTGGCGCAAAATGGCACCAGCGCGGCGCTGCGGGAGCGCTTCTACCGGGCCTTTCGGCAGCGGGGCAGCAGCGCTGAGTATGACAATCGCCCGGTGGTCGCGCGCATTCTCGCGCTTCGCCAGGAGTCCGCGCAGCTCCTGGGTTTCGATCACTACGCCGCCTACAGCATCGACGCCAAGATGGCGGAGGACACGGCCGCGGTGTGGGCGCTGATGCGGCAACTGGAGACCGCCGCCCGACCGGTGGCGGTTCGCGAGCGCACCGCTTTGGAGCGTTTCATGCGCGACGAGCTGGGCGATGAGCAGGCGACCCTTGCGCCCTGGGACGTGGCTTTCTGGGCTGAGCGGCAGCAGGAATCTTTGTACAGCTATGACAGCGAGGCGCTGCGCGCCTACTTCCAGTTGCCGCGGGTGCTCGATGGCCTGTTCGAGCTGGTGACCACGCTCTACGGTGTGCGGGTCCGCGAAGCGCCCTCAGGGGCGGTGCCGGTGTGGCATGACGATGTCACCTTCTACGAAGTGTTGCGCGACGATCAGGTCATCGCCGGTTTCTACGTGGATCCCTTGGCGCGGCCCGGTGAGAAGCGAGGCGGCGCCTGGATGAATGATGTGGTGGGCCGGTCCCGGCTCCTGGCGCCACCGGGCGCCAGCGCCAGTCTGCCCGTGGCGCTGTTTGTTATGAACGCGCGCCCCCCTGGTGACGGGCGGCCGGGCCTGATGTCGCTGGATGAAGTGCGTACGCTCTTTCACGAGTTCGGGCACGCGACCCAGCACATGTTCACGCAGATCGACGAGGGCGGCGCGTCGGGCATGAACCTGGTCGAGTGGGACGCGGTT
>JBCDIK010000160.1:0-8868 GCA_038749065.1 Pseudomonadota bacterium | reverse complement strand
TCCTATACAGGGACCTTCAATCGCAGTGAACGGCTAAGCGTGTCCTATCTGCCACAGGAGCCGCCCTGGCAACGCGGGTGGCTGGGCGAGCACTTGCGCGCCGCCGGCCTCGAGGAAGGTCCCTTCCGCCAGGCGCTCGCCGCCCTGGGCATGCGCGGCGCGGATGCCGAGCGACCGCTAGAAACGTTATCCTTCGGGCAGCGCAAGAAGATCGCGCTGGCCCGCTCGCTCCTCGAGCCGTCGAGCCTGCTGCTGTGGGACGAGCCGCTGAACTATCTGGACATCGATGCCCGGGAAGCCCTGGAGACACTCATCAGCACCGCCCAGCCCACCATGATTCTCATCGAGCATGACGCCGCCTTCGTCGATGCCGTTGCCACCGCAACGGTCACACTGGTGCCGCAGGCGCCAGCGCGGTCGTGAACGATCCGGCGGCCACCGTGAGCGCGGAGGACCTCGCCTTCAGGACACGCGAGATCACCAAGGTGTACGGGGAGGGCCCGGCGGCGGTACATGCACTGCGCGGCGTCGATCTGGACGTGCCCCGGGGCGAGCTGGTCGTGCTGCTGGGGGCCTCGGGCTCCGGCAAGTCCACCCTGCTGAACATCCTCGGCGGGCTCGATCGTCCGACCAGCGGCCAGGCCTGCTTCTTTGAGCAGGAACTGACGGCACTGAGCGATGCGGCGCTGACCCGCTATCGCCGCGAACACGTGGGCTTCGTGTTCCAGTTCTACAACCTCATGCCGAGCCTCACCGCCCGGGAAAACGTCGAGCTCGTCACGGAGATCGCCGAGTCGCCAATGCCCGCAGAGGAAGCGTTGTCGCTGGTCGGCCTGGCGGACCGGGCGGATCACTTTCCGACGGAGCTCTCCGGCGGCGAGCCGCAGCGCGTAGCCATTGCCCGCGCCGTCGCCAAGCGGCCGACGGTGCTGTTCTGCGACGAGCCCACGGGCGCGCTCGATTCCAGCACCGGTCGCCAGGTGCTACGGGTCCTGAGCAACGTCAACGAAAACCTCGGCACCACAGTCCTCATTATCACGCACGCTGCCGCCACGGCACAGCTCGCGCACCGGGTAATCGCCATGGCCGATGGCGCCGTGCGTGAGCTTGCTGTGAACGACGAGCGCCGGGCGCCGGAAGAGATCCAGTGGTAGCGCCTCTTGATCGCAAGCTGTGGCGCGACCTGAAAGCAACGCGCACTCAGGCCCTGGCCATTGCGATGGTCGTGGCGGTCGGCGTCCTGCTGCTGGTCATGATGGACGGGCTGGTGAACTCCCTGGAGCAGACCAAAGCGACCTACTACGAGCGCTATCGCCTGGCCGATGTGTTCGCTCCGGCGAAGCGGGCACCAAAGCGACTCCTCGAACGCATCGCGAATCTTGAGGGCGTTGCCGCTGTCGAAGGTCGCGTAGTGGGCGGAGCCTTGATCGATCTGCCAGGGCAGGCCGTGCCTGTCCGGGCGCAGGCAGTGTCGCTGCCGGATTACCGCGAACCGCGCCTGAATGCGATCTACTTGAGCGACGGCCGGCACCTCGATCCCAGAAGACGGGATGAAGTGCTGTTGCTTGAGGGCTTTGCGCAGGCACACGGCCTGCGTCCCGGTGATCGGCTCACCGCGACCATGAACGGGGCCCGGCGCAGCTTCGCCATCGTGGGCCTGGCTCAGTCGCCCGAGTTTCTCTATGCGGTGGCCCCCGGCGAGCTGACCCCGGACGACAGCCGCTTTGCCGTGCTGTGGATGAGCGAGGAAAACCTGGCGGCCGCCTTCGACGTCGATGGCGCTTTCAACGAAGCGCTGATCGCTCTTGATCGGGGGGCCCGGGAACCGGCCGTGCTTGCCGCTGTCGACCGGCTGCTCCGACCATTTGGAGGTATTGGTGCCTACACGCTGGCAGATCAGTTCTCAAACCGAATCGTCAGTGAGGAAATCGAAGGGCTGAGGCTATCCGCCACCAACGTGCCGCCCATCTTCATGGCCGTGGCTGCCTTTCTGCTCTACATCGTCATCACTCGCATGGTTCAGGCTGAGCGGACACAGATCGGTCTGCTGAAGGCCTTCGGCTATCGCAGCACGGCCATCGCCGCCCACTACCTCAAGTTCGCTCTGGTCATCGCCATTGGCGGCGCGCTGCTTGGCTGCCTGCTGGGGCTGCTCTCTGGACAGGCGCTGGCGCGCACATACCAGACCTACTTCAAATTCCCCTTTCTCGAGTTCCAGGTCGATCCCGCGGCGTTTGCTATCGGTATCGCGACCAGCGTCGCGGCGGCCTGTACTGGCGGCATGCTGGTGCTGCGGCGGATCTTTCTGCTGGCGCCAGCGGTGGCCATGCGCCCGCCTGCCCCGGCCAGCTATGCCCGGTCCGCCCGCCTTTTCGGGCGTCTGCGGCGATTCCTCGATCAGCCCAGCCGCATGGTCCTGCGGCAGCTTCTGCGCCAGCCGGGCAGAGCCTTCGCCGCGATCCTCGGCATCGCCGTGGGCATGGGACTGTGCGCCGCAACGCTGGGAGTGCTCGCCGGCTTCGACGAAGCGGTCGCGCTCAATTTTTCTGTGGTGGACCGCAGCGATGCAACGGTGACGCTCATTGAGCCCCTGAGCGACCGGACGGTCTTTGAGCTACAGCGCGTGCCGGGCATCGTCAAGGTGGAACCGTTCCGAGCCGTGTCCGTGATCCTGCGCAACGGGCGCAAAAGCCATCGCGGTGGCATCAATGGCCTGGTACCCGAACCACAGCTCGGCAGAGCCCTGACGACAGAGCTCGACCCCCTGTATCTACGGGACGAGGGCATCGTGCTGGCCGCGTCTCTCGCTCGCAAGCTCGACGTCGCGGCAGGTGCGCGGCTGAGTGTTGAGGTCCGGGAGGGTCGACGGCCGGTCCTCGACCTGCCCGTCATCGCCATCGCGGACACGCTGATCGGCGCGCCCGCCTACATGAGCCTGCGCGGACTGAATCAGGCCCTGCGCGAACCTGGACGCATCTCTGGCGCCTATCTACGCGTGGACTCGCAACAGGCGCAAACCACCTACGAGACCCTGAAGGGCATGCCTGCAGTGGCCGGCGTCACACTGCGCAGCGAGGCTCAGGCCTCGCTGCAGCGCATGATGGATGAAGGATCCGGCGGCATGCGCTTTGTCATGGCGCTGGTCGCAGCCATCATCACCTTCGGCATCGTCTTCAACTCCGCGCGGATCGCCTTCGCTGAGCGCGCCCAGGACCTCGCATCGCTGCGGGTGTTGGGCTTCACCCGGGCGGAAGCGGCGTACGTGCTCCTGGGCGAGCTGGCGCTGATGATCCTCCTGGCTTTGCCGCTGGGCGCGCTGACCGGCATGCTCCTGGCCGACGGTCTGGCGGCCGGCTTCAGCTCCGATCTCTACAGTGTTCCGGCACGAATCGATGCCGGTGCGGTCGGCACCGCGAGCCTCGCCGTGCTTGGCGCTGCGTTGCTGTCCGGATGGCTGGTGAAGCGAGATATCGACCAGCTCGATCTGGTCAGCGCCATGAAATCCAGGGACTAGCACCATGCCCAAGCGAAACACGGCCGCCCGGATCGGGGCCATCGGCATCGCAGCACTGGCATTGATAGCCCTGGGATACGCGTTCTGGCCGAAGCCCACACTGGTGGATCTCGGTGTGGCCACGCGCGCGGCCATGCAGGTCACGATCAATGAGGAAGCCCGTACCCGGGTCCGTGACGCCTACGTTGTATCCGCGCCCATCGCTGGCCGGCTGCTGCGCGTGGCGGTGGAGCCAGGGGATGTGGTCGTCGGTGGCGAGACAGTGATCGCCCGCATGCTACCGGCACCGCCCTCGGCCATCGACGTGCGCACCCGGGAGCAGGCACGCGCCGGAGTCAGCGCCGCGCAGGCGGGACAGCGGGTCGCCCGCGCGGATCTCAACAGCGCCCTGGCAAGCCAGGACCTGGCCGACGCGCAAGTCGCGAGGCTGCGCAAGCTCGCCAGTCAAGCCGCTGTTTCGCAGGCGGCACTGGATCAAGCTGAGCGAGAGAAACGCGCGGCCGATGCCGCAGTCGACACCGCCCGGGCCGCCATCGCCATGCGCGAGGCGGAATTAGCCAGCGCCCGGGCGCAGCTCATGGAATTTGCCGAAGGTCAGCCCGGGAGCCAAAGCACCAGCAGCGACGCCATCAGCGCCCGTGCAATCCCCCTGACGGCGCCAAGTTCCGGACGCATTCTGCGCATCCTGCAGGAAAGTGAGACCACGGTGACGCCGGGACAGGCCATCGTCGAGATCGGCGATACCTCCGACGACCTGGAAGTCGTGGCGGAGCTCATTTCGACCGATGCGGTACAGGTCAGCCCAGGCGATCGCGTCATCATCGACAACTGGGGGGGGGCAGAACCGCTGAGCGGCGTGGTCGAGCTGGTCGAACCCTGGGGCTTTACCAAGTACTCAGCGCTCGGCGTCGAAGAACAGCGCGTGAATACCATCATTCGATTCACGGACCCACTGGAACGTCGCGCCAATCTGGGCCACGGCTACCGCGTCGAAGCGCGTATTGTGATCTGGGAAGACGAGTCGGCTCTGACTGTGCCGTCGAGCGCGCTGTTCCGGCACAATGGGGGTTGGGCGGCTTTGGCGGTGGTCGACGGCGTGACCGCGGTGCGTTCCTTGACCATCGGTCGCAACAACGGGGAGCTGGCAGAAGTGGTCGACGGGATCAACGAGGATACGGCCCTGGTGCTGTACCCGGGCCCCGGTCTTGCTGCAGGCGCCAGGGTCCGCGCCCGCTGAGCAGGCGCTCTGGCCCGCCCCGGCGCGACGGAGCGCGACCGCCGGAGCGCTACACTGCTGCGCAACAGCCTAAGGAGACCCGCGATGACCGACAGCCAACGCCTGCAGGGCAAGCGCGTGCTGCTGACGCAAGCCGACGACTATATGGGACCGGCCACCATCGAGCTGTTCGAGCGCGAGGGCGCGCAGGTGGTATCCGACACCCGCGACCTGACGGTCGCCGGCGCCTGCGAAGCGGCGGTCGAGGAAGCCGACACGATCGATATCCTCATCGCCAACCTCGCCGGTCCGAACCACACCGGCACGCTGGTGGAGGACTTAAGCGACGCCGCCTGGGCCCAGTGCTTCAATACCATGGTGCACCCGCTGCATCGGCTGTGCCGCGCTGCGGTGCCGCAGCTCAAAGCGAGCGGTCGCGGCAAGATCGTGGTCTACGGCAGCGCGGTTGCGCTCAAGGGCCTGAAAACCGTGACCGCCTACAGCGCCGCGCGGGCGGCACAGGTCGGCTACATCCAGTCCCTGGGCGTGGAGCTCGCGCCGCACAACATCCAGGCGAACCTGATCGCGCAGAATTACGTGGAGAACCCCGTTTACTATCCGGATGCGCTACGCGAAAAGCCGTCCTTTCAGAAATCACTCGCCCGCCAGGTGCCCCTCGGGCGCCTGGCCAGGGCTGAGGAAGACGCGCTCTTTGCGCTGTTCCTGGCCAGCGACGAAAGCGACTTCTTCGTCGGCCAGGCGATTCCCTTCAGCGGCGGCTGGACCCAGCGCTAGGCGTTGTACTTCCAGTTCCCGTGAAAGCCGAAGGGCACGCGGTGCGGTAACTGGGCGCAGGCCAGCGGGCCGTCAGCCAGATTCTGCGCATCGAAGATAGCCAGGTCGCTGCGATTCCCCTCCGCCCGGTAGATCGTCGACAGCACATAGCCGTCGCCTTCAGGCGCATCCGGGCTGCGCGGCACGAACACCGGCTCGCCGGTCGCATCGCCTTCCGGCAGCTCGCAGAGCGTGCGCTTGCCTGTTTCAAAATCCTGGTGAGCAACGGCGTTGAAACCGCTGCCGCCATTGCGAATGGTGCTGGCGCCATAGTAGCCGTGTCGGTAGGACAGCCCGGCCCGCCGCTCATCGAGCCGCGGAAACTCACCGGTGATGTCGTCTAGGAAGCGGGTCTTGATGGCATCACGATTTGCGCCGAGATCGATGGTCCACTCACACAGACGCGCGTTGGCCGCCTCCCGATCGGGCTCGCTCCCATCAGCATGCGGAAACATCGGCGCTTCGCCGAATTGCATCATGTGCGCGGTAATCTGATTACCGTCGTTGTAGGCGTTCATGGGATGAAACACGTAGCAGGGATCGGTCTCGAACCACTTCAGGTCTGCGACCGTGCCGTTGCGCGGCATCACACCCACGTGCGTGCCCTTGTCAGGCTCCCAGGCGAAGGCCGGCCGGCCTTTCATCGCGCGCTCCAGACTTCCGGTCAGGGGGAAGATGGGGAAGATGATGTAATCGCGGGTGGTGATGAAGTCATGCACCATGCTCGGGTACGGCGCATGAAAGCGCTCGCTACGCGTGAGCTTGCCGTTGCGATCGACCACCTGAAAAGTGATGTCGTCCGAAAACGGCCCGCCAGCCATATAGCCGAAGAACAACATCTCTCCGGTCTCCGGATCGAGCTTCGGATGCGCGGTCATAGGGCCGTGGAACTGATCGTCGAAGCGCCAGGGCCCGATGCTCTCAAGCGTCACCGGGTCCAGCTCGAAGGGCTCATGGCCCTCTTCCAGCGCCAGCAGCCGATTACCGTGCCAGACCACATTGGTGTTCGCCAGGCCATCGGTTTCCAGGCCGGCAACGGACGGGTCCGAGTCTGCGGGGTTCATGCTGCAGAACAGCGCGCGCCCGGCCTCGCGCTCGAGCTGCCATTTTTTGGTACGCACCCAACGGTTGCCGTAGCTGACCTTGCCATCGCGGATGCAGAAGCGATGCAACATGCCGTCACCGGCAAACCAGTGGTGGTGCCCGATCGGCGGATACTGCGGATCCGGCCCGTTGCGGAAGTAGGTAATGTCGAGATCCCGAGGAATCTCGCCGCTGACGATGACGTCGTGCAGATCGCACTCCATGCGCAGGGGCGCGAAGTTGCCGCGGAGCTGGGGGTGATCGGGATAGGGCTGGGTCATGGCAGGATCCTGACGGTGGCCGAATTTACACAGTATTGCCGTTTTTCATGCGACCTGTCGCTGTTCCGGTGAACGGGCTCTGCTACGGTTCAGAAGGTCCCATCGATTTTTGTGATTTCGAGCCCTTCATGTCAGTGAACACTCCGCCCCGCCCCCCCCGCGCCGCGCCCAAGCGACCGCCAGTGACCGCCGCCGACGCCGAGACCCTGCGCACGGAGTACGAGGCGCGCACCGAGTCCGATCGACCGCTGCCGCGCTCAGTGGCCCGGGCCTTTCAGGAGCTCCTTGCCCAGGCGGACCGACAGAGCCCGTAAACCGAGATTTATTCAGGCCATTTGCGGAAGATACCAGACGATCTCACTGCAAATTCACCCCGTTCCATAGTCCCTCCAGATTGTTTCCTAGCGGCCTACAGGTTTGGTGCCTAGGCTGAATCCCTGAGTCCTGATGCTGCGAGCCGAAATGCTGCAGCCGTGCTTTGGGGAAGGCGCGCCGATATCACGCGGACAGGAGAAGACGGAGAGCGACCTGATGTTTGATCTGCTGACGTACCGTAACCAGACCCGTAGTACCGCCGTGGCCCTCGCCGGCGATACCCTGAGCACCGGTGAAACGCTGCTGCTGACCGCCGCTTTCGCGAGCCTGCTGCTGTCCCTCGCCGCCACGATCCAGGTGCTCTGACCCCCCAGCGCGATCCGCCCACGCGACGTTCGCACACCCAGAGGCGAGACCACCATTCCTGCACGGCCTCTGACGTCAGCGCTTTCGATCGAGCGTCTTTCTCCATGCGTCTGGGCCTCGTATCATGGCCCTCGCTAGGGGGCCGTTGATCCAGCGTTCCGCACGACATGGCCCCGTCGTCGGGAGCCAGCCTTGAAATATCTGCACACCATGGTCCGGGTGACGGACCTGCCCGCCGCCCTGCACTTCTACTGCGATCTACTGGGCCTGTCTGAGCTGCGCCGCTACGACAACGAGGCGGGCCGCTTTACGCTGGTCTTCCTGGGCGCGCCCGAAAACCCGGAGGCTCAGGTCGAGCTGACGCACAACTGGGACCCTGAGCCCCTGGACGGCGGCCGCAATTTCGGCCATCTCGCCTACGAGGTGGAAGACATCTACACGCTCTGCGCGAAACTCGCGGACGGCGGCGTCACCATCAATCGCCCACCTCGCGACGGGCGCATGGCCTTCGTGCGCTCGCCGGAGGGCATTTCCGTCGAGCTGCTGCAGCGGGGCGAGGCGCAACCGCCCCAGGAACCCTGGGCGAGCATGGAAAACAGCGGCCAGTGGTGAGCCACCGGCCCTGACCCGAGCGACCGGCCTGCGCCGCTCGAATCCAGATCACCGTAAAACGAAGAGAGGGAACGGGACATGAAACTTCACAACTCCATGGGGCCGAATCCACAGGTCGTGCGCATGTTCGCGGCCGAGATCGGGGCCGAACTTGAGCTGATCGATGTCGACATCATGGCGGCCGAGAACCGCAAGGAGCCCTATCTCTCCAAGAACCCCGGCGGCCAGCTCCCGTGCCTTGAGCTCGATGACGGCACCACGCTGGCGGAGATCACAGCGATCTGCGAGTACCTCGATGAGCGCCAGGGCCATACCGACTGGGTCGGCACCACCCCGGAGGCCCGCGCTACGACCCGCATGTGGACGCGCCGGGTCGATCTGGGCATCTGCGAGCCGCTCGCCAATGGCTTCCGCTACTCCGAGGGTCTGCCGATCTTTAAGGACCGCATGATCACCCTGCCGGAGGCGGCCGAAGGCCTGAAATCCATCGCCCGGGACAAGCTGGCCTGGCTCGACGGGCAGATGGCCGGCCGGGAGTACATCGACGGCGACCACCCGACACACGTCGCGCCCCACCGTACAAAGTGTCGTTGCCTGTGCCGCCGTACAGCCGGTCATCCCCGTCATTGCCCGTCAGCGTGTCGTTC
>JBCDIK010000159.1:0-8926 GCA_038749065.1 Pseudomonadota bacterium | reverse complement strand
GATGAACTTGCGACGGTCTGTGGTGAAGAACCGGTAGGCCACGTCGATGGTGATGCCCTGCTCGCGCTCAGCGGCGAGGCCGTCGACCAGCAGCGCGAAGTCGATGTCCTCGCCCTGGGTGCCCTGGCGTTTCGAATCTGCCTGCAGTGCGGCGACCTGATCGTCGAAGACCATCTGCGCCTCGTACAGCATCCGCCCGATCAGCGTGCTCTTGCCGTCGTCGACGCTGCCGCAGGTGATAAAGCGCAGCAGATCGAGCTGGTTCTGTACCTGCAGATAGGACTCAACATCCGCCTTTGTGTTGATTTCACTGGGCTGAGCGGCCATCAGAAGTAGCCCTCCTGTTTTTTCTGCTCCATGGACGCGCTGGCGTCCGCATCGATCGTGCGGCCCTGCCGCTCACTGACCCGGCTGCGCAGCAGCTCGAGAACGATACTGCTCAAATCATCTGCATCGGATTCCACAGCGCCGGTCAGCGGGTAACAGCCCAGGGTCCGGAAGCGGACCTTCTTCAGCATGATCTCCTCGTCGTCGTGCAGGCGCATACGGTCGTCATCGACCATGATGAGCGTGCCATCGCGCTCCACGACAGGCCGTTCCGCTGCAAAATACAGAGGGACCAGGGGAATCGACTCCCGGTAGATGTACTGCCAGATGTCGAGCTCAGTCCAGTTGGACAGGGGAAACACCCGGATACTCTCGCCTTCCCGCTTGTGACCGTTGTACAGGTTCCACAGCTCCGGACGCTGATTCTTGGGGTCCCAACGATGGGCTTCGTTACGGAAGGAGAAGACCCGCTCCTTGGCCCGGCTCTTCTCTTCGTCACGCCGGGCGCCGCCAAAGGCAACGTCGAACTTGTGCTCGTTCAGGGCCTGCTTCAGCCCCTGGGTTTTCATGACGTCCGTATGCAGCGCGCTGCCGTGATCGAAGGGGTTCATGTCCCGAGCAACGCCATCAGGGTTGACGTGTACGAGCATCTGCATGCCACTCTCCTGCGCCACCAGATCGCGGAAGCGGTACATCGCCTGAAACTTCCAGCGGGTGTCCACGTGCAGCAGTGGGAACGGAGGCGGGCTCGGGTAGAAGGCTTTGCGGGCCAGATGCAGCATGACCGAGCTGTCTTTACCCAGGGAATAGAGCATCACCGGATTTTGTGCCAACGCCATGACCTCGCGGATGATGTGCACGCTCTCGGCTTCCAGTCGATCCAGATGGGTCAGGCCATTCGGTCCTTCGCCACTACGCACGCGCTCAACACCAGGCTCCGCTGCAAGGCGGCCCTGAAGCCGCGGAAACGCAAACACCCCCAGCAACGCCCGGGTGCCCGAGGGAAGTGCGACGTCATGCGCCGCGCCGTCGCCGGTCAGCGGCCGGCACAGGTCAACCAGCGCACCGTGGGGCCAGAACAGTGTCGCGCGCCCATCGACCAGCTGGTCGAGGCCTGTCAGCAGCGAAGCTGCTGAGGTGTCTTCCAGGTAAACCCAGCGCCGCGCCATGCGCCCGTCATTCGCACAGAGCACCAGGCCCAGGTCACTGCGATGAAGTTGAACGACGAAGCAGTGCTGGCGGCGTTTGCGTGCGCGAGCAGAGAACCGATCGATGACCAGCTGCCGACCCGGGCTGCCGTCCGTCGCGCGCAGGCTGTCAAGGGCAAGCGCCTGCGGTAGCAGGCTTGTCTGCTCAACATCCCGCTCAACGCTGCGCAGGGTACGCGAATGCCCCTGTGCTTCCAGTGCGGCCGCCAGTGCCGGCAGATCCCAGTAGCTTGCGTTGCCGTTACTGTCGACGCGATTGCTGCGCGCGCTCGTTGGCCACTCCATGGAAGCCCTCCCCGTGTCGTCAAATGCGACGCTATCACGCGCAAACGACACAAAGGCGCGGCTTTACATTCGCGACACGAGATCCAACCAGCGCAACAACATCTGACGACAATCCCCACGCACGCGGGCTAAGAACCTTTGAAGTTCGGCTTACGTTTGCCCATAAACGCGGCGATCCCCTCGCTGCCATCCGCGGTCATGGACATGGCGGCAATGGCTCGGGACTCCAGCTCCATCTGGGCTTCCAGGCCATGTTCGAAGCTTTCGTTCAGGAGCGCGCGGGTCGCGCCGAAGGCAGCGGTAGGTCCATTCGCGAGCTGTCCGGCAAGTTCGAGCGATGCGGGCAGCACCTCCTCTGTCGCGACCACCCGATTCACAATCCCCCAATCGAGCGCTTCTGCCGCGTCCAGCACCCGGTTGGTCAACATGAGCTCACGGGCGCGGCGGTCTCCGATCTTGCGGGGCATGAAGAACGTCGAGCTGCCATCGGGGGACAGTCCGGCATTCGTGTAGGCCATGGTAAAACGCGCCTTGTCGGCGCAGATCGCAAGATCCGTGGCCATCACCAGACTCATGCCTGCACCCCCGGCAGTGCCGTTGACCGCAGCGATCACCGGCGCCGGCGCCCGGTTCAGACGCGAGATGGCCATGTGCAAATCACCCGCCATCTGCATCAGCACAGATCGACGGCTATCGCCGGCCTCAGCCATCACCCCAAGATCGCCGCCGGCGCAGAACAGTTTGCCCGCGCCGGTGATCACGACCGCTCTGGCCCCGTCCTGCTCACACTGCAGCGCCGCCTGCGACAGTTCCCGCGCCATCTCCGGGGACAGCGCATTGCCCACCTCCGGCCGATTGAGGGTGAGCGTGACTACGGCGTCTTGCAGCGCATAGTCGAGGGTGTTGTAAGCGGTCATGGTCTTCTCCTTCCGCGCCGGTGGCGGTGCTGATCAGTCGCTGTTCGCCCGCGCTTCAGCTTCGAGCAAGCGCGCCCCCTTGAGAACGTTCTCCATGGAGTAGTTGCCTTCGTGGCAGGCGTACTCAAACACTTTCTCGTCGGTTGCCTGCCAGCGGTACTCGCCACTCCAGGGCGCCGTCCAGACCGTGGGGTCCTCGACCGTAAACGCATAGATCAAAGACCCATCGTCCTGCGGCGTAAATCTCTCGGTCACCTTCAGGTTTTCGTCCGCGCCGCGCAGCGCCGGCCGAGCGGTGAAGTTGGTCGTTTCCACCACCAGCGTCTCGCCTTCCCAGCGGCCGATGGAATCGCCCAGCCAGGTCCGCACCGACGATGGCCGGTGCTCTGCGTTCAATCGCACGATGCGGGCATCGTGGATCATTTCCACCAGAATCAGCACGTGATCCTTCGACTGCACGATGCGCTTATGGTTGTTGTAGAGCACCGGCAGCATGGGTGGCCCCGCCGTTGAGCCGAAGCCGAGCAGACAGCGCTCTGCCAGCGACAGGGTCTCGGGGCCGTCATAGGGGCCGTGCGGCAGATCCGGCTCGTCCACCCACCAGGCGGTGCCCGTATTGGGTCGATAGAGCGCCCTGCGCCCCGCCAGCCAGGTCCGTCCTGCGTCGGTCAGTGGCGGGCGCCGACCGTTCGGCGGATCGTAGATGATCGAGGTGCGCAGTTCCCCGTCCACGGTGGTCACCTCTTCTCCAGCATCCACCCAGAACAGGTTGTAGCCGCCCACACTCCCGGCACCGAGCGCTTCGTTGCCATCGCCGCCGACCGGCGGCGCTTCTCGATCCGGATCCGAATCTGCGCTGTTCTCAGCAATGCGAGCAGCTGCAGCATCGGCCAGCGCCTTGGCTTCCGCCACGGTCAGCGTAAGCTTGTCACCGTAGATCTTCGGCCGCTGCAGCGGTGTGATCGTGGCCGTATCGTAAGTCCCGGTCAGATCCGGTACCGACGGCGACAACCCGCCCGGATCGCTGGCACAGCCGAGACAAAGGGCGCTCAGCGCCAGCGAGGCCAATGATCGATTCATGGCGCGACCTCCGGTTGCGGCGCAGGCGCCTCGAGCGTTCTCGGCAGCGGCGCGCGCCGCCAGCGTCCGAACATCAGCTCTTCAACAAACTCGGCGCACTTGAACTCCAGCAATTGGGCATCGGAGCCAACGCGACGATACAGCGGCATCCGTATCGTCCAGGGGCGAGCGAAGGATTCGGGATCGGTGAGCGTCGCTTCGTACATGAGATGCCAGGGACTCATGGGGGTGTAACGCTCGGTCACGATCAGGGACGCACTCGCCTGGTTCCCGGCCCGGTCAAGCCAGGTACGGCCGTTCTGGCCCGTGACCTCCACCACCAGCGTGTCGCCCTCATAGCGCCCAGCGGACCAGCCCATCCAGCTGTCAATGGGCGCTTCGCCGGGATCCTCGAGGTCGATGTCACGCACAGCGCCCGCATACTCGTAGGCGATCATCAGCGCATCCGCAGACTGCACGATCTGCAGTGGGTATGGCATGTAGGTCGCGCGGGGGACACCGGGCAGATAGCACTTCACCTCCGGGTCCCGCGCACTCCAGTGCCGCCGATTCTCCTGTGCCCGCTCGCGGGCGGCCGGCAGATAAGGGATGCGGCCGCCCACCACCACGCCGAGACTGGCCGGCACCGCGCCCACGCTCCCCAGATGCAGCGTCTCGATGGACGGCACTGGTCCGTGCGGCCCCCTTCGAACCTGCAGCGACGCCGAAGCCGCGTGCGGCTCCAGATCGTAGTGAGCAGCGCCCAGAGCCTGCCAGACGCCGTTAAGGTCCGGCAGCTGTGTCCCGGGCAACCGCGGCGCGCGGTACTCCTGGGCGAGAACCATGGGACTGACGATCAGCCCGAGCCAGAGCAGCCTTGCTGCAAAAAACCTGTGCGAACGACCCTCGAGCAAGACCGACCTCCCCTTCGGTAAAGCCATAGCCTACTATAAATCTTTTGCGAGACAGCGAAGCGAACTATGACCTCTGTGCTGAACACTCTCTTTTCCATCGAAGGCAAAACCGCACTCGTCACCGGTGGCTCCCGCGGCATCGGCGAGATGATCGCCGACGGTTTTCTGGCCGCTGGTGCGCGCGTCTACATCAGCTCGCGCAAGGCCGAGGTCTGTGATGCCACCGCCGCACGGCTCTCGGACAAACATGGCGCAGAGTGCGTCTCGGTGCCAGCGAATCTGGCGGAAGTGGACGGCATCACGAAGCTCGCCGAGGCGATCAAGGAACGGGAATCAACGCTCGACATTCTGGTGAACAACGCCGGCGTCTCCTGGGGCGCACCGCTCGAGAGCTTCCCGGAGGTCGGCTGGGACAAGGTGATGGACACCAACGTGAAGGGCTACTTCTTCCTGACGCAGCAGCTGTTACCGGTGCTGCGGGCGGCAGGTTCTGCCGAGTCGCCCGCCCGGGTCATTAACATCGGCTCCATCGACGGCATCCGCACGCCCGTCTTCGACACCTTCTCCTACGGCCCCTCGAAGGCCGCCGCCCATTACCTGACTCGCGTGCTGGCTGCACACCTGGCAAAGGACCACATCCGGGTCAACGCCATCGCCCCCGGGCCCTTCCCCACCTGGATGCTCAGCACCGGGGTCGGCGGCGGCGGCGATGTCGACAACACGGACTGGGACGCGGTGGCAAAGACCAACCCCAGCGGTCGGGTCGGCACCCCGGAGGATATTGCCGGTATCGCGATCTTTCTGAGCTCACGGGCGAGCGCGTTTACTACCGGCGAAGTGATCACTGCGGACGGTGGGGTCAGCGTGCGTTGACGGCGCGAACGCGCGTGCTAGCCGGGCGCAGATGTCAGCCGGAATGACCACCAGTGATCCGGTCGCGCACCTTCGCGACTGAGCTTCTCCGCTCGAACCCGCCAGGCAAGGTCCAGCTCGTCGGGGTCCAGCACGCGCTCGAAGCGCACCGGATACACCTTATCGAACATACGGATTAGCCCACGAGGCTGCTGCAGCACCGTGCTGGACCAGGACTTGCCCGCGCACCTCGAACAGCTGATGTACAGATCCGGGCCGGTCGACATGCAGTTGAGGTTGACGGAGTGCGGGCGCCAGGAGCGGACTTCTATCTGGCACAGTGGCACCTCGTTGGCAAAGGACCAGTCGTCAACGGTTGCATCGACCCGATCTCCCAGGAGCCATAGGCCCGGGACGCGCTCGCAGGGACAGCGGCTGATATAAACCGCGGCAGCGGCCAGAAGCACGACGACAACAACCCCGAGTTTCCACATCTGCCCCCTCCTGGCGCGATGCGCCCCATCTTGCGTGTGATCGCCAGGCGGTTAGTCCTTGCCCAGCTTCTTCCGGTAATAGAGTTCCCGGGAATGGCTGTGCCCCACGTGCTGGAGATTGAACGCCGCCTGTTGCGCCGTCCAGAACCCCTGCGCATCGAGCGCCTGATTAACCGCCATCTTGGCCAGGCGCAGGGCAAACGCCGGGCGCGCAGCGATCTTCTCCGCCAGAGTCTCGGTGAAGGAACGCAGCTCTCCCGCCTCAACAACGTGGTTCACCATGCCCAGACGCAGCGCCTCCTCGGCGCTGAGGAACTCGCCGGTGAACAACAGCTCCTTGGCTTTGCGGATGCCCAGCTCCCAGGGATGGGCAAACCATTCGACACCGTTGACCCCAAAGTTCGTGGTCGGATCCGCAAACAGCGCGTCATCCGCGGCGATGATCAGATCGCACACCCACATGAGCATCAGACCGCCGGCAATGGTTTTGCCCTGAACTTCCGCGATGGTCGGCTTCGGGAGGTCGTGCCAGCGACGGCACATCTTCAGATACACCTCATCTTCGAAGGCCAGATGCCCTTCAGCACCGGGTGCTGCGAAGGGCCCACCCAGGCCGACGGGCTGCAAATCGTACTCGCCGCTGTCCTTCAGATCGTGTCCGGACGAGAAATGCGGACCTGCCCCCGCAAGAATGATCACCTTCACCGCATCATCGCCGGTCGCCTTGGCGAAAGCCTCATCCAGCTCGTAGGTCATCTGCCGGTTCTGCGCATTGCGCACCTCCGGCCGATTCAGGGTGACACGGGCGATGGCGCCATCGTGGACGGTTTCGTAGCTCACGGTCTCCATAGACGCTCCCCGGTGATTTGCGCAGGCCCACGGGCTAGCCTACCAAAGCAGACGAATCGCGCGCACACTGAGCGCGTGCTTACCCTCGTTCTGCAGTCTCACCGTCAGCCGCTCCCCCAGCCCTGGCTGCAGCACTGCCTCGAGAGTGTTGAGACCTGGGCGCGATCGCGCGGCTTTGCCTACCGGTTCCTGGGCGACGAACTGTTCGACCCACTACTGGACCCCAGGGGCGGTGCGCCAGTGATGCGGGAGCGCATCGCGACCCAGCCGGTCGTCGCCAGCGACCTGGCGCGCCTGCTGGCTCTCGAAGCAGCGCTGATCTCGGAGTTCGAGCGCGCGATCTGGATCGATGCGGACGTGCTGATGCTGCCCCAGGCGACCGATCTTGCGCTGCCTTCGGGCCACGGCGTCGGACGTCAGCTCTGGGTATCCGCGGAGCACCGCAAACGGTCTGCCCGCACTGCCCTGAAGACCACCCGGCAGGTCCACAATGCCTTCATGGTTTTCGAGCGCGGCGATCCGGTGCTCCCGTTCTATCGGCGGGCCGCGCAGCAGATCCTCAGAGAGCACAGAAGTGGCCCGGTCGCGCCCCAGCTCATCGGTCCGAAACTGCTCACCGCCCTGCATCGACTGGCGCGCTTCAACGTGATCGAGGCAGCGGGCATGCTGCCCCCGCTGGTCGCCGCAGATCTGCTTGCCGGTCGAGGACCCGCACTCGAGCACTATCAGCGCAATCTCACCTGCGGCCCGCTGGCGTTGAACCTTTGCGGCTCGCTGACCGCTGAGCTCAGCAGCCTCGGGGTCGCGCCACTGTCGCTGATCGAACGGCTTCTCGATCCCTCGATCGAACGGCTTCTCGATCCCTCGATCGAACGGCTTCTCGATCCCGCAACCGCCCGCCTTATGTCGCCCCGTAGCGACGCACCAGCTGCTTCCCGAGCGCCATCATGTGCACCTGATCCGGCCCATCCGCCTGCCGGCACCAGCGGGCGTAGTTGAAGGCTTCCGCCATCGGGTAATCGGCGGTCAGGCCGCCCGCACCGTGGATCTGCATACAGCGATCGATCACGTTCTGCGCCATGAGAGGGACGGTGATCTTGGCCGCGGCGATGAAATCCCGCGCGTCCTTGGCGCCGAGCTCATCGATGCGGCGCGCGGTTTTCAGCGTGAGCAAGCGCGCCTGCTCAATCTCGCTGAAGGAACGGGCCAGATCCTCGAGCACACTCTGGTGCTGCGACAACTTTTTCCCGAAGGTCTCGCGTTGCTCGCTGCGCCGACAGGCAAACTCCAGCGCACGCTGCGCACTGCCGATCAGGCGCATGCAGTGGTGGATGCGCCCGGGCCCGAGCCGGCCCTGGGCAATCTCGAAGCCACGGCCTTCACCGAGCAGAATGTTTTCCTTGGGCACACGCACATTCTCGAAGTGCACCTCGGCGTGGCCGAGGGGCGCATCGTCATAGCCCAAGGTGGTGAGCGGCCGCACCACGGTTACACCGGGCGCATCTTTCGGCACCAGTACCTGGCTCTGCTGCAGATGGCGGTTCGGATTGTCCGGATCCGACTTACCCATCACGATGAGAATCTTCGTGCGCTCATAGGGCGCATTGGTGATGAACCACTTGCGGCCATTGATCACATACTCATCGCCATCGCGCTCGATACGCGTGCGCACATTGGTCGCGTCACTCGATGCCACGTCCGGCTCCGTCATGGCATAAGAAGAGCGGATCTCGCCGGAGAGCAGGGGTTTAAGCCAGGTATCCTGCTGCGCCGGAGTGCCGTACTTGAGAAACACTTCCATGTTGCCCGTATCAGGGGCGTTGCAATTGAAGACCTCCGGGCTCCAGAGCACCCGCCCCATGATCTCCGCGAGCGGCGCGTAGTCTTCGTTGCTGAGCCCGCCATGGTCCGCGGGCATCCACAGGTTCCACAGCCCGGCCTCCCGGGCTTTCTGCTTCAGCGTCTCCATCAGCGGAACGGTGCCGAAGCGGTCGGGCAGCGCCGCCAGTTCTTCGTGGTAG
>JBCDIK010000158.1:0-8946 GCA_038749065.1 Pseudomonadota bacterium | reverse complement strand
TTCGCGCACGACCACGTTCTGGCCCAGCGCCTGTATCTTGATCGATGCCAGCGAGCGCGGCGCGGCGGTGCGCGCCAGCTGTCCGCGCAGCTTCAGGAGCGCACGGTTGGCGCGGCGAGGTGAGATGCGCGCATTGAGCAACGCCTTGGCGGTCCGGAGCAGCACCACGTCCTGGAAGCTGAAACGATAGCGCCCGTTGCTGCTGCGCGCCGGATTCACCAGCTTACGGCGCACGTAGTGGCGCACCTGCTGCGGCTTCAGATCGAGCCAGTGTGCGACCTCGCGCGTGGTGAAGCCGTCAGGGGAACCGGTAGCGGGCATCTTGTCGCGGGCGAGCATAGGCCTTCAGCATGATTTGCCGGCACTGGGCGCGGCGCGGGCAGAACTTTCCGTACCTGCGGGGCGGCACTTGCGGGAACGGGCCCCGCGGACGGCGCGAATTCTAGACCAGCCCCTGAAAGCGCTCAAGCACTCTGCCTATTGCAGCGCCGCAAAACCGCCTGCACGACTGGCCAAGGGACACGTCTTGCGCCCATAATCGTTGAACCAGTGACAGCCCCGATTGCGCGCTATCGACGCCCTGCGCGAAGTCGCAGGCGATGGCCGGCACCGGATCTGTCGGCAGCGGAAAGGACACCGGCCGCATCGAGACCTCTCCCACAGCCCGATCAGCGCCTGCCAGTGCGCGGACCCGGTCGAGCTTCCTGCTCCTGGCGGCCTGTGTGGTGGCGATTGCCGCTGCGCTGTGCGGCGGATTCCTTGCCGTCCGGCTGTTGCCCGATCAGCTCTGGATGGCCGATTCTGCCTTTACCCTGGCGTTGATCCTCGGCTTTATCGCCCTGATTCCCCTGGCCGTGCTGAGCCATGGACTGTTCGGCCAGACGCCAGCACCGAGCAACGGCGCCGACGGTATCCGCACCACCGCCGCGGCCAGCGCAGACGCTGCGGATGCGACCGCTGAGCTCATCGGCCCCATTGCTGAAGCAAGCGCGCACCGAGGGATCCCCGCCAGTGCAGCTTTGTTGCGCGCCATCATCGACCAGCTGCCCTACCCCCTGTTTGCCGTGGCCGATGATGGCCAGGTGCTGTTCATGAACCATGCATTCGCAAGGATTCGCGGCACCAGCGCCAGTCAGCTCACGCAGCGGACCGCCGACGGCGCTCTGCGCCGGCTGGCGGTCGAAGACATCCTGAAGGAAACGTCGACCACGCAGCATGGCGAAGAGTGGCTGACGCGGGTCGATGGCGAGGACCGGGGCTATCTCATCCATCGCGTCCCCTTCCACAGCACGGTCAATGGCGAACTGATCGTCGCGACGGAAGCGACGGAGCTACACCGGCTGCAGCACCAACTGCAGTTCAGCCAGCGTCTGGAAGTACTGGGCACGCTCGCTGGCGGCATCGCCCACGACTTCAACAACCTGCTGACCCCGATTGTTGGCTACGCCTCGATCCTCGAAGCTGCTGCGCTGCCGCCCAAGCACCGGGATCAGGTTCAGGCCATTGCTAACGCCGCAGAGCGGGCCAAAAAAGTCGCACAACAGATGCTCTCGTTCAGCCGCCGCAGCGAAGCGCCCCTGCTGCACGAACAGGTCGATCTGGGCGTGATTCTTTCCGAAGCGATCAAGTTCATGCGCGCGTCGGTGGCTGCGAACGTCGATATCCAGCTCGATGTGCGCGCGCCCTGCTGGGTCAATGCCGACTCAGGAGAACTGCATCAGGTATTGGTCAACCTGTGCACCAATGCGGCTCAGTCCATTCACGCGCCCAGCGGCAGCGTGCTGGTGAGCTGCGACCTGATCGAGGCTGGCAACACGGAACTGCCCGCCGAGCTGGCCGATGCAGACTGTGCGCGTGTGCAGGTGATCGATGACGGTCGCGGTATGAACCAGGCGGTGCTCAGCCATATTTTCGAGCCCTTCTACACGACCAAGGAAGTGGGCGAAGGCAGTGGCCTGGGCCTGAGCGTGGTGAAGAGCATCATCGCCCGCCATGGGGGCTCAATCACCGTGGCGAGCAGCCCGGGCATGGGGAGCTGTTTCAGCCTGTACCTGCCCGCTGCGGTCGGCGTGCTCGGTGCGAACGCCTTTGGGCGCGACCGGAAGCGATTGCTGCTGGTCGATGATGACGCGATGGTGCTTCGGGTGCTGGAAGACCTGCTGGAAGCCAAGGGCTACACGGTCACTGCGTTCAGCGACCCGCGACTGGCACTGGACTTCATCACCCAGGCGCCGGAACTGATCGATGTGATCATCACCGACAACAACATGCCCAAGCTGAAGGGGATCGAGCTGGCCCGCTACGCCCGGGAGGCCAAGCCCGGCGTGCCGGTGGTCCTCATCACCGGGTTCGCACGTCCTACGCCGGCAGAGCTGCGCCACGTCTCCCGCAGCTTGCTCAAGCCGGTGTCGGCCAAGGACCTGACGGAAGCCATTCGCGCCGTAACGACAGCCTCCCAGGCAGCGTAGTGGCATGACACAGCTCAAACTCGGTCTCCAGCTCGGTTACTGGAGCAGCGCGCCACCGGCTAATCTGATTCCGCTCGTGCAGGAGGCGGAGCGGCTGGGCTTCGATTCCGTCTGGACCGCGGAGGCCTACGGCTCCGATGCCCTGACCCCCCTGGCCTGGATCGGATCGCAAACACAGCGGCTGCGGCTCGGCACGGCGGTCTGCCAGCTCTCCGCTCGGACGCCAACGGCCATGGCGATGGCCGCGCTGACCATGGACCACCTCAGCGGTGGTCGCATGATCCTGGGGCTCGGCGTGTCGGGCCCGCAGGTGGTCGAAGGCTGGTACGGCGGCCCCTATGCCAAGCCCCTGTCGCGCACCCGCGAGTATCTGTCGATCGTGCGGCAGGTGCTGGCGCGAGAGGCGCCGGTCTCAAGCGATGGCCCGCACTATCCGCTTCCCTATGAGGGCGAAGGGAGCTGGGGTCTGGGCAAGCCGCTCAAGTCCATCGTCCACCCGCTGCGCAAGGACCTGCCGATTTTCCTGGGTGCGGAGGGACCGAAGAACGTGGCTATGACCGCCGAGCTCGCCGATGGCTGGCTGCCCCTGTACTACTCCCCGTTCCGACAGGAGGTTTACTCGGCATCCCTGTCCAACGCCCGGCCGGGTTTCGAGATCTCTCAGGGCATCGCAGTGAACGTGACCGACGACTACGACGCCGGGTTACAGCCCGTGAAGGCCATGCTGGCTCTGTACGTCGGCGGCATGGGCGCAAAGAAGCGCAACTTCCACAAGGAACTGGTCTCACGCATGGGCTTCGCCGCGGAGGCGGATCGCATTCAGGAGCTGTATCTGGCAGGCCGGAAGGCCGAGGCCGCTGCGGCTGTACCCGACGCGCTCGCTGATGAGATCTCGCTGGTGGGATCGGTGGATCGCATCCGCGATCGGTTGACCGCCTGGGAAGAAACGCCGGTGACCTCGCTCCTGGTCTCCGCGCGCACCCCAGAGCAACTGCGCAGCATCGCCGAGCTGGTCCTGGACCGCTGACCCCGCCCGCGCGGTCAGCGTCGACGACGCCGGTCGCGCAGCTCCTCCGTCAGATAGTCGAGCTGATCCTGCGTGACCCGCTGGAACCCCGGAATGTAACAAGGAAACCCGGGCTCAAAACCGCGACCACCCGGCTGCAGCGGACGAATATTGTCAAGCTTGCACAGCCGCGCACTGGAGGTGCTGTAGCTGATCGGGTCGCCTCGACGCAGACCGAAACAGCGTCGGGGAAACTGCACCAGAAACAGCTCGCCGCGGCGCATCTCGAAGACCAGATGCTGCGCATCGAGGATCCGGTGCGAACGGATACTGCGCGTTGAGATACAGCGCTCTTCGTAGTTCTCGGGGTCTTCCGCGCCGCGACCGAGCAGCTCTTCCAGCGAGGGCAGGGGTTCCTCTTCGTCGGCGTCCGCCTCGGCATCCTTCCGCGGGTCGGCCGCATCTCCGATCGCACCCGCTGCCGGCGTTTCTACGACCTCCCCAGCAGCGGGGACCTCCGCGGCAGCGGAGACCTCCGCGGCAGCGGAGACCTCCGCAGCACCGGCTGCGTCGGCGTCATCAACGACATTGGCCAATGCCCTCGGGCATCCGGCAGCAACGCCGAGCAACGTGGGCACCAGCAGAACCAGCAGCGTGGGGAACCGATGCTCAGCCATGAATGACTCCTGAGAACCTCACCGCACTGTACCATTAGAGGTCCGCGACACCGACGAAGTTCCCGCCGCTTGGCAGGCCGAGGACATCGCAGAGCCCGGGCAGGACCTCTTCACAGGGGGCTTCGAGCTTCATGGACAGCCATTCGTCCGCCCGGGTGCGCCCAAGATTGACCGCGTAGATCGGTATCCCGCGCTCTTTGGCCCGGCGACAGAAGCGGAAGCTCGAGTGAATCATGACCGAGCTGCCCAGCACCAGCAGGCCTCGAGCCGCATCGACCTGCTCGTAGGCGGCGCTCACTACAGGGGCCGGGACCGTATCCCCGAAGAACACCACCGCCGGCTTGAGCAGCCCGCCACAGACCGCACAGTCGGGGACCTGGACCGCATCCAGCTGCGCGTCCTGCAGATCGGCATCGCCGTCGGGAGCCGGCGTTGCACGCAGCCCCAGCAGTTGCTCGTTGCGCCCGCGCAGCTCCGACTGGAAAACCTCTCGCTCAACGGTGGCCGCACACTCCATGCAGTGCACCCAGCGCAGGTTGCCGTGCAGTTCCGTCAGCGCCCGTGTGCCAGCGGCCTGATGCAGCCCATCCACATTCTGGGTAATGGTATGCGCGAGCATCCCGGCGTGCTCCAGCCGAGCAACGGCCGCGTGCGCAGCGTTGGGGCGCGCTGCGGCGAACGCGGGCCAGCCGTAGAGACTGCGCGCCCAGTAGCGCTGCCGCGCCGCATGGCTCGCTGTGAACGCGGAGATGGTGACCGGTGGCGGGCGCTTGTAGTTGCCCTCCCGATCCCGATAGTCGCCGATGCCGGACGCAGTCGACAGGCCAGCCCCCGTGACCGCCACCAACGCGCCGTCACAGCGATCGATCGCCTGTGCCAGCGCCTGCACTGCCTTCATGGTCTCTCCTGCTTTGCCGGTGGTGCGGCGCCGGTCATTGTTTCACAATGCGGCCAATGGCTATCGACTGGAACAGCTACGATACCGCCGCACTCTGGGACGAGCTGATCGCGGCCAACGGTCGCGCCCGGCCCGGGGCGGGCCCGCTTCGACGCATGCTCGCCGGGCTCAGTGACGACGATCTGGAAGCCCGGCGCGCCGCCGCCGAAGCCACCATCCGCACGATGGGGATCACGTTCACCGTCTACAGCGAAGAAGCGGGTCGCGGCATCGATCGCGAGTGGCCCTTCGACATCATTCCGCGCCTGATTCGGCGCTCCGAATGGGACACCATCGCGGAAGGGCTGAAACAGCGCGTGAAGGCGCTGAACCGGTTCATCGATGACGTCTATCACGAGCAGCGTGCCCTCAAGGATGGCGTCATACCCGCAGAGTTCGTCCTGAAGTCCAAGGAGTTCCGGCCCCAGTGCCAGGGCATCGACCCACCGCACGGCGTGTGGTCGCATATCTGCGGCTCCGACCTGGTCCGCGACAGCGACGGGCAGATGTACGTGCTGGAGGACAACCTGCGGGTGCCGTCAGGGGTCAGCTACATGCTCGAGAACCGCGAGGTCATGAAGCGGGTCATGCCCGAGCTGTTCGAGAACTACTCGGTCCACCCGGTGGACAACTACGCGGACCAGCTCTCGAAGACCCTGCACTCGCTGAGCAGCGAGCGCCAGCCCCGGGTCGCGGTGCTCACCCCGGGCATCTACAACTCCGCCTACTTCGAGCACGCGTACCTGGCCCAGGCAATCGCCGCTCACCTCGTCGAAGGCTCGGACCTCATCGTTCGCAGCGACAAGTGCGTCTACATGAAGACCGTCGATGGGCTGGTGAAGGTTGATGTGATCTACCGACGCATCGACGACCTGTTCCTGGATCCGGAGACCTTCAACCCTGACTCGGTACTGGGAGTACCGGGACTCATGAAGGCCTGGCAGGCTGGCAACGTCGCCCTCGCCAACGCGCCCGGGTGCGGTGTCGCCGACGACAAGGTGATCTATACCTATGTGCCGGACCTGGTGCGCTACTACCTCGGTGAAGAGCCGCTGCTGCCGAATGTGCCCTCCTACCGCTGCATTAACAAAGAGGAGCTGGAATACGTTGTGGCTCATCTCGACGAGCTGGTGGTCAAGCCCGCCAATGAGTCTGGGGGCTATGGGATGCTGATCGGGCCTAAAGCCACCGCCCGGGAGCGCAACGAGTTTCGCAAGCAGATTCTCGCCAATCCGCGCAACTACATGGCGCAGCCGATGCTGTCCCTGTCGACAGCGCCAACCCTGATCGACCAGCACGCAGAGCCGAGACACCTTGATCTGCGGCCGTTCATCCTCTCCGGCAAAGACAGCTACGTCACCACCGGCGGCCTGACGCGGGTGGCTATGCGCAAGGGATCCATCGTGGTGAATTCCTCGCAAGGGGGCGGCAGCAAGGACACCTGGATCGTCGATGACAGCTAGCACGCTCTCCAGCACGGCACGGCGCGCCTATTGGCTCGGGCGCTATCTGGAACGCGCCGAGGCCACCGCCAACCTGATGAAAACCTACGGCACGTTGCTGTACGACCTGCCGCAACGTCTCCCGGACGCCTGGGAAACACTGATCAGTATCCTCGCGCTCCAGAAACCCTTCGCCAAGGCCTTCGACGAGCCGAGCGAGCGAAACGTCTGCCGCTTTCTGCTGAACGATCCCGCCAACCCCGCGAGCCTGCTCGCAAACGTCGAGGCCGCGCGCGAGAACGCGCGGACGCTGCAGGGCGTGATCCCCAGAATCGGCTACGAGTACATCAACGAGCTGAGCCTGCTGTGCAACGATCGGCTCAGGGGCGTGCTGTCGCGCAGCCGGCGCACGGAGACCCTGCCGGAACTGATGGAGAGCGCCCAGAAAATTCACGGCTTCCTGGCCGCCAACATGCTGCGTGATGACCCCTGGCGTTTCTACCGCATCGGCGTGTTGCTGGAACGCGCGGACATGACCAGCCGATTCATGGATATGGCGGCCTGCGCGGGCTTCAGCGACCTGGCGGAGCAGGAGGCGTTCGCCGACCTCCGCTGGCGCAGCGTGCTGCGTGCCTGCAGCGCACAGCTCAGCTATCGGCGCAGCACCGCCGAGCCGATCAGCCAGGCGACCGTGCTGGACTTCCTACTCAACAACCGCGATCTGCCGAGTTCTCTGCGCTACTGCCTGGAAGAGATCGATGATGTGCTCAAGGCCTTAAGCCGCCATCAGCAGCCACGTCGCTCTCTGGCCGCGATTCGACGCCTGTTGCGCGAGACAGACCTTGCGGCCCTGGATGAAGCCGGTGCCAGCGCGCTGCTGGACGCCTGTCAGTTCGAGCTGCGCGTGATCGGTGACCAACTCGAGCGCAGTTACTTCAACCCTGCTTCCGCCGGGCTGCGGCGCCTGTCCCGACGCGGCTGAGCCCGCCACGCCAGCGCGAGTGCTGCCGGTGCAGGCGTCGTGCTGACGCGTGCCAGCAGCACATAGGTGACCGTACTCGTTGCCAGCGCCGGAAAGAGCTCATGCAGCGTCTGATGCCAGCCGAGCTGGCGCCAGCCAAACAGCACCAGCACGCCCAGCGCCATGGCGGCCAGCGCCGCCCGGGCATCGCCGCGTTCCCAGTACAGGCCCAGTAGCAGCGGCGGCAGGAAGCAGACGGCATAGAGACTGCCCGAGAGGATTGTCAGCTCCACGATGCCGCCCGGTGGACGCAGGGCCAGGACCGCAGCCAGCAGGGCAAAGCCCGCCACCGCCACGCGCGTCACCGCGATGCCGTGCGCACGTAGCCGCGCACTGTGTGGTGCGAGCAGATCCTGCTGCAGCACCGACGCTGCGACCAGCAGCACGCTGTCAAGGGAGGACATGGCCGCAGCCAGAATGGCGACCAGCAGGAGTTCGCTGACCCAGGGCGCAAACACGGCCGGGTCCCGCAGCAGCGTCGGCACAATCAGGTCCGTGTCCATCACGCCGTCCAGGAGCGCGTGGGCATAGAGGCCGACGGGGAACAGGCAGACCTGAATGACTACGATGCCACCGAGCGCGGCGATCAGCCCGGTGCGCAGGCTGGCCTCATCCCGCAGCCCGTAAAATCGAGACAGCTGACGAGGATCAACCAGCAGCTTCATGGAGCCCGCCAGCGCGATGCCGAGCACCACCAGGAACGGAGCCCCGGCATTGGCGGTGAACAGGTGCGCAGTCTCCGGCGCGCGCGCCAGGTCCGCAAGTATCGCCACGCCCCCGGCCGCATCGGTGATGTGCGCGAAGATCACGACGGCACCAACCATCATCATGAGTCCCTGCAGGACGTCCGTGCGAACGACCGAGTGAAACCCGCCGACTGAGGTGTAGAGCACGACGATCACCAGGACCGCGAAGATGGCCGTGCTGTAAGCCACACCGAAAAACAGCTCGAACAGATGCCCTGCCCCTTTGAAAATGGCCATCAGGAACAGCAGGCTGGCGCCTAGGATGATCAGCCCCGCTACGCTGCGCAGCACGCCGTTCGGCGCGGGAAAACGCGCGTCCAGCAGCTCCGGTATGGTCAGCGCGCCCGTTGCCTCGCTGAAGCGCCGCAGCCGGGGCGCAACGAACCGCCAGGACAGCACCGTGAACAGGAACATGAACGCCGGCAGCAGCAGCCAGGGCAATCCATACTGGAACCCCTTGCCGGCATTGCCGATATAGCTGTTGGTACTGGCGTAGGTCGCAAAGAAGGATGTACCCAGTAACCACCCTCCGAGGTTCCGCCCACCCACGTAGTACTCGGAGGGTGGTTACTGGGTACATCCTTCTTTGCGACCTACGCCAGTACCAACAGCTATATCGGCAATGCCGGCAAGGGGTTCCAGTATGGAT
>JBCDIK010000157.1:0-8981 GCA_038749065.1 Pseudomonadota bacterium | reverse complement strand
CGCGCCCTGCGCCGCGACGGCCTGCCTGTGTGCTACACCATCGACGCCGGCCCGCAGGTTAAAGCCATCTGCGAAGCCGGCGCGACGGCGCAGGTTGCTGCGCGCCTGCGTGAGACGCCGGGCGTTCAGGCAGTCCACGAACTGGGGCTGGGGCCAGGAGCTTCCTTGTGCGACTAAAAGCGAACGTCGCGATCGTACCTTCCGTGGGAGTCCCGCGCTGAGCGGCGGCGACACCCCCACGCTGCTCGCGGTGCGGGCCCCGGGCAAGCTCATCCTGTGGGGCGAGTACGCGGTGCTGGCGGGGGCACCGGCCGCCGCAATTGCCGTGAACTGCTATGCCACCGCCACCTTCGAGGCAGCGCCCTGGACCCGCGAGTGGGCCATCGATACGCCCGGGCTGCAGCAGTCCACGGTGCAGCGCCGCCTCGACCGGTTGCTGATAGAGAGCTTCCCAGACAGCAAGGATCCGACCGCACTGTTGTGGCACGTGCTGACCAGCCTTGGCCCCAGCGCTGCAGAGCTACCCCTGGGCGCTCACCTGACCCTGGACTCGCGTGCGTTTGCGCGCGACGGCCGCAAGCTCGGGCTCGGCTCAAGCGCGGCCGTGACCGTCGCGCTCAGCGCCCTGCTCCAGCAGCAGCTTAAGCAATCGCCCAGTTTCGAGCTCGCCCTGCGCGCCCACCGCAGCCTGCAAGGCGGCAAGGGCAGCGGCATGGACGTAGCGACCGCATTCTGTGGCGGCGCCGGCATCGTCGGCCTGCAGGGTGGGCAGGACGGCAGCGCGCCGGCTATCGAGACCGCGCCCTGGCCCAAAGACCTGCACTGGCGCGCCTACTGGACGGGCAGCAGCGCCAGCACCCCCGGCCACATCGGCCGCTTCGATACCTGGCGCCAGCACGCCCCCGATCTCCGCGCACTCGATGCCTTGAGCGCCGCCGCCGCCGCTCTGACGGAGCGATTCGAGCCGCGCACCTTCGCTGCATACAGCGATACGCTGTGGCAGTTCGATCAGACTGCGCAGCTCGGCATCTACAGCGAGGCCCACGCGCAATTGCGCGCCCTTGCTGCGAAAAGCGGAGTAACATACAAGCCCTGCGGTGCCGGGGGCGGCGATTGCGGGATCGCCATCAGCAGCGACGTCGAAGCGTTGAGCCGCTTTGACGCGCGGCTCGCCAACGAGGCACCGCCATCGACACAACCGCTTGATCTGAGGCTGGCTACCCATGGCATCGCAGAACCCCGCTGAGCGCAGCGCGCGCATTCCCGGCTTCTTCAGGATGTCCGTCAGCGAGCGCCTGGCAGCGCTCGCCGCCCGCGGCCTGCTGAGCCCCGAAGATCTGGCGCTGCTCGGAAGCGGCGAGAACGCGTTGCGGCTCGGCGTGGCCGACAAGATGATCGAGAACGTGTTCGGTGTCTTCAGCCTGCCCATGGGGGTGGCGCTGAACTTCCTCATCAACGGGCGCGACTACGTCGTGCCCCTGGTCGTGGAAGAGCCCTCGATCGTCGCTGGCCTGTCCGGCGCAGCGCGCATGGCGCGGCTGGGCGGCGGTTACAGCTTCACCACCGATGATCCGATTCTGATCGGACAGGTTCAGGTCGTGAATGTCGATGATCTGGCGCGGGCGCGAGCGACGCTGCTCGAACATGCCGACGAGATCCTCGCCCTTGCCAACAGCCTGCACCCAAAGATGGTGGCCCGCGGTGGCGGCGCGCGCAGCATAGAGGTGCACCAGCACACCGCGCAGGAAGACGGACGCGAGATGCTCGTTCTGCACCTGCTCGTCGACACGCGCGACGCCATGGGCGCAAACCTGGTCAACACCATGTGCGAAGGCGTGGCGTCTTTGGTCGAGTCCATGACCGGCGGCAAAGTCTTCCTGCGTATTCTGTCGAACCTCACGGATCGGGCCATCGCGCGGGCGCGCGTGCGCATTCCTGTCGATAACCTGGCAGGCAAGGGCTACAGCGGCGAAGCCGTGCGCGACGGCATCATCCTCGCCAACGATCTGGCGCTGGCGGATCCCTACCGCGCCGCGACCCACAACAAGGGCATCATGAACGGCGTCGATGCGGTCGCCATCGCCACCGGCAATGACTGGCGCGCCATTGAAGCCGCGGCGCACGCCTATGCCGCCCGGGACGGCCGCTACCGTGGCCTCACCCGCTGGTATCGGGGCGATGCCGGTGAGCTCATGGGCGAGATCGAGATCCCCATGAAAGTCGGTACCGTCGGCGGCTCCCTGGAAACCAATCCCAGCGTGCGTATCAATCATCGGCTGCTTGGCTCGCCCAGCGCAATGGAACTGGCCGGGGTCATGGCCGTGGTGGGCCTGGCGCAGAATTTCGCCGCGCTGCGCGCGCTGTCCACGGACGGGATTCAACAGAACCACATGACGCTCCACGCACGCAGCGTCGCCAGCACCGCCGGCGTGCCGGATGCGGTCTTCGACACGGTCGTTGAAGCCCTCATCGAGTCCGGTGATATCAAGGTCTGGAAGGCACAGGAAATCGCGAAGAATCTCGCGCGCCGGCAGCTGCAGCCGGACAGCGCCGAGCGCTCGAGCGCGTGCGGCAAAGCCATCCTGCTGGGGGAACACGCGGTGGTCTATGGCCGCAGCGCGATCGCACTGCCCATTCCCCTGGCGGTGGAAGCCCTCGTCCAGCCCCAGAGCACCGGCGATGACGTGCAACTCATCATTCCGCGCTGGGGGCTCGAGCAGAAAATCCGGCCGGAGCAGAACCAGGGCGTCAGCGGCATTCTCAACACGCTCATTGGGAGCCTGGCGCTTAAAGGCCGCGGCATGAGCATCGAGGTCGTGCCGCACGTGCCCCGCGCCATGGGGCTCGGCGGGTCCTCGGCACTGGCCGTGGCCGTGGTCCGCGCGTTGGATACGGCTTATCGGCTGGGCCTGAAGGATGCAGAGGTGAACGCGCTGGCCTTCGAGTGTGAACGGGCCGCGCACGGCACCCCGTCCGGCGTCGACAACACCGTCGCGACCTTCGGGCGGCCGCTGCGCTACCAGCGCGACCCGCAAGGCCAGCCGACCTTCACCGACCTGACCATCGGCAGCCCCATCGACCTGGTGATCGGTATCACCGGCAAGGAGTCGCTGACCGCGAGCATGGTCGGCCAGGTCCGACGCGCCTGGGAAGCCCACGAGCATCGGTACGAAACCATCTTTGACCAGATCCAGCAGCTCACGGACAGTGGCGAAGCGGCCATCGCCGCCGGTCACTGGGAGGAACTGGGGGAACTGATGAATCTATGCCACGGGTACCTCAATGCCCTGCAGCTCTCGACCCCGGAGCTGGAGGAACTGGTGCACCTCGCGCGCGGCGCGGGCGCCCTGGGCGCGAAGCTGACCGGCGGCGGTGGCGGTGGCTCGATGATCGCACTGTGCCCGGACAACGCCGGCGCAGTGACGCAGGCCATCGAGCGCGCCGGCTATCGGGCGCTGCACATCACCGTTGCCTGATCGACCGGCAGCGCGGCTGTGACCGTGCGGCTGGCACTGGCGCTGCTGGCCGCATTCACCGCAGGACTGGCCACGGCCTGGTGGCTGGGGATGCCACAACACTCGCCGTCGCTTGAACCCCTGGCACCGGCCTCAGCGCCCATGGAGCAGGGCAGGCCTGCCGCGACCAACACCGAACGCCGCGCCGCGCCCACCTCCAACACCAACGGGTTGTCCCTGACGAGCCTCAGTGCCATTCGCGCGCTGGAGAGCGAGTTCGAGCAGAACCTGGCGCTGCTGCGGCTCATCGAGCACGACGATGCGGACGCCCTGATCGCGCGATTGGATGAAGCGCAGCGCGCGCTCACCGGCTCCGACTACGTCGCCGCTACGTCGATGATCCTGACGCGGCTATCGGAGCTGGCGCCGACCGCTGCGCTCGAGTACATCCTCGATCATCCGGGCTTTGCCCAGCGCGCATGGATCAGCGCGGTGTTTTTCGCCTGGGCGCGACGGGATCTGCCGGCCAGCCGGGCGGCGATCGACACCCTGCCCGGTGGCCTGGCCCGGGTTGCAGGGGAAGCGCTCCTGCGGGCCCGGGAAGATCTGGGTGGGCGCGAGCGTCGCGCCCTAGCCGCAGAACTGAGGCTCGGAGCTGTCCCACTCTCGGCGACCGCCAGTTTCAGTGACGCCTGGGCCCAGGCCCAGGCTGCCGGCAACCCTGGCGCGCGCGCACAGCAGCTCCAGCAGGTGCTGCGCAGCTGGGCCAGCAGTGACCCTGAGGCGGCGCTGGCAGCCGTCTCTCAGCTCGACAACCCGCAGCTGAAGCAGGGCCTCACCTTCGCGGCTCTGGACCTGTGGGCTCGCTCAGACGCTCGCAGCGCAACGCTGGCGATTTTGAATCAGACTGATCTGCCGCAACGCGATGCACTCCTGTCCCGGGCGATGGCGCAGTTCGCCGACGCGGACCTGCCGGGGGCGATGACACTGCTGGCCGAAGCGCCGGCGTCGCGCCAGGACAGTTTGCGACTCGGGCTGGTAAACGCCCTTGCGAAAAACGATCCCGGGCTGCTGAATCAGTGGCTAACGGACTCAGAGAGTGCGCAGTTCAAAGAGTCCGCCTATCACCGCCTGCTGAGCCCGCTGGCAACGGGAAATGGCTCCGCAGATCTGAGCTGGATCGAGGGTCTGCCGCCGGTGGACGCGCTCAAGGCTGAAACCATGGCGATTTCCTACCTGGCAGCCGGGGACCCGCAGCGCGCCGCGCAGCGCATCGACGACCTGCCCGAAGGCCCGACGCGCAACAATGCGATGGTCAGGCTCGCCTCCCAGTGGTCGGGAGCGAACCCGGAGGACGCCGTGGCCTGGCACCGTTCGCTCCCGGCGGAAGCGCAAGCGCGAACGCTGCCGACGCTGGCGGCAAACTGGGCGGAACGGGATTTCGCTGGCGCGAGTCGCTACCTGGACGGCGTTCGCGATGCGGAAGTACGCCAATCCGCCCGCATGAACATGATTCGCCACGCGCAGAACGCGGGCCAGGTCGACGAAATTCTCCGTGACCTGTCAGACCCAACCATCCGCCGGATCGGGGTGATGCGCGCGTTCGATCACCTGCAGCGAATCGACCCGGTCAGCGCGCGGCGCTACGAAGCGGAGGCCGAAGCCGCCCGCGAGGCGCAGATCCTGCGCAGCAATAGCGTCCGCACCCGCGGCAATCAGGCCACGGGCAGCATCATCCCGAGCGGTTAACGCGCGCTATAGCTGGAACGCGTCTTCATATCCGCCAGCCAGCGGTCGATGTTCGGCAGCTCGGGCACCTCGACCTGCACCCGCCCGGCAAACTCGTAAGCAACCAGGAAGGTAATGTCGGCGATGCTGAACTCGTCCCCTGCCAGAAACTCGTTGCGGGACAGCTGCTCATCAAACACAGGGACCAGGTCTGCCGCCACGCGGGCACTGATGGCGCCCCACTCCGCCGAGATCTCCTCGCGGTCCTTGAAGATCCCGGAGATGTTCCGGAACGCCATCGCCACGCTCATCATGAAGTTGTTTTCCGCGCGGCGGTTCCACATCTCGATGGTGGCTTTGGATTCCGGCGTGTTGCCGAACAGCCGCGGCGAGGGGTGCAGCTCTTCCAGGTAGCGGCAGATCGCGACGCTCTCCGCGATGAAGCGCCCGTTGTCGAGCTCGAGCACAGGAATCCGCCCCATGGGATTCATGGCCTTGAACTCAGGGGTCAGGTTCTCTCCTGCGCGCAGATCAACGTTGACGCGAGAGATCTCGACGTCTTTCTCGTCCATGAAAATGTGCACGCGACGGCTGTTCGGCGCCGGGTTCGATTCGTGTAGCTGCATGGTGGGGTCTCTTGGTGGGAAGCAGATCGGTCAGCGATCGTCGTCCAGCGACAGATGTGAGGTGTCTGGCGCCGAGGGGGTGGGATCCGCTCGCTCTCGCGACATCGCGGCACCGGGCTCAGCCAACGACAGATCAGGCGCGGCGACGTTCGGTGCCGGCTCAGCCCGCTCATCGGCATCGATCATGAGCGCACCGGGCTCCGCCAGATCGAAGTCGATGTCCAGATGCGCCGGGCTCGCGGCCTGCGTGGCTGCGTCACTCAAGGCGGCGCCCGGTTCCGCCAGCGACAGGTGGTCCGTCGCGACCTCCCGCGGCGTGGCGGCCGTGCGCTCGGACGCCTGCAGCAGGTCACTGCCGGCCGGGGACAGGGAGAGACCGCTATCCGGCCCCGTCGCCTCGGCTGAGGCCGCCGCCTGGGCCCCCTTCGGACCGGGGGCAGCGGCGTCGGCGTTGGCCGGTTCAGAGGCCGCGGTCGCTGCAGATGCGGACGCGCCTTCTTCAAGACGCAGCTTGGCCCCAGCCTTACGAAACGCTCCGAGATACTTCGCCGCCGTGGCCTCGTCCACCGCCTTCTTCACCACGATGCGATCACCGCTGAACAGCCGCTCGAGCTGCGCATCATCGAGCTTGAGTAGCTCACGGAGCTTCTTGCGGACCACTGCCGGGTGCTGGCCTTCCAGCAGCTCGCCCTGAAACAGCAGTCGGTATTGCTCGCTCATGGGTGAATTGTAGCCGGGTGTCCCGCGCGCACTCCACAGCGCCCGTCACAGCGCCGCAGTCGCGACCTGATTGCGCGGTTGAGCGCACGCGGGAGACGCGCGACGATGCCCAGCTCTCCGCTCAAGCACGGAAGCGACTGCTGTGACCGACCTGACAACTGCTGCCGTGCTGGCCCTGCTGCTCCTTGGCCTGGGCGGCTGTCAGACGCCGGGTCCGCAGGCGCCGGCCGCACCGGTCGCCCCCTTGGATACGGAACTGAGTGCGGCGCAGATCGAGCGTCTGATCGGGCTGGCACTCGACTGCGTGCACGAGGAATACCCGAACGTGCTGCTGCATGCGCTGAACGCCGACGCGGACGCACAGCCCCCAAGGGCACTGCACCCGGCGTTCTATGGCTGCTTCGACTGGCACAGCGCGGTCCACGGACACTGGCTACTGGCCCGGCTGGCCCACCGCTACCCGGAGCACGACAGCGCCCCGGCGGCGCGGGAAGCACTGTTCATCTCGCTCACACGCAGCAACCTAGAGGGCGAGCTCGCCTACTTCGAGGCACCGGGGCGGCAGAGTTTCGAGCGGCCCTACGGGCTCGCCTGGCTGCTGCAGCTCGACGCGGAGCTGCTGGACTGGACTGCGAGCGGCGACCCGCTCGCCGAGCGCTTGAGCAGCCATCTGCAGCCGCTGGTGGAACTGGCCGCCGAGCGCTTGCTCAGCTGGTTACCCAGGCTGACGTTCCCGATCCGCTCCGGGACCCACAGCCAAAGCGCGTTCGCCATGGGCTTGCTCCACGACTGGGCGACCGCGACTGGTCGGGAAGCGGCACTGGCGCAGGTCTCAGAGGAAGCGCGGCGCCTGTATCTGGGGGACCGCCAGTGCCCCTTGGGCTATGAGCCCAGCGGCCATGACTTTCTGTCCCCGTGCCTGGCCACCGCCGACCTGCTGCGCCGGGTGTTGCGGCCGACCGAATTCTCACGCTGGTTGACGGATTTTTTGCCGCAACTCGATGGCCATTCAAGCGAATGGCTGTCGACCGCCACCGTCAGCGACCCGACCGATGGGCACCTGGTGCATCTGGACGGGCTCAACCTGAGCCGGGCCTGGATGCTGCGCGGCATCGCGTCCGCCCTGCCCCCCGACGATGAGCGTCAGGGGTTGCTGGCCGCCGCTGCCGATGCGCACCGCAAGGTGGGTATGATGTCCATCATCGACCCTGATTACGCTGGCGGCCATTGGCTCGGCAGCTTCGCAACCTACCTGGTGACCGACCGTGGCCTCTCTCAGCCGTAACTTTCGCTACGAACCCGGCAGCGCCCTTGCCGACTATCCCAATCGCGTGGACCTGTACGACAACGCCAAGAAGTCCGTACGCAAGAACGTCAAACGCTTATCGGAACTGCAGGAGCTGCTCTACGCCGACAACCGCTACGCGCTCCTGGTGGTCTTCCAGGGCATGGACACCGCGGGCAAGGACAGCACCATCGAGAAGGTCTTCAGCGGCGTGAACCCGCAGGGGTTCCAGGTGTTCGGCTTCAAGCAGCCGACCTACACGGACCTCGATCACAACTACCTGTGGCGCTACTGGCAACGCATGCCCGAGCGTGGGCGCATCGGCATCTTCAATCGCTCCTACTACGAAGAAGCCCTGGTGGTGCGCGTGCACCCGCACATCATCGAAGATCGCCCCCTACCCAACCCACCGATCAACGACGCATTCTGGGAGCAGCGCTTCGAAGACTTCCGGCATCTGGAAGACCACCTGGGCCGAAACGGCACCAGGGTGGTGAAGTTCTTCCTGAATGTCTCAAAGGAAGAGCAGCGTCAGCGGCTACTGCGGCGCCTGCGGGAACCGGAAAAACACTGGAAATTCAGCAGCCGCGACGTGATCGAGCGCGGCTACTGGGATCAGTATCAGCACGCCTTCGAAGAGGTCATCCGGCACACGCACACAGACGATGCGCCCTGGTACGTGATCCCGGCCGATGACAAATGGACCATGCGCGCGCTCGTCAGCGATGCGATCGACGAGACCCTGGGTGCCATGGACTTGAGCTTTCCGAAAGCCGACCCGGAAGAAGTGGAGCGGTTTGCGCAGGCGCGGGCGCAGCTGCGGGCAGAGGCACCAGACGGACACGATCAGGCTACGGGCTCAGCTACAGGGGATAGTTGAACATCACCGTATCCACCGGATCTTCCTCACCGCCGGTGGCGGCATAGAGGCGCATCGCCGCTTCGTTCTCACGCTCAGTCACCACCCAGGCCTCCCGGCACCCCAGCGTCCCGTGCGTACAGCCGCTCGCGCAGCGTCGAGAGATCCTCTTCCACCAGCAGTTCGCCATCCCGATAGACCGGTCGCAGACGATTACGCGCCGGATCGACCGTCTCCAACCGCTCGGTGCGCCAGCCCGCGTTGTCCTGCAGCAGTGCCAGCCGACCGCGCTTGGAGCGCTTGCCCGG
>JBCDIK010000156.1:0-9067 GCA_038749065.1 Pseudomonadota bacterium | reverse complement strand
TTCAGACAATCGCCGCCCATGAGATGTTTCTCGATGAGGGTGACCTTCGCCCTCAGGGTGGCTGCAATAAGCGCTGCAATCAGGCCGCCGGAGCCTGCCCCGATCACGATCAGGTTGTTGTCGTAGTTCGCCATGGTCTCGCTTCTTCGTTGAATCTTTGGGGGGCGCGCCCGGGCCTGCCGGGCGCCCGTCAGGCGGTCCCGGTTGCGCGCCGGGCCTTGAGGAGCTCAAGGCCTTTCTTGGCAATCAGCGGGAACACGCCGAGCAGGGTAAAGGCCGCGATCAGACCCGGGCTCAAGATGTCTGAAAGGCTCGTGACCTCCGCCAGCTGCGTACCGGCAAAGACGAACACGAGCGTACCGGGGATCATGCCCACCTGGCTGATCCAGTAGAACGGCCAGGTCCGCATCTGGGTGAGCCCCATCACCAGGTTGATCACGAAAAAGGGAAACAGCGGGACCATACGCAGGCTGAACAGGTAGAAGCCGCCGTCCCGCTCGAGTCCCTCATTCATCTTCGCCAGTGCCCCACTGTAGCGGGACTGAACCCACTCGCCGACCAGCTTGCGGCTCAGCAACATCGCCAGCGTAGCCCCCAGAGCGCTCGCAAAGGACACCAGAGCGAAGCCCCAGCCAAGGCCGAAGATCGCACCGGCCGCGAGCGTCATGATCGCGGCTCCGGGCAGAGAGGCCGCCGCGACGATCACGTAGCCAACAAAAAACCCCACGCGGCTGGTGACCGGATTGGCGGCCACCCACTCATCGAGCGCGGCGCGGCCGCTGCGAAGCTGCTCCAGGCTTAAGTACTGATTCAGATCAAAATAGAAAAAGGCAGCGACCGCTGCGGCCAGGAGGCCCAGCAGCACGATTTTGACGTTGCCCCTTCGGTAGTGTGCGCCCATTGCAGTAGTATCCGCCCGTTCGTTCCGCTTGAGACCGTGAAGATGTCCGAGAGTTTCCCGACCCGTCGCATGCGGCGCAATCGCCGGGCAGCATTTGTCCGGTCCTTGGTACGTGAGCACCAGTTCAGCGCAGCCGATCTCATCTACCCGATCTTCGTGATCGAAGGGCAGAATCAGCGCGTTGCCGTGCCCTCCATGCCCGGCGTCGACCGGCTCTCCATCGACCTGCTGGTCCGCGAGGCGGAAGCGGCGGCGCGCCTGGGCATTCCCGCCATCGCCGTGTTCCCCAACATCGAGGCGTCCCTGCGCACCGAGGATGGCCGCGAGGCCGTCAACGAGAAAGGGCTGATCCCACGCGCAGTTGCGGCGGTCAAGGCGGCGGTGCCGGAGCTCGGTGTGATCACCGATGCGGCGCTCGATCCCTATACCAGTCACGGGCAGGACGGCCTGATCAACGAGCGCGGCGAGATCGAGAACGACCCGACTGTGGCGGTCCTGCAGCAGCAGGCCCTGGTCTGCGCCGCTGCCGGTTCCGACGTGATCGCGCCCTCGGACATGATGGACGGGCGCGTGGGCGCGATCCGCCGCTCCCTGGATGAGGGCGGCTGGCAGGACACCCTGATCCTGGCCTACTCCGCAAAGTATGCGTCCTGCTTCTACGGCCCGTTCCGCGACGCCGTGGGCTCCTCGGCGACCCTCGGGCGGGCGGACAAGAAGACCTACCAGATGGACCCGGGCAACAGCGACGAGGCCATCCGTGAGGTGCGCCTGGACCTGCAGGAAGGGGCCGACATGGTCATGGTCAAGCCCGGGATGCCCTACCTGGACATCGTCCGGCGCGTCAGCGAAGAGCTGCGCGTGCCCACCATGGCGTACCAGGTCAGCGGTGAGTACGCGATGCTGCACGCTGCTATCGATGCCGGCTGGCTGGGAGAGGAGGCCATCGCCGAGGCGATGCTGTGCCTGAAGCGCGCCGGCGCAGACGCAGTCCTGACTTATTTCGCCATGAAACTGGCAAGCGATCTTGCGGCATGATGCCGGCGCCTTGTCTTTGCCCCGTAAGACCCCATGGTAGGATTCGAGCCAGATTTGACCGCTTTTCAACCCCTCGGAGCTTCCCATGAGCGACGCCATCCTCCACACCAGTGACGACAACTTCGAGACCGATGTCCTCGGCAGCGACAAGCCCGTGCTCGTCGACTACTGGGCCGAATGGTGCGGCCCCTGCAAGATGATCGCCCCCATCCTCGATGAGATCGCGAGCGAGTACGGGGATCGGGTCAGGGTCTGCAAACTCGACATCGATGCGAACCAGGACACGCCGCCAAAGTACGGTGTGCGGGGCATCCCCACGCTCATGCTCTTCAAGAACGGCCAGGTCGAAGCGACCAAGGTGGGGGCGCTCTCAAAGAGCCAGCTCGCTGCCTTCCTGGACAGCAATATCTGATCTATCAAGACCGGGTACCGGGGGCGCGCAACCGCGCACTCCCGGGACCTCCTGCGCCCCCACGCAGGCCCCCAGCGGTCGGGTCGCCGGCCCTTGACGAAGCCGCCCATTGCTCTACACTGGCCCTGACGACTGATATTCAGTGCGGCCTCGCCGCTCCTACCGTCACCTTCTTCGACCTCTTACCGGCGCCAACAGTCACCTTCACTGGTGATCGGGCCAAGACGAGACAGGCTGCGCACGCGCAGCGGCGAAGAGTATAGCTTTTGCCCGGCCGGGCGCTTCCCGGACCAGGACAAGCCGATCCGTTTGCGAATGGGAGATCCGCAAACGTCATCCAGTTGATCGAATCGTCGCGGGCGCGACCTCATGCCCGTCCCTCAAAGCTGAGCAAGTACAACCACTATGTCTATGAACCTTACCGACCTGAAGCGTAAACCCGTTGGCGAACTGGTCGACATGGCTCGGGAAATGGGCCTGGAGAACCTGGCCCGGTCCCGCAAGCAGGAAGTCATCGCCGCCATCGTGCGCAAGCAGTCGAAAGCGGGGGAAGACATCTACGGTGAGGGCACGCTGGAGATCCTGCAGGACGGCTTCGGCTTCCTCCGCTCAGCGGACAGTTCCTATCTGGCAGGTCCGGACGATATCTACGTTTCGCCCTCGCAGATCCGCCGCTTCAACCTGCGTACCGGTGACAGCATCGCCGGCAAGATCCGGCCGCCGAAAGATGGCGAGCGCTACTTCGCTCTGCTCAAGGTTGATGAGATCAACTTCAGCGAGCCGAACAGCAAGAAGCATAAGATCCTCTTCGAGAACTTAACGCCGCTGTTCCCCGATGACCGGCTGGTCCTTGAGCGCGGCAACGGCAGCACGGAAGATATCTCGGCGCGGATCGTCGACCTGATCGCGCCGATCGGCCGGGGCCAACGCGCCCTGGTGGTCTCGCCGCCGAAGGCGGGCAAGACCCTCATGCTGCAGAACATCGCCCAGAGCATCGCAGCCAACGATCCGGAGGTGGTCCTGATCGTGCTGCTGATCGACGAGCGACCGGAGGAAGTGACGGAGATGCAGCGCAGCGTTCGCGGTGAGGTCGTCGCCAGCACCTTCGACGAGCCGCCGAGTCGCCACGTCCAGGTCGCAGAAATGGTCATCGAGAAGGCCAAACGGCTGGTCGAGCACAAGAAAGACGTCGTGATCATGCTCGACTCCATCACCCGTCTCGCGCGCGCCTACAACACCATCGTGCCCAGCTCCGGCAAGGTGTTGACCGGTGGTGTCGATGCGCATGCGCTGGAGCGCCCGAAGCGATTCTTCGGTGCAGCACGCAACATCGAGGAAGGCGGCAGCCTCTCGATCATCGCCACGGCGCTGGTGGATACCGGCTCGAAGATGGACGAGGTGATCTACGAGGAATTCAAGGGCACCGGCAACCAGGAACTGCATCTGGAACGGAAGATCGCCGAGAAGCGGGTGTACCCCGCGATCAACATTCGCCGCAGCGCAACGCGCCGCGAAGAACTCTTGATCAACGAAGAAGACCTCTCGCGAATCTGGATCCTGCGCAAACTGCTGCACGATATGGATGACCTGAACGCGATCGAGTTCCTGATCGACAAACTGAAGAACACCAAAACCAACGAAGAGTTCTTCAACTCCATGAAAGGTCGCTAACGCGACCACGGCACCACATGCGGGGCCCTATGAACCGTGTCCTGCCCCTCATTGCGCTGGCGCTGGCAGCTGCGACGCACGCTGAGGACGGCCCGAGCGCGAATGCGGTCGTGACCTCGAACGCGGTCACGCCCAAGCTGATCGCTGAGCAGATTACCGCGGCCACCGCAGAGCAACATGTGCAGCGCGGCCTGGACGCCATTGGCGGCATCGGCGACTGGGCCTTAAGCAACGGCATTCTGTGCGCCACGATCTCCGACATCGCGCACGAGAGCGACCTTTCCACGACCGGTGGCGCACTGATCGATCTGGGTTTCTGTGATCGGGACGATGACCAGTTCGTCGCCAAGCAGGATCTGCGCAACGGCAGCATCACAGCACCCCTGGACCGTCATCACATCAGCGCCAGCATCAGCGCGCAGGCGGCTTCGATCATGGTCAGCAGCCACGCGAGCGGGCTGCTGCAGGAAGTGCGCTTTACCCTCGACCTGGCATCGCCGCAGCAGCTGAAGATCAGCAAGCGCTATCGGCGCCAGAACGATGAGGCACCGTCACTACAGCTGCTGGTGCCCATGCTGTTCAACTACCACTCCATGGAGACCTTTCTCCTGTCGAGTAGCGATCCGGCCCAGAGCACCGGCTTCGAGCACGTCAGTTTCTCCAGCGGCGGCGTGCGGGCCTTCGCGGCGGCCGCACAGCCCGCCGATACGATCGTTGCGCTCGGCGCGGGGGATGTGCCGCCACCAATCGCCTACGGCTGGCGACTCGACGAAGCCAGCCGTGTTCGCAAAACCGGCGAGCGCACGACGATACCGCGCTTTGCCGCATCGGACCGCAGCGCGAGCGTCTTTGTGGTTTTGAGTGAGCCCTTCACCTTTGGTGCAGGAAACGCCCTGGGCACCCTCGAGCTGCTGCAGCTCGCCCTGATGGGCCTCGAGCCCGGCGAGAGCCTGATCCTGAGCGAGACGCTGTACGTTGGCCGAGAGCGCGCCGTGGCCGCCATCACGGATCAGCTTTATCCAGATGCCCCGCGGGTTCAGGGGCGCGTCAACGAAGGCGGCAGCGCTGTGCACATCGACCGGTTGCTGGCCGATGGCGAAACTCGACCCTTTACCCACGCCGTCGCCGATGATGGCGGCGCCTGGTCCGCCCGACTGCCTGCGGGTCGCTATCGCCTGCGCGCCCGGGGCCCCGGCGGGCGCAGCGCAACGGCCGACGTTGCAGTCGGTACGAACGCCGACAGCATCGCGGCCCCCGATCTGGCGCTGCCCACGCCGGCACGCCTGATGCTTCCGCGCGGCGAGCCGATGCGGCTGGTCTTCACCGGGCGCGATGGCACGCCAGACCCGCAGCTACAGCCCATCCTGACCGATTACACCGTCACCGCTGAAGGCGCGCCGGATCTTGATGATCGCGTACCCATGGTTTTTCTGGCAGGCATCGACAGCGATCGCCGGAGCATCGTGCTGCCGCCCGGTCGCTATCGCGCGTACGCAACGCGTGGCATCGAGTACACGGTGACGCAGAGCGAGTTTGAGCTGGGCGCCGGGGAGCAGCAGGCGTTGGCGATTGCCCTGCCGCAAAGAGCTGTCGCCACCCCCGGCCTCATCGGGGCCGATCTGCACGTCCACTCCGGACCCAGCATAGATACCGGCTTTGCGCCAGTGGAGCGCGTGCGGACCTTTGTTGCAGAACATGGCGAAGTGATGGTCGCGACAGAGCACGAAACGCTCTTCGACTTTGCCCCGCTCATCCGTCGCATGGGCGTGAGCGATCGTATCGTCACCATCACCGGTACCGAGATGACCGGGCAGGTGAGCACCGCGCTCATGCCCAATAGCAACGGACACGCCAACTTTTTTCCGCTGACGCCACAGCCCTACCGCTTTCGCCGCGGGGTGCCGGCCAACGAAGGTCGCCGCCTGCGCGACGTCATCTTCGACGCTCGGCAGGCCAACCCTTCCGTGTACGCCCAGCTCAACCATGCCCGGGAAAGCGATCTGTTTCTGGATGCGATCCCCGACGATCCAAGCGAGGGAATCGATAACGGCGCATACCTGGATCACATGGGCCCAGCGGGCTATCCCTACAACCCACGCCAGCCGTTGACGGAAGCGCCGAATCGGACCCTCATAGAGCCCGATCCGGTGACCGGCATCCGCGACATCGATGTGGACGCCATGGAGATCCTGAACGGTACGCACGACTACGCGCCAACCCGGCGCCGCGCGCTGCTCGCGGACTGGTTTTCCCTGCTGCTGCAGGGCGAGCGGATCGCCGGCAGCGCCAACAGCGACTCCCACAACAAGGCACAGCAGGTTGCCGTGCCTCGCAACATGGTGCGTCTGGACAACGACGGGCTCGAGGCGTTCGATCCTCAGGCCTTCCTGACCAGCCTGCGCCAAGGCCGCTTCTACGGCACCACCGGCCCGCTACTGAACGTCGCGCTCACGAGTGATGAACAGCGCTCGGAGCTCGGTGATACCTTTAGCGGCAGCGCCGGAACCCTGCAGATTCGTCTCGATCGAGCGCCCTGGGTGCCCACCAGCGAACTGCGGGTCCGGGTCAACGGTGAGATCGTCGCCACCCTCGACGCGGCCGCCGCACAAGCGGTGCCCCTAGAGTTTCAGGCCGATGCCTTCGTGGTGGTCGAAGCCGAAGGAGAGCCGGAGGCGATCTACCGGGCCGTGCTGCCGGGCCATCGCCCTTATGCGTTCACCAATCCCATCTACGTGGATGCGGACGGCGATGGCCGCTGGTCGCCGCCGGGGCTGCCATCGCGCTGACAGCGCGCACCCAGCGCCCATCGGACGCCTGCCTAGGAACCCGCCGCTTTCGTCTCTGACGGCGCAGGCGCGGCGTCCGATTCGTTCGCCTGCGGATCTTCGTCCGCGGCTTCGCCGTCACTGCTCGCCCCGGGGGCCGCGCTGGCGACGACCTCCGCCAGGCTCGGCGCCTCTTCTGATCTGCGCGGCAGCGGCAGTTCCGGCAAACCCGGAAGCCCGACCTTCAGGTACTCGCTGCCGCGATCGACATCGCCCAGAGCGCAGCACAGACGGCCCAGCTCAGCGTACACAAGGGGCGTTGGCTCGAGTTTGAGGGACGCCTCAAAGGATTCCCGAGCTCGCTCCCAGTCCTCCTGCCGCAGCCGCAGGCGGCCCATGGCCAACTTGGCCGCAGCGCTATTGGGCTGCTCGGACTGCCAGGCATCCACCGTCTGCAGCTGCCGCTCGAGACGCTCGGCCGGGATGATGCTGTAGAGCAGCATCAACGCTTCAGACGGTGCTCGCTTGGCCGCGGTGCGCACCACCGCTTCCGCCGCGTCTGCGTTGCCCTGGCGAACGGCGCAGTTCACATATGCCTGCACCACCGCCGCGACACCGCGGAGCGCCTTGGGTGTTTTCTTCCACAGCGCCTCGCGCAGGTCGATCTGGTCGGGCGCCGCTCCGAGCCCGTCGAGGCGGGCGATCAGGACCTGCTCATGCAGGGCATCAATGCGCGCCGGCGGCAAGGACCGGGATTTGCGTAGCCCAGGCAGCAGTGCCGCCAGACCCGCCCAGTCCTCGAGCGCCAGATAGGTATCCGCCAGCAGCCGCTGCACCTTGCCGTGACGCGGGCTGCGCGACTTGAGCTCCAGCAGGGAAGCGAGCGCGCCTTCCCAGTTGCCGGCTTCGACCTGCATCTCCGCCCGGGCCAGCAAGACAGCAAAGGCCGCGCCGGGCCGATCGGCTTCGGCGGCGTCCAGAAACTGGTCGCGCTCGGCGGCCTGCCCAAGCTCGTGGGCGGCACGGGCGGCCGCCAGGTGATTGACCAGTGGGACCGGCGCGTCCTTGGCGGAGGCTGAAAAGAGCCGCTTCGCCTCCGACCACTCATCCTCCGCCAGCATCAGCATGCCCTGGGCGGTGCGCTCTTCGGCGGTGCGCGAGCTGCGGGCCCGGAACCAGCGACCGAGCAGGCGCCGGCTGCCCAGCGTCCGCAGCAGAAGCAGGTACACCAGCCGCAGCGCGACCAGGGCGACCGCCAGAGCCGCAATCGCGAACCAGAGGCTGGTTTCGATGCTCATCTCGCGGAACGCGATCAGCACATAGCCTGGATCCTGTCCTGCCAGTTTGCCGACCAGGCCGCCAAGCAGGAGCATGACGACCAGCAGGAACACGACCAGCTTCACGAGGCGCCGCGCTCCGTCGCGATCAGCGCGCGCAGGGAGCCGGAGATGTCCGGCATATCGCGAACAACGCTGATCTCTCGCAGCGCCGTCAGCTCCCGCACGATCGAGACCACGTCCGGCGCGTCGGCGTCGAGGTGATCGTTCAGCCAGTCGATGGCGTTGTCGATACTCTGCTCAAAGATGTCGGCCTGACCGCGCAGCGCCGCCAGCTGCGCCTGCTCGATCATCAGACGCAGATTCATCTCGAGGTAGGTCACTTCCTCCGGCGCCAGCAGCGGCCGAATCTCCGTGCGCAGTTCCCGGATCTTGAAGAAGGTGCCCATCGCCTCCGCAAGCGCCGTCACGGGAGAGCGCTGGCCCGCATCTTCCTCCGCCACCGCGGCGCTCGCCGCAGGCGTGGCCTTGAGATACTCGGGCACATCGAGCGGCAGCCCGCTCAAGTTGCGTTTGAGTGCTTCCAGGCGCAGGAACAGCCCCTGCACATCATTCTTACCCAGGCGTTTCAAAGATAGGATCTCGTCGGCCAGCGCGGCGCGAACCTCGTGCAGGCCAAAATCATCGAGCTCCGCGAGCATCCCGTCGGCGGTCTCCAGCAGTCGCAACGCGCCGTCGGCGTCTTTCTCCATGAGCACCCGGTGATTGGCGATCCGCAGCAGATACTCAAGCTCGGCCAGCTTCCACTCTTCCTGCGTCGGCGGCGCCTGGTTCGCGACCCGGTTGAGGCTTTCGATCAGACTCGATTCGGTGCGCTCAAGTCGCGACTGCTGCGCCGCCAGCGCTTCGTCGATCGTACTGTTCTGCTCGGTTCGCAACCTGCCGAAAGCGCCGTTGAGCTGTTCGAGGTCACCGCCCAGCTCCTGAAATTCACCGCGCAGCCCGG
>JBCDIK010000155.1:0-9203 GCA_038749065.1 Pseudomonadota bacterium | reverse complement strand
CTGACGAGCTCGCGACGCTACGGACGCGCTTTGAAGAAGCCGTTGGGGTGCTGAACGCTTCGAAGGGCAAGTCCGGGCGACTGAACCTGTACGACCTGCCGTGGTACCTCATCATCGGTCCCCCAGGAGCCGGGAAAACCACGGCCCTCATCAACTCAGGACTGCATTTCCCGCTTGCTGAGCGCTTCGGTCCGGAAGCCATACGCGGCATCGGCGGCACCCGCGATTGCGACTGGTGGTTCACGGACGACGCCGTCCTGATCGATACCGCAGGCCGCTATACGACTCAGGACAGCGACGCCACGGTTGACCAGGCGTCCTGGCGCGGATTTCTGGATCTGCTGAAGAAGTACCGCAAGCGCCGGCCCATCAACGGCATTCTGGTCGCGATCAGCGTTGCCGACCTCATGACCCAGAGCGAGCAGGAACGCTTCGATCACGTGCGCGCAGTGCGCGCCCGTCTATCCGAACTGGAAGCACACTTCGGAATCCGGTTCCCCATCTACGTGATGTTTACCAAATGCGATCTCATCTCGGGCTTCACCGAGTACTTCGATGACCTCGGCCGCAGTGAGCGCGACCAGGTGTGGGGCGCGACCTTTCCCTATAGCGATGATGCCGACACCGACATCGTTTCCCAGTTCGATCGCGAGTTTGATGCGCTGAGCACACGCCTGAATGAACGGATGCTCGAGCGGGTCAACCGGGAGACAGATCCGCGGCGGCGAATTCTGATTCACGGTTTTCCGAAGCAGGTCAGCCTGCTGAAGCCGCAGCTCGGCAGTTTTCTCAAGGAAGTCTTTGCCGGCAATCGCTACGAGCGCACGCCTCTGCTGCGGGGCTTCTATCTGGTGAGCGGCACCCAGGAAGGGACGCCCGTCGATCGCCTGCTCGGCTCTCTGTCGCGGACCTTTGGCCTGGAGCAGGGCGCAGTGCCGCAGGCCGCCGGGGGTGGCAAGAGTTTCTTCATCACCAACCTGCTCAGCCAGGTCGCCTTCGGCGAGGCCAATCTGGCCGGTACCAATCGAAACCTGGAGCGGCGCCTGAAGCTGCTGAGCACCGGGGGCTACGCCCTGGTCGGGATCGCCGTGCTCGCCGCCGCCGCTGCCTGGTTGTTCAGCTATCAGCGCGTCAGCGGCGAGATCAAGCAGGCCAGCACCCGGGCCGCGCAAGCGAAATCGCTGTTGGCTGAGCTGTCACCCAGGGACCTGGACCCATTGGCCGTGGTACCAGCGCTCAACGAGGTGCGCGCCATGCCCGGCGGCTACCAGGATGAGCTGGAAGGCAGCAGTCGCTGGCAGTTCGGTCTCGGGCAGGACCGCAAGATCGGCGACATCGCGCAGTTGAGCTATCGCCGGCTCCTTGAGCAGGCTTACCTGCCACGCATCCTGCTGCGTCTGGAGGGACAGCTCGCGCGCGGCGCTGCCTCCCCCGACTATACCTACGAGGCGCTCAAGACCTACCTGATGCTGGACTCGAAAGACCACTACGACGCCGACAGCATTCGCGCGTTCCTGGAGGTCGACTGGATCGAAAATCTGCGCCGCGAAGTGACCACAGAGCAACGCTCGGCGCTCACTGCGCACCTGGTTGCGCTACTCGAACGCCGCGTGGTCCCACTGCCCTTGCCCCTCGATGACACGGTCATCAGCCGGGCTCGCAACGAGATCCGCGCCCTGCCCCTGGCCGATCGCATCTACGGCCGATTGAAACGCACCATGGACAGCACCGGCCGCGGCTTCAACCCGCGGGAAGCGGCCGGTGGCGCGCTGGCTGATCTCGTCTTCACCCGCAAAAGCGGTACGCCCATGAGCGAGCCGCTGCCGCCGATGTTCACCAAGTCCGCCTATCAGAAGGTCTTCGTCAGCCGCAGCCGGGAAACCACCAACGATGTTGCCGCCGAATCCTGGTGGATTCTCGGCGAAGACGAGCAGCTTTCTCCGGTCAAGGAAGAATCACTTCTGGACGCAGTCCGCGAACGCTATCTGGACGATTTCGCTGACAGCTACGCCAATCTGCTGCTCGATATCGACCTGGTGACCTTCAGCGATCCCGACGGCGCGGCCCGGGTGTTCAACGTGCTGTCCCGGGAAGAGGACTCGCCCCTGTTGCAGCTGCTCAATGCCATCGCTGCTGAAACACGGCTCGATGAACTTGGCGACGATGCCAGCATCACGGCGCGGGTTGAAAGCGGCGCTGCCGAAGCGATGCGCAAGGTACGCGACCTGATCGGCACCCGCAGCGAACAGGCGCAGGGGCTGACGGATCTGATCGTCAGCAACGACGTTGGGCGCCGCTTCGCCCGTCTGAACGCCCTCGTCAGCGGGGAAGAAGGCGCAACCAAGCCCGTCGACAGGTTGCTGCAGCTGTTTCGCGACCTGTATGCCTACATGAGCACCATTGCCAGCGAAGCAGCCGGCGGCGCGATTCCACCGGAGGTGCAGCGCCAGGGCAACCAGGTTCTGGGCGATATGAAGCGCGAAGCCGAACAGCAGGACCCAATGCTGGTGGGCGCACTGCTGGGGCGCAGTGTCGAGCGCTCCCGGGCGATTACCACAGGCGGTCTGCAGGCTTACATCAACGAGCAGTGGGCATCCGGCCCGTTGCAGGAGTGTCGCGCAGCGATCGCCGGCCGCTACCCGATCAATACCAACAGCCAGCAGACGATCAGACTGGATGATTTCGGGCGCTACTTCGGGCCCGGCGGCACACTCGATCGGTTCTTCCGTGAACATCTGCAGGACTACGTTAACGTGCGCTCCTCGCCCTGGCGCACCCGTCAGACCGGAAATGTGCCGATCCGCATCAGCGGCGATGCATTACGCTCCTTCGAGTATGCGGACGTGGTCAAGCGCACCTTCTTTCGCGGCGCCAGCGCCCAGCCCGCGGTGGCCTTCGACCTGCGCCCGCTGGAAATGGACACGCGTCTCAGCCAGTTTCTGCTCGACCTGGAAGGCAAACGCGTCAGCTATGAGTTTGGCCCAAAGGAAACGGCCTACATGCAGTGGCCGGGGCCGGAGCCCGGGTCAGAGATCCGCCTGGAAATGACGGACCGACAAACCGGCCGCACCCTGATGCGTCGCACGCAAGGTCCCTGGGCCTGGTTCCGCCTGCTCGATCGCTCGCAGATGCGGGCGACAAACATTTCAGAGCGCTTCGAAGTCACCTTTGACGTCGAGGGCTACACCGCAACCTACGATCTCACCGCGAGTAGCGCGTTCAATCCGTTTTCGCTGACACAGCTGCGGGAGTATCGATGTCCGTCGAGACTCTGAGCACGTCCCTGCGGCAGCCGGCTGCATGAGCGGCGGCGCCGGATTCTTCGGCAAGCTGCCCGGGCGCGGAGACTTCGTCGAGCGGCGCCTGGAGCCAGCGCTGGTTAAGCGCTGGGACGAGTGGCTGGCATCGTGCATCGTGGCCAGCCAGCAGGCCCTGGGTGAACGCTGGCTCGACTATTACCTGACCGCGCCGCTGTGGAGCTTCGCCGCTGCCCCTGGCGCGCTGGCCGAGCGCGCGACCCTGGGGGTGGTGATGCCCAGCGTCGACAAGGTCGGCCGCTACTATCCACTGCTGATCGCTGCGGCCGTGACCGGCGATGCAGCGCCTGCCGACCTGCTCGCGGCCGGGCGCCCCTGGATTACAGAAGCGGAGGCCCTGCTGCTGTCTTCCCTGGACGAGCAGGCCATGTCCTTTGAGGCCTTTGACGCAGCCGTGCTGGGGCTGCCGGAGCTGCCCGAGTTCGACGCGGCAGCGACCCCCACAGTGCGCACCGGCGACACAGCGCTGCCGGACACCGTCTTCACGCAGGTGAGCGAGCTGGCGCAGCTCTACAGCATGGAAGAGGCCTCGCAGATGCTCAGCAATCCGCAGGCCAGCATCGTCTGGCGGACCGAAGGCTCAGAGCACCTTCCAGGCACCATCGCGATCAGCGCCGGGCTGCCTGCACCGGAGGCCTTTCCCGCCCTGCTGAGCGGCGACTGGCCGGGGTGCGGTTGGGAGGTGCACGGGGCAGCACCAACGGCGCAACCCATTGCCGCAGGGCAGGATTTCGAACCCCCACGAACGGCGCTGGAGCACACCACCGCACAGTTTCCCATCGCACCGATTCCCGAGGCGATTGGTGCCCTTGAGTACCGCAGCGCCGGCGTCAGTCACAGCGGCAACGCCCGCAGCGAAAACCAGGACGCCTGGGGCGAGCGTTCAGATCTGGGGGTGTGGCTGGTGGCTGATGGGGTGGGCGGCCACGGTGCCGGGGCTCTGGCCAGCAGCATGGCCACGTCAGTGCTCAAAGAACTCGCTCCCGGCTCGACTGCGCAGCTGATCGCATCGCTGACCTTTGGGCTACGCCTGACACAGCGCGCCCTGAAGATCGTTGCAAACCGTTTCGGCGAGGTCGCCAACTCCGCAACAACGGTGGTGGCCCTGGTGCTGCAGGAGCGCCAGGCTACCGTTCTCTGGGCGGGTGATTCCCGGGCTTACCGACTGCGTGCCGGCGTGCTGACTCAGCTCATGCAGGATCATGCCGGGGATGGCCTGGGCGACCACAACGTCATCACCCGAGCCGTTGGCGGCGAGGCAGCGCTCCAACTCGATCTCGCTACCAGTGACGTTCAGTCCGGCGACCGCTTCCTGTTGTGCACCGACGGCGTGTATCGGGAACTGAGCGAGGAACAGCTGCGGACACTGCTGGACGAAGGCAACGCCGAAGCAGCCTGCGCCGCATTGGCAGAGGCCGTGCTGGAAACTCCCGCCAAGGACAACTTTACTGCGGTGCTGGTCGACTGTGACGCACCGGAACTGCCGCCGCTGCTGCGCTGATGACGCAAGGGAACACTATGGCTTCAGAACATGAGTACAACATCCCCATAGATGACGTGCTGCGGCTGGCTACCACAGCCCACCAGCGGGGCGTCACGGACAAGGCGCAGGAGTTCTACGAAGCCGTGCTTCAAGCGCAACCAGACAATATCGACGCGCTTCACTATTACGGCATTCTGCTGCACCAGATCGGGCAAAGCGAAGAAGGACTCGCCAGCATTGACAAAGCGCTCAGCCTCGGCGCGAACAGCGCCGAAGTGCACAACAACAAAGGCAACGTGCTCAAGGAACTCAAGCGCTATGACGCTGCGGAGCAGCAGTACCGCAGAGCACTGTCAATCGATCACGAGCAGGTCGACGCGCTTTGCAACCTGGGGGTAGTACTGCGGATCACGGAACGCGATGAAGAGGCGATTGAATATCTGCGCAGAGCCACGGCGCTCAATCCGGAACATGGCGAGACTTGGCACAACCTGGGCAACGCGCTCCGCGAACAGCGGGACTCGGAAGGCGCAATCGAGTGCTACGAGAAAGCCGTAGAATTTGGGGCCTACCGATACTCGAGTGGCAGGTCCGCTCGTAATTTGGCGATCATTCTCGCGAGCACCGGACGCACCGAACAGGCAGAAAAAGTCCTGCGCAACTGGCTACGGCAGGATCCGGAGAACGCGGTTGCACAACACCTCTTTGCTGCCCTTACGAAAGACTCCGTGCCCGACCGCGCCGCGGACGAGTTCGTGGTGCAGTCCTTTCGGGACTACGCAGAGAGCTTTGACGAAAGTCTGGCCAACCTGAAGTATCAGGCACCGCAACTCGTCGGCGCCCGTGTCGCGAAGATCCTGGCGGAACCTTCGGGAACGATGGCCGTGTGCGACCTCGGCTGTGGCACCGGCCTGGTGGCGCAATACATCGCACCCTATGCCGCCAGACTGACTGGTGTCGATTTGTCGTTGCCGATGCTCAGCAAAGCCAAAGAGCGCGGGCTGTATCAGGAGCTCATCGAAGAAGAAATCACGGCCTATCTCGCTTCGCAGCCACAGACTTTCGATCTCGTGACCTGCGTCGATACGCTGTGTTACCTGGGCAAGCTCGATGCGGTGATCAGCAATTGCGCACAGGCACTGCGGCCATCGGGGTGTTTCGTGTTTACCGTCGAGGCCATCGCTGACAACGGGGGATCCTCAGACTATGAGATCGGCCCTTCAGGCCGTTATCGCCAGGCACGCCCCTACCTTGAGAGAACGCTCTCAAGCGCCGGCTTCACGTCCATACTGAACGAGTCAGTCACCTTGCGAAATGAAGGCGGCGAACCCGTTTCAGGTTTCCTGTGTTCATGCCGAATCCCGTAGTAAAGCGATGAGGGCCAGCATTCTGCGGAGATCATGCCCACTCAGGACCGTCAGCAAGGCGAAAAGCTGGGCAGCGCTGTCATCCGCTCGCCGCTGTAGGGCTCGACCCCGAACAGCATCGGGTAGTAAAACTTTCGCAGCCGCTCATGAAAGCCCCGCACACAGCGCTCGTAGCGCTGATGTGCCGACCGGTCAGTCCCCGCGGCAGCGGCGATGAGCCGCTCGACCAGTAGCGGCGGCGACAACCAGGCTACGCGGCTCATGAAACGATCGCGCGCCGCCACGCCCTCGCTCAGTGCCTGGGATAGCGGCGCTGCGGTCTCGTCCCCCACCTGTTGGAAGGCGTAGTACCACTTCCACTCGAAAGAGGTCGGGATCTCGGCGTAGTCCGCCCACTCCGGATGACTGGCCACAAAGGGTTCCATAGTGGCTTCCTTCGGCAGATCCCAGGCATCGTTGACGGCTTCCCGCTGCGCGAGCAGTACCTCTCCACCCTCGGGCACCGGGATGAGCGCATCGGCCAGGAGGCGCCCTGCTGCCGGCACGGCCACCGCACTGAGCAGCCATAGGCCCAGGAGCACGACCGCCGCCGTCGCGCCGTTTGCTGTGCGTGCGGTGACCACGCGCGCCAGAACCAGCCAGATCCCGATACTAAGCGCTAACGCCCCGAACATGGTGCCCCAGTCTGCCGGGCCCGCGCCGGCGATGATGAGCCCCACCAGCAACGGCAACGCGATCGCCACAAACAGCAGGAGCGCGCGCACGATGGCGCGCTGCAGGAACAGGCGACCGCCGCCCTCGTGGCTCGCGAGCAGGAGCTCGTAGCGGGTCTGCCGCCGCTCGGAGGCCTCGCCGTCATAGAGCATGACCAGCAGTAACAACGGCAGCAGGTAGGCCGCGACGAAGGCAAAGTCGAGCACCCCGACACTGGCGAGCGCCGGGTTGCCTGTATCCGCTTCGTAGAGTTGTCCCTCGAGCGCCAGGGCGCGGATACGATGCATCCACGGCAGCACGCGCCGCTGCCCGTAGGCGGTAAAGGCGGAGGCAGCGGGTGGTTCCCAGGTCAGGTGGAAGCTGTAGTACGCCGCGCTGCCGGGATCGGACTGGGCTTCGAGCGCGAGGGTCTTCTCCTCTTCGACCCGATCCTTCAGCTCCGCCAACAGGGTGCGCTCAGAGTCGGTCGCAACCAGTCCCGCACCAACGGCCACGCTCGCCAGAAGTACGGCCAGGGCGAGGGTGTAGCGGACAACGCGCTCGCGAAGCGCGAAACCCAGTTCCCGCTGCCAGCTACCCATGCGCGCTACCGGCATTGCGCCGTACACCGAGCAGGCCCGCCGCAATCGCGAGCGCGCACCACAACAGCAGCCCGAGCAGCGGCAGCGCAGCCAGACCGGTGAGCTGATCTCGCGCCACCGGCTCAAAGCGGAAGTCCGCCAGCACGTCACTCCAGTTCGAGGCGCTGATGCGCGCGCGCTGCGCGGCTTCCGTATCGGCGTTGCGATTGATATCCAGGGCGTAGTCCAGCTCATTCGCGTGAAGGTCGTTGAGACCCTGCACGAACTCGAAGCGTACCGCCTCGGCCTGCTCAGCGAAGGCGTGGTGCTGCGCCAGGTCGCTGCCTGCAACGGGGCTCGACAGGCGCTGCAGCACGAGTTGCGGCGATAACAGGCTGAGCCGATCGACCGTCGCGGCCTGCTCACGCTCCCGCGCCATGCGCCCGCGGGCGAAGCGATTCATGATCGCCGTCAGCTCCGCTTCGCTCTCGCCAGCGACCACCCCGCGAAAGTTGATCGGTAGATCCTCAACGCGATCAACATCGTATTGCGCCAGCAGCTGACTTCGGAGCTTGGCGAAAGAAGGGTCTGCGGCATTGTGTCCATCACCCAGATCCGCCAAAGCGGCCTGCACAGCCAGATCTGACTCGATCTTGCTCGCCATCGGATGCACGGCGCTCGCGACCGCCGAGACCGCAGGTGGCATGACGACGCTCAGCCCCAGCCAGAGCAACAGCAACAGAGTCAGCGCCGCTGCGCCCTGTCGACACCACGCCGACGCCGCGGTGGTCAGGAGGGCCCAGACGCACAGGTACAGTGCATAGCCGCCCAGGAACAGGGCCGCGCCGGTAACAGAGGCGCCGCGGGTGACCGCGTAGACCGCACCCAGCGCAAGCGGCAACAGCAACAACAGGGCAAAGCCAGTCAGGGCCAGGGCCTTGCCCGCCCACAGCGTGGCGGGGCTCACGGCGGACGTCAGCAACAACCGGTCCGTGCGCTGTTCCTGTTCGCGGGTCAGCATGGAAAAGCCCACCACGATCAGCAGTAGGGGGACCAGCTGCTGATAGAGCGCCGCGGGGGTGAGGCTCGCGAGCGGCCCCGCCCGGGGCGCGCTGTAGGCGGGGGAGAACGTCGCGCTGTTCTGGTGATGGCCTTCGAGAAACATCACCGTGCCGGCATAAGGATCGACGCCGGGATCAAGTATCGCCAGCGGCGCCGGCTCGCGGAACACATAGTGGCCGTAGTGCACCATGCGATGAGGATGCCGATCCGGTTGCGCCTCAAAGGCTTCGCTGGCGGTCTGCTGCAGATGCGCGCGGCTGTGATCGGCCGCCGTCATGCGTGCCGATGTGTTGGCCAGCGCGACGATGAGCATGACCAGTACCACCGCGCTCGCACCGAGGAAGAGGCGTGTGCGGCGCCAGTAGCGCCACTCTTCAACGGCGATTCTCCAAACAGTATCCATCAGGCAACCGCCTCCGAAAATGCTTGCCGGACATCGTCCAGCGCAATGTTTTGGCCCGCTTGGCCGACAAACTCGTGGGCCAGGGCGCCGTCGCGCATCACGCCGATCCGGCTCGCGACCTGACAGGCACCGTAAAGATCATGGGTGACCATGAGCGTGGTCGTGCCCTGCCCCGCCATGCGTTGGATGAGCGCATTGAACTCATCGATGGCCACGGGATCGAGGCCGGACGTGGGCTCATCGAGCAGCAACAGCGGGGGTTCCCGCAGGATCGCCAGGGCGATGGCGACCTTCTGG
>JBCDIK010000154.1:0-9347 GCA_038749065.1 Pseudomonadota bacterium | reverse complement strand
CGCCCACTTCTTCCAGCGCCAGGCGAACGGCCGCATCGCTGCGATGGCCCTCAAGGTCGATGAAGAACACGTAGGACCAGTTACCATCCCGAGCGGGCCGCGTCTCGATGCGCGAGAGGCTGATGTCGTGTTTGTGGAAGGGCTCGAGCACGCGATACAGAGCCCCGGGCTCGTTGCGGGTCGAAACCAGGATTGATGACTTGTCCTGGCCGCTACGTCCGACGTCCTGCTTGCCGATCACAAGGAAGCGGGTCTTGTTGTCTTTCTGGTCCTCAATCTGCGTATGCAACGCCGCGAGGCCGTAGCGCTCGCCCGCCATCTCTCCGGCGATCGCCGCCGCATCGGTGCGCTCGCGCACCTGGCGTGCCGCTTCCGCGTTACTCGGCACGGCGGTGCGCGTCGCCTGCGGGAAATTCGCATCGAGCCAGCTCCGACACTGCGCCAGCGACTGGGAGTGCGAGAGGATCTCGGTGATCTGCTCCGGCGCGACCGCAGCCGGCGCGAGCAACGCGTGGTGAATGGGCAATTCCACCTCAGCACAGATGTTCAGCTTGGCATCCATGAAGCAGTCGAGGGTGTGGTTCACCATGCCCTCGGTGGAATTCTCCACGGGCACAACACCGTAGTGCACGGCTTCGGACTCGACCTCACGGAAAACCTCATCGATCGCGCCCAGGGCCCGGGTCTTGGCAAAGTGACCGAACTGCTTGATCGCCGCAGCTTCGGTGTAGGTGCCGGATGGGCCGAGATAGGCGATGGTCAGCGGCTGTTCAAGGCTCAAGCAACAGGAGATGATTTCGCGAAACAACGTCGCGACCGCATCGTCTGGCAGCGGCCCGGTGTTGCGTGCCTTGAGCATGGTCAGAATCTGCGCCTCCCGCTCCGGGCGGAAGAAGACCGGGGTCGCGGCGCCGGACGCCTGCTTGATTGCGCCGACACGCAGTGCGCAGTCCGCGCGCTCGTTGAGGAGCCGCTGCAGCTGCTCATCGATGCTGTCGATCCGCTCGCGCAGCTCCGCCAGCGCCTCGCCGTCATCCTGCAGCTTATCGGTGCTCACGTTCGAAGTCCTGCATGTACTGGCACAGCGCGGCCACCGCTTCATCCGACACGGCGTTATAGAGGCTGGCGCGCATGCCGCCTACGCTCCGGTGTCCTTTCAGATTCATGAGCCCCGCACGCTCTGCACCGACCAGAAACGGCGCATCAAGCGCCGCGTCCGGCAGCGTGAACGGGATGTTCATGAGCGAACGGGAACCGCTCTCGACCGGGCTGTGGAAAAAGTTGCTGGCGTCGATCAGGCCGTAAAGCGCTTCCGCCTTGCGCCGGTTTGCGACCTCGACGGCCGTAAGGCCACCCTGCTCGAGCAGCCACTGGAACACCAGCCCGGCCAGGTACCAGGCATAGGTCGGCGGCGTGTTGGACATGGAATCGGCATCAGCCTGAACCCGGTAATCGAGAACCGAAGGCGTGGCGGCCGCCGCCCGATCGAGCAGATCATCACGCACAATGACCAGCGTGAGGCCCGCCGGTCCAATGTTCTTTTGCGCGCCGGCGTAAATCAGACCGAATCGCTCAATCGGCAAGGGGCGCGACATGATGTCTGAGGACATATCAACGACCAGCGGCACACCTTCGAGCGTAAGGTCCTCGGGGAAGTCCGAAAACTGCACGCCACCGATGGTCTCGTTCGAACAGAGGTGGAGATATGCCGCTTCGGGATCACGCTGCCAGGACGCTGGTGCCGGCACGCGATCGAACCCGGTGCCTTCGGCGCTGGCGATCACGTTGGCCTGACCGTAGCGGGCCATCTCTTTGATGGCTTTGGCCGACCAGGCGCCGGTGTGGACATAGTCCGCGCTGGCACGCTCACCCAGAAGATTCAGGGGCACCGCTGCAAACTGCGCGGTCGCACCGCCCTGCAGAAACAGCACCCGATAGTTCTCCGGGATCGCCAGCAGCGCGCGCGCATCGCGCTCCGCCCGGGCGGCAATCTCGATGAACGTCGCGCTGCGATGGGACATCTCCATGACGGACATGCCGCTGCCCGCGTAGTCCGTGAGCTCCGCCTGCGCCCGTTCGAGCACCGGCAGCGGCAACGCCGCCGGCCCCGCCGAGAAATTGTGTATGCGCATACCGATCAGGTATCCACCGGATCTGACGGATCAGAAGCATCCGTCGGATCCGTAGGATCCGTAGGATCCGCGTCCGCATCGGTCGCGGGCGGCGGCTCGACGATGTCTTCCTCGGCGATGCGCGCGACGCCCATGAGACGCTCGTCGTCCCGCAGGTTGATGAGCCGGACCCCCTGGGTGTTGCGGCCCTGCACGGAGACGTCTTCGACCGTCGTCCGCACGAGCGTGCCCTGATCGCTGATCAGCATCAGCTCATCGGCTTCCGCTACCTGCACGGCGCCAACCAGATCGCCGTTGCGCTCACTGGCCTGCATAGCGATCACGCCCTGGGTGCCGCGGCCCTTGACCGGGAAATCGGCGGTCGGCGTTCGCTTGCCGTAGCCATTGGCACTGGCGCAGAGCACAAACTCGTCGGCTCCGGGAATCATGAGCGCGATCACCTGGTGCTGCCCGGAGAGCTTGATACCGCGGACACCGCGGGCGGTGCGCCCCATGGTGCGGACATCGGACTCCTTGAAACGGACGGCCTTGCCGGAGCTGGCGACCAGCAAAACGTCGCAATGACCATCGGTGAGCGCGGTGCCCATGAGGGTGTTGCCCTCCTCCAGCTCGAGCGCGATCAGCCCCGACGTGCGTGGCCGGCTGAACTGTTCCAGCGGGGTCTTCTTGACCGTGCCGTTGCGCGTGGCCATGAAGACGAACTTCTGCTCGCTGAAGTCCTTGATGGGCAGGATCGCGGTTACCCGCTCATCGGCTGCGAAGGGCAGCATGTTCACCAGCGGCCGGCCCTTGGCATTGCGGCTGCCCTGGGGGATCTGGAACGCCTTGAGCCAGTAGACTTTGCCGAGGTTCGTGAAGCACAGCAGCATGTCGTGGCTATTGGCCACGACCAGATGCCGCACGAAGTCCTCATCCTTGACCGAGGTCGCCGCCTTGCCGCGGCCGCCGCGGCGCTGCGCCGCATAGGCCTGCAGTGGCTGCGTTTTGGCGTAGCCCTGATGCGAGATCGTGACGACCAGCTCTTCTTCGGTGATCAGGTCTTCGACGGTCAGATCTTCGTGAGAGCTCAGGATCTCCGTGCGGCGCTCATCGCCGTAGGTTTCACGAATCTCGATCAGCTCATCGCACAGCACCCGCTGCAGCCGATCGCTTGAGTTCAGGATGTCCTGCAGGTCGGCGATCTCATCCAGGATCGCCTGGTAATCCTCGATCAGCTTGTCCTGCTCCATGGCCGTGAGCCGGTGCAGGCGAATTTCCAAGATGGCGTTGGCCTGCCGCTCGGACAGGTAGTACAACCCATCGCGAAAACCGAACTCGGGCCCTAGATCATCCGGGCGGCAGGCATCGCTGCCCGCCCGGGCAAGCAGTTCCTGAACGCCTTCGGAGACCCAGCCGCGCCCCATGAGCGCTGCCCGAGCCGCCGCCGCGTTCTCGGATTGCTTGATCAGCTCGACCACGGCATCGATGTTCGCCAGCGCGACGGCCTGCCCTTCGAAGGTGTGCCCGCGCGCCCGCGCCCGCCGTAGCAGGTACAGGCTGCGCCGCGTGATGACCTCGCGGCGGTGTTTGATGAACGCCTCGAGCATCTGCTTGAGGTTGAGCACCCGCGGTTGGCCATCAACGAGCGCGACACAGTTGATGCCGAATACAGACTGGAGCTGGGTCTGCGCGTAGAGGTTGTTCAAAACCACCTCGCCGCTCTCGCCCCGGCGCAGCTCGATCACCACGCGCAGCCCATCCTTATCAGACTCGTCGCGCAGCTCGGTGATGCCTTCGATCCGCTTTTCCTTCACCAGCTCGGCGATCTTCTCGATCAGTCGCGCCTTGTTCAGCTGGTAGGGGATCTCGTGGATGACGATCGTGTCCTTGCCGGTGCGCTCATCGCTGAGCACCTCCGCGCGCGCCCGCACATAGATACGGCCACGGCCAGTCCGGTACGCCTGAACGATCCCCGCGCGGCCGTTGATGATGCCAGCGGTCGGAAAGTCCGGACCGGTGATGTGCTCCATGAGCGCATCGATGGAGGTGGCCGGGTCTTCCAAGAGCGCGAGGGTCCCGTTGATCACCTCGGTCAGGTTGTGGGGCGGAATGTTCGTTGCCATGCCGACCGCAATGCCGCTGCTGCCATTGACGAGCAGGTTGGGCACCCGCGTCGGCAGCACCGTCGGCATGGTCAGCGAATCGTCGTAGTTCGGAACGAAATCAACGGTTTCTTTATCGAGGTCCGAGAGCAATTCGCTCGCGAGCTTGTCCATGCGCACCTCGGTGTAGCGCATGGCGGCTGCCGGATCACCGTCGATGGAACCGAAGTTGCCCTGGCCGTCGACCAGCAGGTAGCGCATGGCGAAATCCTGTGCCATTCGCACCACGGTGTCGTAGATCGCCGAGTCACCGTGCGGGTGATAGCGGCCCATGACGTCGCCCACGACCCGGGCCGACTTCATGTAGGGCCGGCTGTGGGTGTTGTTGAGCTCGCTCATCGTGTAGAGCACGCGCCGGTGCACGGGTTTGAGCCCGTCCCGAACGTCGGGCAAGGCACGCCCGACGATGACGCTCATGGCATAGTCGAGATAGGACTGGCGTAGTTCGTCCTCGATGGCGACCGGCATGATGTCGCGATTCGGAGGCTCAGTAACGTCGGTGCCGCCGCCCTGTGGCGGCTCGTTCGGGGGGGTCTGATCCGACATAGATCCGGGCTTGATGAAAAGCCGAATTTTACCACGAAACCGCCTTCGCAACGCCTTGTTGACGCATTCGGGATAGACTGCGCGCCGTGAACGTCGATCAAGCCGAACTGGCCAAATTCAATGAGCTCGCCAGCCGCTGGTGGGACCCGGACGGGGACTTCAAACCCCTCCACGATATCAATCCCCTGCGGGTCGGATATCTCACGGAGCGGCTGGACGTGCGTGAGCAGCCGATCCTCGATGTGGGCTGCGGCGGAGGCATCCTTGCCGAGAGCCTGGCCGCGGCTGGCGCCCGGGTCACCGCCATCGATATGGCCGAGCGGCCCCTGGCCGTTGCGCGACTGCACGCGCTGGAAAGCGGGATCGAGGTGGCGTACCAGGAGAGCACCGCGGAAGCCTTTGCCGAGGCGCATCCGGAAGCCTTCAGCGCCGTCACCTGTCTGGAGATGCTCGAGCACGTTCCCGACTACGCATCGACCATCGCCGCCTGCGCCCGGCTGACGCGGCCCGGTGGGCATCTGCTGTTCTCAACGATCAACCGCCACCCGAAGGCTTACCTCCTCACGATCCTCGGAGCGGAGTACGTACTGAAGCTGCTGCCCAAGGGCACTCATGAGTACGAGAAGTTCATCAAGCCTTCGGAGCTGGCCGCGGCGGCGCGCGCTGCCGGGCTTACCGTGGAACGGGTCGAGGGCATGCGCTACAACCCCTTCACCCGCAAGGCGAGCCTGTCCCGGGACACGGACGCCAACTACCTGCTCTATGCCCGCAAGCCTGCCTGAACAGATACCGGCTCTGGCGGCAGACCCCGCCCTGGCCGCGGTCGCTCCCGAGTGGGTCTATCCGCCGCCAGCCGGCGCGTTGCGCGATCAAGTCATCCTCGTCACCGGCGCTGGTGCCGGTATCGGCGCCGCCGCCGCGAAGACCTTCGCCGCCCTCGGTGCCCACGTCATTTTGGTCGGTCGCACCCGTGAGCGGCTCGAAGCGGTCTTCGACTGGATCAGCGCGCACACCGCAACGCGACCGGTCATCGTCCCGCTCGACCTCGCTCGCCTGAGTGACGAGCAGGCGCAGGCCCTGACGACGGCGATCGAAGATGAGTACGGGACCCTGCACGGCGTGCTGCACAACGCATCCGCTCTGGGACCGAAAACACCCCTCGCCCACTACCCGAGCGCGACCTGGCGCGAGGTCTTTGAGGTAAACGTCCACGCGCCGATGGTGCTCACGCGCCACCTGCAGCCGCTGCTGAGCGGCGGCGAGCCCACCACGGTGGTCTTCACCAGCTCCAGTGTCGGGCGTCTCGGGCGGGCGTACTGGGGGGCGTACGCTGCCTCCAAATTCGCGACGGAAGGTCTGATGCAGATCTTTGCGGATGAAATAGAGAACATCAGCGCCATTCGCGCGCTGAGTCTGAATCCCGGCGGCACCCGCACGGCCATGCGCGCAGCGGCCTATCCGGCGGAGGACCCAGCAACGGTTCCGCCTGCGGAAGCGCTGATGGACCGCTACGCGGCGCTGTTCCGACCCGATCTGCCGGTCCCCCGGGGCGCCGCCTTGTCGATTCGGGAACCCGGCGACTGGCAGTGGCTGGCCGACGCGTGCGCGGCCGAAGTGTCAGACCCCTGACGTCGGGTTTCTGACGGCGCCGTGGTTTTTGACGCCCAATACGGGCGTTGCGCCGCCAAAACCCCCTCCTGCACGAAACAAAAACGCTCAAAGCGCTGCTTTCGGACTGGCACGATGTTCGCATTGTGCTAGACAGGACGCGGCGCCCCGAGCGCGCCAAAAAATTGTCACCGTCAGGAAGTTCAGGACATGACCACAGAGCACAATCCCGGCACTGAGCCCATGCGCATCGAGAATTTTGAAACGGAAGCGGCCATGCAGCTGGTCCAGGCCTTCCATGCCCAGCTTCAAATCGATCCGTTGCTGGGGTTGTTTTACCGCCAGGCCGAGGCGCTCGCCGGGATCAGCGGCCTGACCTATGAGCGAGCAGGCGGTAGCGGCCAGCGCAGCTTCGACTGCGATCTCGGCACCCGGCGCCGACACAGTGCCACTTACAACCTGCAATGGACCCAGGCTGACCTCGGCTGTTTGGTGGTGTACTTCGAGCGCCCCGCGGCGGAACACGCCCTGAGCACCGTGGAGGACCTCGTTGCACTCATGGCCGGCGCGCTGAAGAACGCCCTGGCGCTGGCGGACCGGGAACTCGAGCGCGGCGCTAGTCCGGCGCCCACGGTGCAACAAACAAACGAACGCGCTGCCATGAGCGAAGCGCTGGCCTCGGAGCACAAGCAGGACAGCCTGGTACTCATCGCGATTGATGACTTCGACACGCTGCGGGAGCGCAGTGGCGACGCCTGGGCACAGGCGGTGATCGACAGCGTCCAGGCCCTGTTGCGCGAGACGTTGCGGCAGGCCGATGGCGTCTACCAGATCCGCACCGGTTTGCTCGCGGCGCTGCTGCCCCGCACCAGCGCGCGTCAGGCGGCACAGGTCGCCGAGAAGCTACGCGTGCTGATCGGCGCGCTGCACCTGTCCAGTGACGAGGTCGATGGGCAGCTCACAGCCTGCATGGGAATCGCCACGTCGCGCCGCAATGACAACGCACGCTCAGTGCTGGGGCGCGCCGAAGACGCGCTGAAGCTGGCCCAGCTCACCGGGGCAGGCAACATCAGCGCCGGTCGGCTGCAGCTGGTCCGCGGCTGAGCGGCAGCTCAGGGCGGCGCTTCAGGCCGGGCGCTTCAGGCCGGGCGCTTCAGGCCCGGGTAGTCGATGAGCACGCTACGCGGGCGCCGCCGCTGTGCGCGTTCGCGGCCACGTCCTGCTGCCGCCCCGCGTCGCCGCTCGGGCTCCGGCAGGTTGAGCAGCGCGGCGATCGCTCGCACATCGGCCTCGCCCAGCTCCTCGCGCTGTCCGACGGGCAACCAGGACGGCAGCAGCACCGGCCCGTAGCGCACCCGCTTCAAGCGCGACACCATCAGGCCGAGGCTCTCGAAGAGCCGCCGCACCTCACGATTCTTCCCTTCCATAAGCACCACGTGGTACCAGTGGTTGGTGCCCCGGCCGTTGTAGTACTGGATATCGCTGAAGCGGTGCAGATCGCCATCGATCATCACGCCCGCCACGAGCTCCTCGAGCGCCGCCTCGGACAGCTTGCCGTTGACGCGCACCGCGTACTCCCGATCCAGCCCGGAGCTCGGGTGCATCATGCGGTTCGCCAGATCACCGGAGTTGGTGAGGAGCAGCAACCCGGTCGTCTGAATATCGAGTCGACCGACGGTCATCCAGCGACCCTGTTTCAGCCTCGGCAAACCCTTGAAGACCGTTGGGCGACCCTCCGGATCACTGCGGGTACACACCTGACCGGCGGGCTTGTTGAGAAGAAGAATGCGGGCGTGGTCCTGGCGCTGCCGCAGCGGTCTCCCGCCGTCGACCTGAATGCGGTCCTGCTCGCTGACGCGCTGCCCCAGGTGGGCGCGTTCGCCGTTGACCGTCACCCGGCCCTCGGCGATCCACGTCTCCATGGTACGCCGCGAACCGAGGCCCTGGGCCGCAAGTACTTTCTGCAGTTTCTCACCGGCGGTGGCGGGCTCCGGCCGGCTACCGTCGGCGGTCACCGCTCCTGCCGTTTGCCACGCGCGAGGGGGACGACCTCGGCCAGCGCCTCGCCGCCGGTCCTGGCGGGTGGCTCGTGCTCACCCTCGGTCCGCTCCTCGGTACCGGGTTCCGAAACGACGGCGAGCGGTTCTTCCGCATCCGCCTCGGCATCCTGCGCTTCGCTCGCCTCTATGACCCCCGCCGCATCTTCGGCATCTCCGACCTGATCGGCATCTTCGACCGGGTCGACATCCGCCTCAGCACCGGGCTCCGAAACGGTCACCGCAGCTGCGTCAGCGGACCGCTGCGCGGAGTCGGCCGGTTCCGCGGGCGCTTCCTCGACCACCACGGGCTCAATCAGCTCACGGATCTCTTCGAGGGGCGGCAACTGCGACAGGGACTTGAGGTTGAAGTAATCCAGGAAGGCCTTGGTGGTGCCGTACAGCGCGGGACGGCCGGGCACTTCCCGGTGCCCGACTTCGCGAATCCAGCCGCGCTCAGTCAGCGTGCGCATGATGTTCTGGCTGACAGCCACGCCACGGACCTGCTCGATATCGCCGCGTGTCACCGGCTGCCGGTAGGCGATCAGCGACAGCGTTTCCAGCAACGCGCGCGAGTAACGCGGTGGCTTTTCCTCCCACAACCGGGAGACCCAGCGGGCGTAGTCCTGCCGTACCTGCAGCCGGTAGCCGGAGGCCACTCGCTTCAACTCGATGCCGCGCCCCTCGTAGCTTTCCGTCAACGCTTCCAGCAGGCGCCGTACCAGCTCCTTGCGCGTTTCGTTGTTGCTGACCGGCAGCTCGCCGCGGCGAAAGAGCTTCAAGCAGGCATCGACGGTCAGCGCGCCATCCGCGGCCTGCAGAGCGGCCTCCAGGATCGCGGTCACCATCGGCTCCTCGAGACGCTCGTGTGTGACCTCCTCGAT
>JBCDIK010000153.1:0-9389 GCA_038749065.1 Pseudomonadota bacterium | reverse complement strand
GCTGCTGCAGGCGCAGGGCGGGACCTACCTGGTAGCGCTGCCATCCTTTGCCTATCTGGAGATGCTCACGCAGGCGCTGCACGCGCATTCTCTGGAAGCCCGGATCATCGCCCAGACCCGGCAGATGAGTTCCGGTGACCAGTCTGCGTTTCTGGCGCAGCTCGCGAGTGCCGGAGCCGCCGGAGCGAGCGTCCTCGGCTGCGTGGTGCTCGGCGGGGTGTTCGCCGAGTCTGTGGACTACAGCGGGATTACCCTGGCCGGCGTGGTCTGCGTCGGGGTCGGCCTGGCGCCGCCGTCGGCGGAGTTGCGGGCCCGGGAAGCGCACCTGCGTGACCACCACGATGCCTATCGGGCGCGCACGCTGACGGCAACGTTGCCGGCGATGACCAAGATCGTGCAGATGGCGGGTCGACTGCTACGCAGCCCGGAGGACCGTGGCGTGCTGTGCCTGGTGGATGACCGCTTCGCCGAGCCGGACTATCGTCAGTTTTTCCCCACGCACTGGGTGCCCAAAGTGCTGCGTGCGGCGCAATTGACACAGGAACTCGAGCGCTTTTGGTCCTCCGGCTGACGCCCGACCACCCTCTGTGCGCGCTCTGCGCGCGGCTCCTGGTGAGCTCTCTGTGCGCCGCTTGCGCAGAGCGGGAGCCCTCCCTAAGCTGGCCGCGCCGTTGATCCCAAGCGCCAGCCGAGACTGCTTTCTTGAACGCTAAAGCCCCCCTGCGGAAAACCAAAATCGTTTGCACCATTGGCCCTGCGACCGCGAGCTACGAGGGGATCAAGGCGCTGATGGAGGCGGGCATGGGGCTCGTGCGGCTGAACATGAGCCACTCGGATCACGAAGCGGCGGCCAAGATCATCGGCTGGGTCAAGACCCTGAACCGGAAAATGCCGTACCCGGTACCGATCATGCTCGATACCCAGGGACCGGAAATCCGCACCGGCATGCTCAATCAACCGATGGACCTGGCGGCCGGCGACGTCGTGACGATCAGCGTGCGCGCCGACTCCGATGTCGAGCAGACCTCGATTCACGTGAATTATCACGAGCTGGTCGATGTCCTCAATGTGGGTGACAAGCTCACCGTGGACAACGGCCTGATCAACTTCGAAGTTCTGGAGCAGCAGGGCGAGCAACTGGTCTGCAAGGTGCTCGATGGCGGCAAGCTGGGCAGCAAGAAGCACGTGAACCTGCCCGGCATCAAGGTCAATCTGCCGGCGATCACCCAGAAAGACCGCGCGGACATCCTCTTCGGTCTGGAGCAGGAAATTGATTTTGTGGCGCTGTCCTTCGTGCGCAGCGCGAAAGACATCGAGGAGTTGCGCGAACTGCTGGGCACCAAGGCCCGAGCGGTGAAGGTCATCGCCAAAATTGAGGATCAGGAAGGGGTCGCCAACATTCATGAGATTACCCGTGCGGCCGATGGTGTGATGGTCGCTCGCGGCGATCTGGGCGTGGAAACCAATCTGGCTGACCTGCCGAACATCCAGCGGCGCATCGTTCACGCCTGTGCGCTGCATGGCCGGCGCTGTATCGTTGCGACCCATTTGCTCGAGTCCATGATCGACAACCCCATCCCGACCCGCGCCGAGGTAACCGACGTTGCCAATGCGATCTATGAGGGGGTGGATGCGGTGATGCTGTCCGGCGAAACGAGCGTCGGACGCCACCCGACACGCTGCGTGCGTCAACTTGTCGATATCGCGCTGCGCTCAGAGCGCTGGCCGGGCCTTGGCTACGAGCGCGAGCTCAAGGCAGACAACGACAAGCAGCACCTGGCGATTCATGCCGTTGCGCTGGCGGAGGCGGTCAATGCCCAGGGCATTGCCGTCATTACCCGGCGCGGCATCATGGCTGACCTGGTCACCAACGCGCGCCCGGCCAAGGTGCCGATCTTCGCATTCACGAACAACAGCCAGACGCGCCGCCGGCTGGCGATCAACCGTAGCGTCTGGGCCTATCGCACCACATTTTCCACAGACCCGGAAAAGACTCTGCAACGGGCTCTGGACATGCTGCTGGAGCGGGATCAGGTGGCCCCGGGTGCCAAGGTGGTGGTGATTTCTGACGTGCTGGCGGAGATTCCGACCGATGCGATCCAGATCCGTCAGCTGCCGAGCGCCGAGTAGGCCATACGCCCGGCCACGAGCAACAGCAACGCCCCGAAGACGCGCCGCAAGGGCGCTGGATCCATGCGATGCGCGGCCTTGACACCGACCGGCGCCAGACTCACGGCGGCCAACAGCAGCGCTCCGGTCGCTGGCAGGTACAGGTAGCCGTAGAGACCAGGCAGATCCGCCGCCACCGGTGTACGCCAGCCGATCCACAGATAGCCGGCGAGTCCTGCCAGGGCAACAGGCACACCCAGGGTGCTGGAGGTTGCCGTCGCGCGGTGAATGGGGGTGTTGAAGTACAGCAGTGTGGGCACGATCACGTTGCCGCCACCAATGCCGGCGAGCCCCGAAACGGTTCCGCAACCGAGCCCCAGCAGCGCCGCCAGGCCGCGACGTGGCATCTGCTGCCGCGGGTCTGGCTGCCAACGGGTGAGCATCACCAGGGCGACGAAGAGCAGAAACGCCGCAATCAGCAGGCGCAGTGTGGCCATGGGCAGCGCCCGGGCGATCAGCGCCGACAGCGCCGCACCGACCATGAGCGGCAGGCTCCAGCGGTACACGATCGGCCAGAGCACCTTGCCGGCCGCGATCTGCGCCTGGGCAGCGCTGGCCGAGGTCGCCAGCACACAGCTCAAGGACGTTGCGACCGCCACTAAGGTGACCTGCGCTCCGGACATCAGGCCGGTGGCGTCCAGAAGCGCGATGAGCGCGGGCACCATGACCACGCCGCCGCCGATCCCGAGCAGAACCCCGAGAAAACCGGCCACCGCGCCCACGCCAAGTAGGGACAAAATCAGGAAAAGCTGGTCCAAAAGTGCCGGTGAATCCAGTAATGTTGTGGAATCTCAGGGAGTCTAGCCAAGTGCCGAATCTGCACCAACCGGCCCTGCGCAACCGGTGTCTGCCCCGCCTGCTACTGCTCCTGCTCATCGTGCCGGGGCTGAGCCTTGCAGCGCGGATCAAACTGCCCGGCGGGGACCTGTACGAAGGCGATGTGGTCGACGGCCAGCGGACCGGTCAGGGGGTGTACACCTGGGCTAACGGCAATCGCTACGAAGGCGAGTTTGCGGACAATCGTCTGCAGGGGCAGGGAACCTATCGCTGGCCCGATGGCCGCACCTACGAAGGCGAGTTCGTTGCGGACCGCCGCGAGGGCAGCGGTGTCCTGAGCTGGCCTAACGGCAATCGCTATGAAGGCAGCTTCCAGGACAACGACATGCATGGGGAGGGCACCTTCCTGTGGGCCAACGGTGATCGCTACCGGGGCAACTTCGAGCTCGGCGAGCGCACGGGGCAGGGCGCCTTCACCTGGAGCAGCGGCGAGTTCTACGAAGGGGCGTTCCGTTCCGGCATTCCGCACGGCGAAGGCCGCTTCACCTATCCGGACGGCCGGACCTACTCCGGGCGCTTCGACAATGGTCGCAAGAGTGGTCTGGGTTCTCTGAGCTGGCCCAACGGTAATCGCTATGTGGGGGAATTCCTGCGCGACGCGCGCTCAGGGCTGGGCGTCTTCTACTGGCGCGACGGCACGGTCTACCGGGGCCAGTTCAGCAATAACAAGATGCACGGGTACGGCGTCAAGGAGCAGCCGGACAACGGCCGGTCGCTGCAGTTGTGGAACCAGGGCGCTCTGGAGTACACCCGCACACTGCAGGCGGTACCGCAGTGCGAGCTGACCATCAACGGCGAGCCGTGGATGTTCGAGTCGCCACAGTGCGTCAATGGCCTCGCCCATGGCCGCGGACTTGCCAGCAAGCTCGACGGCTCCGAGGTGATTGTTGACGGGCAGTACGTGCTTGGCCGGCTGATCAGTGGTGATGTCCAGACGCTGGTGCTTGGCGACTCCTGATCGTGCAGATCCCCGGCTACGAGATCGAACGGGAGATCGGCCGCGGCGGCATGGCTCGCGTCTACCTGGCCGTACAGACCAAGTTCGGACGCTGGGTGGCACTCAAAGTGGTGTCATCCGCCTTCGCCCGGGACGATCAGTTTCGCAAGCGGTTTCTCCAGGAATCGAGGATCAACGGGCAGCTCACACACCCGAACGTCGTGCAGGTTCACGACGTGGGTGCCCACGACGATCTGCTGTACCTGGTCATGGAGTATCTTTCTGGCGGTGATCTGAACGCGCGCCTCGACAGCGGGATGCACGTGCGCGATCTGGTCAAAGTCGTCAAGGATATCGGCCGCGCGCTCGACTACGCGCACGATAAACGCATTATCCATCGGGACATCAAGCCGGAAAACATCCTCTTCCGCGATGATGGCAGTGCTGTCCTGACCGACTTTGGTATCGCCCGGCTGGCAGCCCCGGAGTTGACCCTGACCCGCAGCGGTACCGTTGTCGGCACACCTCAGTACATGAGCCCGGAGCAGGCGGCAGGGCGTCCCCTCGACGGCCGTAGCGATCTGTACAGCCTGGGCGTGGTGTTCTTTCGTATGCTCACCGGCGATGTGCCCTATAAGGCCGAATCCGCCGTCGCGATTGGCGTCAAGCACCTCCAGGAGCCGATCCCGAAGCTGCCCAGCTATCTCTCACCCTTCCAGAGCGTGATCGACTCGGCGCTCGCCAAGGACCCCGACGACCGCTTCCAGAGCGGCGCCGCTCTGGGCGAAGCCCTGGAGCAGATTGAAGCGGGCGACATGGTGCCGAACGCCACGATCAGGACGCAGGCCGTCACGACCCAGGAAATCCGCGCCGTAGGCAGCACCCTGTTGACGGCGGTACGCGACAAGCCGCGGGATGGGCCGGCCAAAGGCGGCGGTCGCGGTGCCTCGAAGCTACGCACGGCGCTGCCCCTGGTGCTGGCCGGGGCACTGGTCATCGGCGCCTCGCTGATTCTGACGCAGAAGCCCGAGTGGGTATCCCAGGCCATGGCGCAGCTGGGCCTGACCGATCAGATGGCCGTCGACAACGCCTGGAACAGTGCGCGCTCGCTCCACGATGACCCTAACCAGAGCCTCACCAGTATCGTCGCCGGCTACCGCCGGGTGTTGGATCTTGCCCCCGATCACTTCGGCGCGCAGGAGGCACTCACCGGGCTCGCCAGCCAGTGGAAGGAGAGCGTCCGCGAGGCGCTGACCGTTGACAATCTCACCCTGGCCCAGACCAAGCTGGACGAGTCCCTCGACGCCTTTCCCGATGATCCCGTGCTGCCTGAGCTGAGCCTGGAACTCGAGAACCGGCAGCAGGCGCAGACGCTGCTCGGCAATACCGCCGAGCTGCTGGCCAGCCGTGGCCTCAGTGACCTGGCAACGGCCACAGCGGCCATTCAGGCGTATCAGGAGGTCCTGCGCCTGGTCCCCGACCACGCCGCCGCGCGCGCGGAGCTGGCGCGCCTGGGCGATGCTTACCGGGAGCTGGCGATCGCTGCGGCCCAGCGCCGCGATGTGGATCAGGCCATCGGTTATCTGGACCGGGCGATCGCTGCCAATCCGGACAGCCCGGATCTGGATGAGGTCCGGGATCTGATCCGCGATGCGACGGAGCTGACCGGGCGCAACGCGGAGCTGCTCGCACAGGCCAGCGCGTTTCGTGCCGAGGGCGCCTTGATCAATCCTGCCGGGCAGAACGCGGCGGAGCTCTATCGGATGGTGCTGGCGACGGACCCCAGCAACAGCATCGCCCTGCAGGGGATCAACGAGGTCAGCGCGCAGCTTGCGTCCCGAACGATCCAGCGCCTGGATGAGAAAGCGTTCGATGACGCGGCAAGGCTGGTCGACCGAGCCAGTGCCGCGGGTATCGACCCGGATGTGGTCGCCCAGATGCGGACCCAGCTGCAGACCGCGCGCGATCGCCAGGGTCGGCTCGATACGCTGTTGGCGCGAGCGCAGGAGCGCATGGCACTCGGCTACCTGACGCAGCCTGAGCAGGACAACGCGGTGTCCGCGCTACGCCAGATCCAGCAGCTGGATCCCGGTAATCCTGCAGCAACAGCGCTATTGGCGGAGATCGCTGAGCAGCTAGCGGCGGTTGCAGAACAGGCCTACGCGGTGGGTATGATCACCCAGGCCCGAACCTATCTTGATCTGGCCCTGACCGTGACACCGGACGTACCGGACTGGCGCGCCAAGCGGGAAGCCTGGATGGCGGCAGAGAGCGCAGCCACGGCGCAGGACGCCGCTGCCACCGAGTCGCCGGTCACTTCATCCGTGCGCACCGCGGCTAATCCTCCGGTGACCGGCACGGAGGAGACCCCGCAGGGGCAGTGAGCGGCATGGGGCGAACACTGCCATGACAACGCCGGAAGCCGGATCGGCCAGCCTCGCAGGACTCGTCCTTCGTATCGATGACGATGCACTGCCGCTCCTCGACAACGTGACCCTGGGGCGGCACCTGGACAACGACATCATCATTGCCGGTGAGGATGTGCTCGACTACCACGCCCGGATCGCTGTGACCGATCGCGCGGTCACCGTGCATCCGCTGCTGGACGCCACCATCGTCGTCAACGGGGTGGCGGCGGATCAGCCCGTGGGGATGATGCCCGACGACCAGATCCAGATCGGCGCGAGCCAGGTTTGCCTGCAGGTGCCTGCAGGTGACTCGGAAGAGCAATGGACCCTGCATCGCACGAATTCCGAGCAGGAAATCCCGCTGCTCGCGGAGCAGTTGATCGGTCGGGACGATGAGGCGGCGCTGCAGATCGATGACGACCACATCTCCCGGCGGCACGCCCGATTGCTGGTGCGTGACGAAGTCTGGCTGGCCGATCTCGACTCTGCGAATGGCACCTTCGTCAACGGTGAACGGATCGCGGGCGGCGTACGTCTGCACCACGGCGACTATGTCAGCTTTGATACGCACCGCTTTCAGCTGATCGGCAGCGCCGAAGACCGAACGCCTATACGAGCCGGGGCGTTCCCCGCACTGCTGCCGATTGACTCGAGCGATACGCCGGAGCTGCGCAACGACACCACCGTGATCGGCGCGATCGAAATCACGGGAGCAGCGGCGCCGCCCGCCGTTCCCGCGGACCTGCTTGCTGCAACCGCAGGCACCACCGGCGCGTTCTTCCTGGGCGCCAGCGAGCCCGTGCGTGGCGAAATCTTTCGTCCGGGAATCGGGCGCAGCCTGTTCGGTCGCGGCAGCGAGTGCGATTTCGTCATCACCGATCGCACGGTCTCCCTGCAGCATGCGGAAGTGGTGATCCGTGCTGAGGGCAGCACGCTGACCAACCTGATGGCGACCAACGGTTCCTGGGTGAACGGGCGTCAGGTCCAGAGCCAGCAGCTGCGCGATGGCGACATTGTGCGGCTGGGTCAGGTCAGTCTGGTGTTCAAGGATGTCGCTGTCTCCCGCCGGGGTGCGCAGCTCATGAGCGGCGTGCGCCTGGCGCTACTCATCGGGTCCGCACTCGCCGCGATCGCGCTGCTGCTGGTGCTCGACTAGGACGCGACGCGCGCCTATGCTGCGCTATCGCACAGCAGCACCCGCAGGCTATGGGTATCGAGATCCCTTATCGACGCGACATGACGTTTGACTACGGCGTCGCCGACGAGCTGGCGCCGGGCATCCGCCGCGTCATCGCCAACAATCCCAGCCCCTTTACGTTCGCAGGCACTGGCACCTACATCTTGGGCACCGGTCGCGTCGCCGTGATTGACCCGGGACCCGCAGATCCGGAGCACATCGATGCCATCCTCGCGGCAACCCACGGCGAAACGATTTCGCACATCCTGATCACGCACACCCACATGGACCACTCTCCGGGTACGCCGCTGCTGCTCGAGCACTGCGATGCCCGCAGCTTCGGTTACGGCCCCCATGGCGCCGGCAAGGCCGAAGAAGGCGTACCGGTAGAGGAGGGCGGCGACATGGCGTTCGTGCCGGATGTCGAGGTGCGGGATGGTGACGTACTTGAAGGTGACGACTGGAGCGTTGAGTGCGTCTACACGCCCGGGCATACCTCGAATCACGTGTGCTACGCCCTGCGTGAACAGTGCGCGCTGTTTACCGGCGATCATGTGATGGGCTGGTCCACGAGCATCATCTCGCCCCCGGATGGCGACATGGGCGCTTACATGCGTTCTCTGGAAAAGCTGCTGGATCGCGACGACCAGGTGTACTGGCCCACGCACGGACCCTGCATCGAAGACACCAAAGCCCACATCCAGGCATTCATTGAGCACCGGCGCGAGCGCGAGGCACAGATCCTCGCATGCATCGACGACGGCGTCGGGCAGATCGAAGAGATGGTGCCGCGGATGTACGCTGGCACGCCGGAGTTTATGTATCCGGCAGCGGCTCGCAGCGTTCTGGCCGCAACCACTTACCTGGTGGAGTCGGGGACCCTCGCCTGTGAGGGGGACCCGACACTGACGTCGATCTACAGGCGCGCGTAGCGCGCCCCGCGTAGCGCGCCCCGCCACCCCGACACCCATTAGCGAGCAGCGATCACCGGATCCTGCCGTGTCGCTGCCTCGAAGCGCTGGGTGCGATTCATCGCACCATCAACCTGCGGCCGAGCCATCGGCAGCTGCACCATGATGGCGACCCCGGAGCCATCGGTCAGGTTCATCGCCCGTACGTGACCGCCGTGATACTCGGCGATGACGCGGACGACATACAGGCCCAGCCCGAAGTGCAGGCGATTCTGTGGCCCCCGGTGACTGACCATGGAGTCGAAGAGCGATTTTTCCGCGTTGCTCGGCAGAATGGGACCGCGATTGGCGACAGAGATCTGGAGGAAGTCGCGGTGGGTGTCGAGCTGAACCTTGATCGGGCTGTTCGCCCGGTGAAAGTCGATGGCGTTATCGATGATCTTGTCGAGCAGCTGCTCGATGCGGTAGTCGGAGACCTCGGCATAAACGCTGCCGCCGGTGCCGCGGAATACAAACGCGCAGTTCGGATGGGTGATGCGACAGTTGGCGACGTAGTTGTTCAGGAGTTCCTCGATATCGATGATCTCGAGCTCCTCAGCCTGCAGCGACTCTTCCAGGTTGGCGGCGTCCGCCAGATTCTGCACGATTGCCCCGATCCGCGTGACACCGCGCTTGGCGCTGGCCAGGTACTTGCTGTCGCGAACGCTGTCGTGCTCGCCCGCCAGATTATCCAGGGAGGTGCTCAGCGTGTTGAGCGGGTTGTTGATCTCATGCCGTAGCGTGCGCGGCATGTTCTCGAGAAAATTGTTGTGCTGGTGGAGCTTGGACAGCATGTTCGAGACGCTGCGCGCGAGGTCGCCGATCTCATCGCCGGCCTGCATCTCGCTCGTGAGTGAACTGCGCCGAATCCGACCGTACTGGTCGATGACCGCTGAGGCTTCCCGACGCAG